>NZ_CP043661.1:6020657-6325821 GCF_014217565.1 Kribbella qitaiheensis
AGCAGACCGGCCCCGAGCGCCACGCCGACGCGCAGTGGCAGCACCATCATGCCGAGCGCCTCGACGAAAACCAGCGATGTCAACGCGGTGACGCCGGCCGCCGGAAGCATCAGCGCCGCCAAGGCGAGCAGCGTGACGATGAAACCGAGCCGAACGCCCATGGGCGTCTTCACCCGGGCCATGTTGTTGGACCGGGCGTACCAGAAGAACGCCATGTAGGCGACGGCGAACCCGACAACTCCCAGCAGCCCCAGCGCCCGCTCGGCCATGTCGTCGTGATTGAGGATGACCCCGAGCGGCTTGCCCAGGAAGAACAGCCAGACACCGGTCAGCAGCCAGCCGAAGCCGGGCCGCCGGCGCGCGCTGTCCAAGACGGCGCCGACGGCCTCGTACTGGTCCGGCTCTGCCAGCCGGTCGCGACGATTCACGGCTTCACGTTAACCGTGGCGCTCAGGCGCGGGCGGTGTCGGCGCGGTACCGGCGGAGCGCGATGAAACCGAGGACTACGGTCCAGCCCAGTACGACCAGGACGGCGTGAGTTTCGATCCCACCCTGCGACAGCGCGCTGCGGGAGCTCTGCCCGGTCCAGTACGCCGGGGTCAGCTGGGCGATGTGCTTCATCACCGACGGCATCGACTCGACCGGTAGCCAGAGTCCGCCGAAGGCCGCGATCAGCATCGTGCTCAGTCCGGTGATCGGCTGGACGCTGTCCGGCTTGGCGGCGTACCCGATGACCAGGCCGATCGCGGCGAACGGCAGGGCGCCCAGCCAGGACACCAGCGCCACGGACACCCACTGGGACAGGCTCAGGTGGACGTCGCCGGCCGCCATACCGAACAGGAAGACGACGACCAGCGGCGGGATCGCCAGCAGCAGCGACAGGATCACCTTGGATGTGACGTAGGCCTGCGGCTTCAGCGGCGTGAGCCGCAGGGTGCGGTTCCAGCCGCCGTCGCGCTCGGCGGCGATGATGCCACCGCTGCTCATCGCGGCGGACATCGAACCGAAGATCGCCATGCTCACCATCACGTAGGCGATGGCCGAGATCCCGCTCTGGCTGGCGTCCTTCGGGATCGTCAGGCCGAAGATGGCGAACAGCACCAAGGGCATCAGGATCGCGAAGATCACCACCCGCCGGTTCCGCAGCGTGCGCCTGATATCGAACTTCAGGTAGTCGAGGTTCATGCGACGGACTCCTCCTCGGCGGCGCTGATCGCCAGTACGGCGTCCTCGAGGTCGGCCGCGGTCACCTCGATGTCATGGGCGTTCGTGTTGTCGAGCAGGTAGCGCAAGGTGTCGTCGGAGTCACCGCACTGCAGCAGCACCACGTCACCCCGCGTTTCCACACTCCGTACGCCGGGAAGCGCGGCGAACGCGGCAAGGTCGGCCCCGGGCACGGTGGCGCGGATCGTCCGGCCGGAGACGCCTGCCTTGATCTGCGCGGCGGTGCCGTCGGCAACCACTTTGCCGTTCCGCATCAGCACCACGCGATCGGCGTACGCGTCCGCCTCTTCCAGGTAGTGGGTCGCGAACAGCACGGTCCGGCCGAGCGCGGTCTCGGCGTGCATGGAGGCCCAGAAGTCACGGCGGGACTCGACGTCCATGCCGGTGGTCGGCTCGTCCAGCACGATCAGGTCGGGTTGCGGGATGATCGCCATCGCGAACCGGACCCGCTGCTTCTGGCCGCCGGACAGGCCCTTCAACTTGCGGCCGGTCAGGTCGGCGATGCCGGCCCGGTCGAGTGCTTCGGCGACCGGCATCGGGTCCTTGTGCAACCCGGCGACCAGGTTCAGCAGTTCGCCGACCTTGGCGTCCTCGATGATCCCGCCGCTCTGCAGCATCACCCCGATCTTGCCGGCGGCGATCGCCTCGGCCGGCGAGGAGCCGTAGACCTGGACGCTGCCCTGGTCCGGCCGGACCAGGCCGAGCAGCATCTCGATCGTGGTCGACTTGCCGGCGCCGTTCGGGCCGAGCATCGCCACCACTTCGCCCGACCGGATCGTGAGGTCCACCCCAGCCACGGCCTGCACAGTGCCGTACCTCTTGGTCACACCGCTGAGGGTGACCGCACTCGTTGTCGTCATACCGAGAATGCTGTCGCCCGACGACGTAACGGCCATGGTTCGGCCGTCATGACCCACCCATGACATTCGTCAGCGACCACTCAGGGTCGCTGGTCAGGGTCCTGTTCAGGGGAACGAGAAGAGCTCCCCGCAGCGCCGCGGGGAGCTCTTCATATCAAGGTCGTGCTGGTTGGTCAGGCAGGCAGGGACCAGACCTGGTTGGCGCTGGCGGCGCAGTCCCAGATGCGCGTCGATACGCGCCCCTGAATTTTCCGAAAGTATCTGGAGCCGGGTGCCGTCGGCCGAGGACTGGCCGGTGGCGTCCAGGCAGCGGCCCGACGACGGGTTGCGGAGGTTGCCGTTCGACTGCGGCTGCCACGACTGCGCGCCGGTGCCGTTGCAGTCGTACAGCTGGACGAGGGTGCCGTTCGCAGTACCGGCGGCACTGATGTCCAGACACTTGCCGAGGGCCCTGATGGTGCGGTCCGGAAATCACTTCGCTCCTGCTCGCTTCGTCCGGTACGGTCGCGGGGTCGTTTTTCACCAGACTGAGAGCAGGTTTCGTCCATGGCATGTCGGATCAGTGAGCTCGTGCTCGGTTGCCGCGACCCTGAGGTGCTGGCGAAATTCTGGTGCGAGGTGCTGGACTTCGTCGTACTCGATCGCGAGTACGACGGCACGCTCGAGATCGGGCCGCGCGAAGGGTTCGGCGGTCCGCAGCCGACGATCATCCTCAGTCGCCGGGAAGAGCCGGAACCCGGGAAATCCCGGCTGCACATCGACGTCAATGCCACCGACCGCGACCAGGACGCCGAGCTCGAACGCCTGCTGAAGCTCGGTGCGCGCCCGGCCGACATCGGCCAGACGGGCGAGGAGCACTGGCATGTCCTGGTCGACCCCGAAGGCAACGAGTTCTGCCTGCTGAAGACCCGCCTCAACCCGCTCTGACACGCATCGGCCGCGGAGGGGCAGGGCGTCGTGGATGCGCGCTCAGATGTCGGGGGCCTCTGAGGCCGGCGTGCGGGTGATCGCGATCGAGGCGGCGACGACGCAAGCCATCCCGGCCAGCTGGATCACGGCCAGGCGCTGGCTGAGGATCAGGAATCCGGCGGTGGCGCCGACGGCTGGTTCGAGGCTCATCAGGATGCCGAACACGGCCGGCTTCATCCGCCGGAGCGCGAGGGTCTCGAGTGAGTACGGCAGGACGGACGAGAGCACCGCGATGGCCAGGCCGGCCACGAGTGAATGCCAGTGCAGAAGCTCGCTGCCCGCGCTGGCAAAGCCGAACGGAGTGGTGATGAGCGCGCTGACCACGATCGCCAGAGCCAGTCCGTCGAGCTGGGCGAACCGGCGGCCGGTCTCGGCGCTGAGCAGGATGTAGCAGGCCCAGAGCACCCCGGCCAGCCCCGCGAACGCGACACCTAGCCAGTTCACTGCGCTCAACTCATGACCATTCACCAGTACTACGCCGAGCGCGGCCCCGGCGACGGCGATCAGATCCCGCCGTTTCCGCGACATCGCAGCGGCGAGACCGAGTGGCCCGATGAACTCGATCGTCACGGCCACGCCCAGTGGGAGCCGCTCCAGTGAGAGATAGAAGCTGAGGTTCATCAACCCGAGCACGATGCCGAAGGCAACTACCGCTAGGAAGTCGCGCTTGGTCCGCTGCTTGAGGCCAGGCCGTGCGATCACCAGCAAGATCGGCACCGCGAGCGCGAGCCTGAGCGAAACGGTGCCTACGGCCCCCAGCTTCTCGATCAGCTGCGCCGCCAAGGCCCCACCGAACTGGACGGAGACCACCCCGCCCAACACCATCGCCGTCGGCGGAACTCGTGGCGCACGCACCTCCAGATCACACCACGCCATCTCGGCCGTACCTCGCGTCGGCCCACCTCCTGGGATGACGGTTCGTCCCGATGGACAGGTAATAGTCGAGCCGGGAGTGGAGGTTCACGCTCAGTGCGGCCTGGTCGGGGGTGGATCTGGCGACCATTACCTGTCCGTCGGGACACTGGCGCGGGGAGGTGGCTCTCTAGCCCGATCGCTTGGGCAAGCTAACCGCGGAGGGTGTTCAGGCCTTGCCAGAGGAAGGTCATCAGGGTGGTCGCGGTCTGGGCGGGGGTCGGGGGAGCGGGGTGTTTGGTGCGCCAGATGGCCAGCCGTTCGGTGGCGCCGGAGATGGATTGGGCGACGATCTGGATCTCGTCCTCGGTGAAGCTGTGGCCGGGTGGGAGGTTGAGCCGGACCATGGTGGCGATCAGTTCGACGAAATCGGCGCGGACCTCGTCGGCGGGCCTGGGCGGCGGGCCCGGCCGCGAGCATGCCCTCGTCGACCAGTACGGACCAGGCGCGCGGATGCTCGTCGAGGAACGTGAACCATTGGACGAAGCCGGCGTACATCGCCTGCTCGGCGTCCGGCGCGGCCAGCACGGCATCGGAGACGGCGTCGAGGAGCTGAGCGCGGAGCCGGGACAGGCAGGCGAGGAACAAGCCGTCCTTCGAGCCGTAGTACTGATAGATCAGCGGCTTCGAGACGCCGACCTCGGCGGCGATCTCGTCCATCGAGGTGCCCTGGTAGCCGCGTTCGCCGAAGATCCGCTCGGCCGCGTCCAGGATCTCGCGCTCCCGCGCCGCCCGATCCCGCCGCCGCTTCACCGGTACCGCGGACTCGGGTACCGCGGGCTCCGGTACTGCGCTGTCAGTGGTCGAGGTCACTTGCGCAGTCTAATTGACTCCGAGTAACTTACTGGGAGTAAGTTCAACCTAGCTCCCGGAGGCAGTCGTGCGGAACGAGTCGACGCATCACCGGATCGTCGTGGTGGGAACGGGCTTCGCCGGCATCGGGATGGCGGTGCGGCTGAAGGAAGCCGGGTACGACGACTTCGTCGTACTGGAGCGTGCCAAGGACGTCGGCGGCACCTGGCGCGACAACACCTACCCGGGTTGCCGCTGTGACGTCCCGTCGCACCTCTACTCGTTCTCCTTCGCGCCGAACCCGGACTGGTCGTCGACGTTCTCGCCGCAGCCCGAGATCGAGGCGTACCTCCGCAAGGTCACCGACGGATTCGCCGTCCGCCCGCACATCCGCTTCGACCACGCCGTCCAGGACGCGCACTGGGAAGACGGTCATTGGCGCATCCACACCAACCAAGGCGACCTGACGGCCGACCTCCTGTTGTCCGGCATGGGCCCGCTGGCCGAGCCGTCGTACCCGAAACTGACCGGGATCGAGTCGTTCGAGGGCGAGGTATTCCACTCGGCGCAGTGGGACCACGAGCTCGACTTCAGCGGGCGGAAGGTTGCCGTGATCGGGACCGGCGCCTCGGCGATCCAGTTCGTGCCGGCGATCCAGCCCGAGGTCGAGGAACTCCATCTCTTCCAGCGGACCCCGCCCTGGGTGATGCCGCGGCCGGACCGCAGGATCAGCAAGGCGGAGAAGAGGATCTACAAAGCGTTTCCCCTTGTGCAGAAGGCTGTTCGCGCCGGGATCTACTGGTCGCGCGAGTCGCTTGTGCTCGGTTTCGCCAAGCTCCCAAGGATCATGAAGCAGGGGCAGAAGATCGCCGAGCGGCACCTGGCCCAGCAGATCCGCGATCCCGAGTTGCGTGCCAAGCTGACGCCCGACTTCACCCTCGGCTGCAAGCGCGTGCTGATCTCCGACGACTACTACCCGGCCGTCGCGCAGCCGAACGTGGACGTCGTCACCGACGCGATCCACGAGGTCACCCCGACCGGGATCATCACCGAGGACGGCGTGAAGCACGAGGTGGACACGATCATCTACGGCACCGGGTTCCGGGTCACCGACCTGCCGGTGATGGACATGCTGACCGGCCGCGACGGCCTGACCCTGCGCGAGGCCTGGAGCGACGGGATGGAAGCGCATCTCGGTACCGCGGTCAGCGGCTTCCCCAACTTCTTCCTGCTGATCGGGCCGAACACGGGTCTCGGTCACAGCTCGATGGTGTTCATGATCGAGTCGCAGATCGCCTACATCCTGGACGCGATCAAGACGATGGACGCCGAGGGGATCAAGGAGGTCGAGGTCCGGCCGGAGGTGCAGCGTGAGTTCGTCGACGGCGTCCGTTCGTCGATGCGCAACACGATCTGGTCCCGCGGCGGCTGCACGAGCTGGTACCTCGACTCCGAGGGCCGCAACACCACCCTGTGGCCATCCTTCACCTTCCGTTTCCGCCAGTTGACCCGCCACTTCGACCGGGGTCAGTACCTGACGAGGTAGCTCTCGCTATGTGACATTGATCGTGTTACATTCGATCAGTCACATATCTGGGTGAAGGGTGCGCCGATGATCCCGCTGCACGGCATCGGCGGCCGGGGTGATCTCCCGGTCCCGCTCTGGCTGGCCGTCTACTCGGCCGGCGCAGCGGTGGCGGTCTCCTTCTTCGCGCTCGCAGCCTTCTGGTCCCGCCCGCGTTTCGAGCGGTCATCCGGTACTGCGCTCGCGTGGCTGGCGCAGGTCGTCGACGCGCGCCCGATCAGGTGGTTGCTCAAGGCAATCGGTCTTGCCACGCTCGCCCTGCTGCTCGGATCCGCCTGGTTCGGCAGCAGCGAGCCGTCGCTCAATCCCGCGCCGACCTGGCTGTACGTGTGGATCTGGGTCGGCATCATCCCGCTCTCGCTGCTGCTCGGCCCGGTCTGGCGACTCGCCAACCCGTTCCGCACCCTCGCGAGCGCGATCCCGCGTACGTCGTACCGGCAACTCCCGCAAGGCATCGCGTATTGGCCGGCCGTTGCCGGGCTCGCCGGATTCCTCTGGCTCGAACTCGTCTACCCCGACGGCTCGGAGCCGCTGACCGTCGCGATCACCGTCACGGCGTACGCGCTCATGAATGTTGCCGCCGGCATCGTTTACGGCCCGCACTGGTTCGCGATCGGCGACAGCTTCGAGGTGTACGCCGAGATGCTGGCCAAGCTGAGCCCTTTCGGCCGCAACGACCAGCATCAACTCGTACTGCGTAACCCGCTTGCCGGGCTCGCCACGATCCCGCAGCAACCCGGTGTCGTCGCGCTCTTCTGCCTGCTGCTCGGGTCCACCGCGTTCGACGGCATCAGCAGGTGGTCCGCCTGGACCAACCAGACCGGCCAACTCGGCCACGCCGGCCACCTCGTCATCTACACCCTCGGTCTCGTGACCTCGGTCGCGATCGTGTCCGGGCTGTTCCTGCTGGCGGCGCGATTCACTGGTACTTCGGAGGTGCGGCCGGGGGCAGTCGGCGATGCAGGTCTGCCTGGTGCATTCGTGCACTCGCTGGTGCCGATAGCGATCGGGTACGCGGTGGCGCACTACTTCTCTTTCGCGTTGTTCCAGGGGCAGGAAGGGGTGCTGCTGGCAACGGATCCGTTCGATCTTGGCTGGGATCTGCTCGGGATCAGTCGGACAGGAATTGACTACGCCTTCCTGGGTACCGGGCTGATCGCTGCAGTGCAGATAAGTGCGATCGTGCTCGGCCACGTGATGGGGGTGGTGGCCGCACATGATCGCGCCGCCTACCTGTTCCGCCGCCGGCAACTGCGACGGGCGCAGTACCCGATGCTGGCCGCGATGGTTGCCTTCACTGCCGGTGGGATCGCGCTGGTGACGGCCTCGTGATCGCGTTGCACCTGGGCGGTGTGCCCGAGCTGGCGATGTTCCTCGGCCCGATCCTGCTGATCGTCGCGTTCGTCCGGATCGCCCGTCGCAACGAGTCCCGGGTCACCGACGACGAGGACGACTGGGACGCCGACCTGGGAGACCTGGCCGAACCGCCGCAGCCAAACCGCCCGCAGCCGAACCGCCGCAGCCGAACCCCGTAGCCGAACCACCCGCAGCCGAACCACGCGCAGCCGAACCACCCGCTGTCGAACCACCCGCAGCCGAACCACCCGCTGGCGAGTCGCCCGCCGCGGAGCAGTCCGCCGAACCGTCCGCCGCCGCTGAGGCCTACGGAGTACGGGCTGGTCAGCCGGTCGAAGGCACGGAGTCGGGCGCGAGGCCGAGCTCCTCGTAGGCGACGACCTCGATCTCGCGGCCCATCGCCTCGCGGAACGCGGCGACCAGCGCCTGACCTGCCAGCGGGATGATGTTCTCCAGGGTGCGCTGGATCTCGGGCCAGCCGTCCGGAGGCAACCCGGCGTCGGCGAACTGGCGCCAGACCGTACTGCGGAACAGCTCGACGTAGACCTTCGCGACCGCGTCGGCGTGGCTGAACAGCTTCGGCAGCATCTCGAAGATCGCCTCCAGTGGCACGCCGAGCTTGATCACCTCGAGGCCGGTGCGAAGCAGATCCGGGTTGGAGATCCGGAGCTGGCCGTCGTCCTGGCGCTCGGCGATGCCCAGCTCGATCAGCTTGGCGATGGTGTCGGGGTCGTGCGGGATCCCGGCCCCGGTCGGCCAGTTGCTGCTCGGTGATCACTTCGGGCTCGGCCGGCGTCCACGGGCTGACCAGGGTCTCGAAGACGCCGAGCGCGAGCGCGCCGTCGGGGAGCTCGCTCATCATCCGCTCGACCGCGGCCAGCGTGTAGCCCTTGTCGAGCAACTCGCGGACCAGCGTGAGCCGCGCCACGTGGTCGGCGCCGTAGTACCCGGTCCTGCCCGCGAGCCGTGGCGGCGGGATCAACCCGCGTCCGGCGTACGCGCGCACGTTACGGACGGTCATGCCCACCTTCGCGGCGAGCTGGTCGACCGTGAGCTCTTCGGTGGCCGGCTCGGCCGGCAGCTGTCCTCCCACTCTTGACAGTCTTCCAGACTCCACGTTACATATCTTATGTAACATCACTCATGGCGCATGTCGTGTGGTGTGAACTTGCCCGGACCAGCGAGGGAGTCCCGTATGACCGTCCCCTTGGCGGCATCGACCGGTTCCGCCACGTTCGACCAGATCGCGATCGTGACCGGCCTCGTCTCACTGATGTACCTCGCACTCGCCGTGCTGCTGTGGCGGGAACGGACCGGCCGGGTCACGGCGGTAGGGCGCCTCGCGGACACCATCGGGAGACTGGACGGAGTCCCCCGCTGGGCTGCGCTGACGCCCTACCTGCACGCCGTCTCGCTGCTCGCCTGCGCCTTCGGCGTCTGGTGGGACATCGCGGTGCACATCGACAAGGGCCGCGACACCGGCCCGTTCGGTACGCCGGCGCACTACCCGATCTTCTTCGGCATCCTCGGCGTGATCATCTCCGGCGTGCTGCCGATCGCGCTCGCCCGCAAGCCGCTGCCGGCCCGGACGATCAAGCTCACCAAGGGGTGGCGGATCCCGTGCAGCGCCGCGCTTGTCACGGTCTGCGGGACGTTCGCGCTGGTCGGCTTCCCGCTGGACGACGTGTGGCACCGGTTGTTCGGCGAGGATGTCACCCTCTGGGGGCCGACGCACCTGCTGATGATCGGCGGCGTCGTGTTCTCGATCTTCGCGAGGCTGCTGGCGTCCGCCGAGGTCGAGCAACTGGTCGGGCTGAACCTCCGTCGCCGGTTCCAGGAGATCGTTGCCGTCGGCGCCTTGTTGATCGCCTGGGACCTGTTCAGCACCGAGTTCAACTACGGCGTCCCGCAGTTTCCGCTGATCTTGCAGCCGATCCTGATCGTCTTCGGCGCGGCGCTCGCTTTGACGCTGCTGCGGGCCCGACGCGGCCCCGGCACTGCGTTTGCCTCGGTTGCCGTCTACCTGATCATCCGGGGCGGTATCGCGTGGGCGGTCGCGCAGCCGCTGGGTGAGATCGTCGGCCACTTCCCGTTGCTGATCGCCGAGGCGGCGCTGGTCGAGCTGACGGCCTTTGCTCTCGGCAACAAGAATCGCTTCCGGCTCGGGGTTGTTGCCGGTGCGCTGATCGGTACCGTCGGTGTTCTGGTCGAGTTCGGGTGGAGCCAGGTGTGGATGCCGATCCAGTGGCCGTCGTCGATGATTCCGTCGGCGCTCGGGTTTGGCGTCGTCACCGGCATTGGTGCGGGTCTCGTCGGCGCGTGGCTCGCCACCCGGTACGCAGAGGTGGCCGGCGAGGTGCGCGAAACGCCGACCGTGCGGCGTACGCATCAACTCGGCGCGGTCGGGCTGGTCGTGGTGATCGCAGCGCTGTTCTTCTGTGTACCGCGGTCGGCCGATCCGGGGGTGAGTGCCACAGTGTCGTTGGATCGAGTGGCCACCGGAGCCGAGCCCACGGCGTACGTGACGGTGAAGCTGGATCCAGCCGACGCGGCTGATGGGGCGCGCTGGTTCCAGGCGCTGGCCTGGCAGGGCGGTGGGTCGATGACGCATCCGATGAAGAAGATTGCCGAGGGCACTTATCGGTCGACCGAACCGCTGCCGATGTACGGCAAGTGGAAGTCGATGGTGCGGCTGCATCGGGGATCGCGGGATCTGGTGGCGATGTGGGTCTACGCGCCGGAGGATCTGAAGATCGAGAAGCCGGCCGTGCAGGTGTCGGACGGGCAGAAGGTCGACTTCATCGGTGAGCAGCAGGTACTGCGGCGCGAGGAGCGGACCGACGTACCGCGCTGGATGTGGAACGGCGGATACGCGCTGCTCGCGGTGGTCGGATCGCTGGAAATCATCGGGATCGCCTGGCTGGTCGGCCGAGGCGCCCGAGGCGGTCGGCTGCGGGCGGCGCATCTGCTTGCTGAGAGCAACAAACGCGCAAAGGAGACCGCGTGACACCGAAGGGGTGGTTGGACTCGGCCGGCGCAGTTGCGTTGGCTGGCATCGGCGCACGGGCGCTCGCAGGGGACGCGCCGAGAGCCGCTGCCCGTCAGATGCTTTGCTTGTGGACTGACGATCTGGGGAAGATATGACGATGCAGGCTGAACGTGCTGGGGTGACCACGTCTGATGGCGTGCGGTTGCATGTGGAGACGACTGGTTCGTCTGATGCGCCGGTGACTGTGGTGTTGGTGCACGGGTGGACGTGTTCGACCCGGAGCTGGCATCACCAGTTGAGCGGATTGCCGCAGGTGCTGGGGGCGTCGGCCGTGCGGGTTGTCGCGTATGACCATCGTGGGCATGGGCGGTCCGAGGCGGCGCCCGTGGGGACGACGCGGATCTCGCAGCTGGCGGATGACTTCGAGGCCGTGCTGGATTCCGTCGTGGGGGATGGGCCGGTGGTTTACGCCGGGCATTCGATGGGTGGGATGACGCTGATGGCGCTGGCCGATCAGCGGCCGGAGTTGTTCGGCTCGCGGATCAAGGCGGCGGCTTTGGTGAGTACGTCGTCGGGGCAGATCGCGTCGCGGGCCTTCGGCTTACCTGCTCGCTTCGACGGCGCAGCCGCGCTGGTGGCGCCGCGCGCGATGAATCTCGCCGGCGAGCGAATGGAGCGCCGGGCGCTCCGGCGATCCGCAGTACGGGGTGCGGCGGATGGCGGACGAGGTGCGGCGGAGGATGCTGCGGTGCGGGGGGCTTGGCGGGAGTTGGCTGGGGCTCGGTTGCGGCGGCCGGCTGTGCGGGAGTTGGTGTTCGGCAAGAAGGTGGATCCGGCTGAGGTGGACATCCTGATGGCGGATCTGGCCGTGACGCCTGGGCGCTCGTACAGTGGGTTCTTCGAGGCGATCAGCCGGCACGACCTCGGGCATGCGCTCGAGGTGCTCGGCGAGATTCCGGTCGAGATCATGCACGGCACCCGCGACCGGCTCCTGCCGCCGCGGCACGCGAACCGGATGGCGCAGCTCCTACCGAGCGCCCGCCTGTGGATGTACCCGGGCGCCGGCCACATGCTCATGCAGGAACGCCCCCGAGACGTGACCCACCGCCTGGCCTCGCTCGCCCGCAAGGCCGCACTCCCAGACCATCAATAGACCGGTCGCCGGGCTCGACCAAGATCTCGCCCGCCTGGCGGGGGGCGGGAGCAGCGACTATTGATGGCCTGGCGATCCGCCTAGAGCGCGCGCATCCGGTTGTTGCGAGCGTTGTGCTCGACCTCGGCCAGCCCGAGCGCCTCGAGCACCGGAGGCACGTAGTTGCCGAAGCGCCCACGGAACCCCTTCTTCAGCCCGTACCAGCCCCCGACCGGGTTGTCCTCCGACCGCGCCCACGCCTCGACCGTCCCGGGCGCCGCGGGCTTCTGCTCATCCGCGTTCCCCAACGGCATCCAGTCGCCGTGCGCCTTGAGCATCCCGTGCAGATCGTCGATACACCTCAACTGATAACTCAGCCGAGTGCTCCCGACCTGACACACCAACGCCGGCGGATCCGCCTGCTCATCGCGATAGATCTTGTACTCCGACCCGCCGGGCGGCGTACTCAACACCCACGGATCCTCTTTCGACCCACTCCCACCGAACGCAGCCTCAGCCATGCTCCACCCCCATCTAGTACTCCGCAGGCTACGGAGATCAGGCGCTTTGCGGTAGATCCGCGATTCGCGCTCGCCGTAGGTTATGGTCCGCTGTGCTCAAGAACACCGCTGCCCTGATCCTGGCGCTGACGCTTGCCGGCTGCTCCGGCGGGTCGGATGCTCCGGCCGCCGAGCAGAAGGCGAAACCCGTGGACCCGCGCTCGTCGGTGATCCAGTCCAAGTGGTGGACCTGGGCGGCACTTCCCGAGGACGTGAACCCGGTCGCGGACCGCACCGGTAAGCACTGCGCCGAGCAGCAGCCCGACGGGATGTGGCTGGTTGCCGGGACCTTTGGCGGAGTCGCGAACCGCGCTTGTACGATCCCGGCCGGCCTACCGATCGTGGGGCCGGTGGTGAACACGATCGGGGCCGACGAGGCGGACTGTCTGTCGTTCTCGAAGATCGCCGAGGGCAGCGTGAAGCTCGACGACGGCGCGCCCGAGATCATCGAGGTCGACCCGGTGCTGTTCCAGTTCGTCGCCAAGCAGGGGAACCCCTCGGGGTATGACGCAGGCCTGCTGAAGGGCTACGGGTGTGGGCTTTGGTTCACCGCGGGTCCGCTAAAACCGGGTACGCACACCTTGGTCATCAACGGAAAGAGCGGCGACTTCTCGGTCCAGGCGACCTACAACCTGACGGTGAAGGATGCCGCCGGCCTCTGAGCGGGGCCGCGCCGGTTGTGGCGCGGAGCACCTGCTGTCAGTCGCTGATCCTGGGCCGAAGCCGCCTAGGGTGGCTGGGTGCAGAATCTTCTGTCGGATCTGGTGGTTGTTGATCTCACTCGGGCGTTGGCGGGGCCGCAGGCGGCGATGATGCTGGGGGACCTTGGGGCTCGGGTGATCAAGGTCGAGACGCCTGCCGGCGGGGACGACAGCCGGGGGTGGGGGCCGCCGTTCGTGGGGGCGGAGGACGAGCGGGAGTCGACGTACTTCCTGTCTGCCAATCGGAACAAGGAGTCTGTCACCGCTGACCTGAAGTCGGTGGAGGGCAAGGAGTTCCTGACCAAGCTGGTCCGGCGGGCCGACGTACTGATCGAGAACTTCCGGCCGGGGGTGCTGGACCGGCTCGGGTTCTCCAACGAGCGGTTGCACGAGCTGAACCCCGGGCTGGTGATCTTGTCGATCACCGGGTTCGGGCACGACGGGCCGGATGGTGGGCGGGCCGGGTACGACCAGATCGCGCAGGGGGAGGGCGGTCTGATGAGCATCACCGGGGCGGTCGAGCCGACGAAGGTCGGGGTGCCGATCGCGGATCTGCTGGCCGGGATGTACGGCGCGTACGGGGCGATGGCCGCGTTGCACGAGCGCAGCATCACCGGCAAGGGGCGGGTCGTTCGGACCAGTCTGTTGGCGTCGGTGGTCGGGGTGCACGCGTTCCACGGGACGAAGTGGACCGTGGCGGGGGAGTTGCCGGAGCGCGTCGGGAATCACCATGCGCAGATCGCGCCGTACGGGATGTATCGCACCCGGGACGACATCGTGCAGGTGGCGGTCGGGAGCGAGGGGCAGTGGCGGACGTTCGCGCCGGTCGTCGGGCTGGATCCTGATGATCCGCGGTTCGCGGTCAATTCGCAGCGGGTGGCGCATCGCGATGAACTGACGGCCGCGATCGAGGTGGCGTTCGCGGCGGAATCGGCGGACGTGTGGCTGGAGCGGCTCGCGGCGGTGGGGATCCCGGCGGGGAAGGTGCGCGACTTCCAGCAGGTGTACGAGTGGGAGCAGACCCGATCGCAAGGCCTGCTGATCGACGTCGACCACCCGACGCTCGGCCGCATCCAGCTCCCCGGCCCGCCGCTCCGCTTCGACGACAACCCGTACGCCGGTGCCCGCGAGGCCAACCTCCCGCCACCCCGCCTCGGCGAACACAACGCCACGGTCCAGGCCTGGCTGGACGAAGACGCCTGACCCTTGGTGGTGCGCCGCCGACACTCACCGTCGGGCGATCCCTGGGTTTGGTCGTTGGTGAGTGGGGGAACCTTTCCATCCTGATCGAACAGGTGCCGGTCAGGGGTGGATCCGGCCTAGGGTCGGAAGGCTGCGGTCGAGCGCCGTTTCCGCCACCGTCTTCCTGCTCCTGATCGCGGACGCAAGCGGTTGGTCGGTGTCGATCCGGAGCCAGGGGTTGACGGGTCGCGGAGCAGAGGTCTAGCGTCCGGGAAATCGATTACTCACCCGATCGCGGAGGTGTCATGGCCGAGGTCGCAGCGCTGGTCCGGATGGCGCGGATCGGCAAGCGATACGGCGGCGTCCACGCCTGCCGGGAGATCGACTTCGACCTGGGTACGGGCGAGGTGCACGCGCTGCTGGGCGAGAACGGGGCCGGCAAGAGCACGCTGATGAAGATCCTGTCCGGTGACGTCACGGACTACGACGGCCAGATCGAGATCAACGGTCAGCCCGTCACGTTCGCCGGTCCCACCGACGCGCAAGCGGCCGGGATCGCGATGATCCACCAGGAACTCGACCTCGTCCCCGGCCTGTCCGTCGCCGACAACATCTTCCTCGGCCGCGAGCTCCGCACCCGCTGGCGCACGGTCGACCGCCGCCGGATGGAACGCGGAGCGCGCACCCTGCTCGAACGCAGCGGGGTGAAGCTCGACCCGCGCCGCCCAGTCGGCGAGCTACGCGTCGGTGAGCAGCAACTCGTCACCATCGCGAAGGCGATCTCGCTCGACGCCCGGGTGCTGATCATGGACGAGCCGACCTCCGCGCTCACCTCCACCGAGGTCGAACGCCTCTTCGTGGTGATCCGCGAACTGCGCCGCAACGGCGTCGGCATCGTCTACATCTCGCACCGGATGGAAGAGATCGCCCAGGTAGCGGACCGCGCGACCGTCCTGCGGAACGGCCAGTTCGTCACCAGCTTCGACCCGCGCAAGCTCACCACTTCCGAGGTCGTCGAGGCGATGGTCGGCCGCCCGGTGCAGACCATGTTCACCACGCCCGATGCGGCGACCGGCGACGAGCTACTCCGCGTCGAGAACCTTGCGATCAAGCCCCGCCGCCCCCGTCCCGGCCGGCGCGATCCGGACGGCATCTCGCTCTCGGTCCGGGCGGGCGAGATCGTCGGCCTCGCCGGACTCCTGGGCGCGGGCCGGACCGAACTGCTCGAGACCCTGTACGGCGTGGCGCCGGGCGGCGTGCGCTCCGGCCGGATCGTGCTGCAGGGTAAGGAGATTCGGCCCCGCGGACCACGGCACGCGCTGAGCAACGGGATCGGATTCGTCCCGGAGGACCGGCGAGCATCGGGTCTGGTGCTGTTCCACTCGATCCTGGCCAACACGGTGGTGTCCAGCCTCCCGGCGTACGGGCGGTTGGGGGTGATCGCGCGCCGGATGGAACGGGCCGCTTCGGTCAAGATGGCGGACCGGTTGCGGCTGAAGTACGGGCGGCTGCAGGACGACGTCGGGACGCTGTCCGGCGGGAACCAGCAGAAGGTCGTGTTCGGGCGGATGTTGCTGACCGAGCCGAAGCTGCTGCTGCTCGACGAGCCGACTCGCGGCGTCGACATCGGCGCGAAGGCCGAGATCTACCGGTTGCTGGGCGAGCTGGCGGGCCAAGGCATCGGCGTACTGCTCGCGTCGTCGGAGTTGCCGGAGCTGGTCGGCGTCTGCGACCGGGTCGTCGTACTGCGGGACGGTCGCGACGTGGCGTCGTTCAGTACAGCCGAGTCGAGTGAGAGCGATCTGCTCGCCGCCGCGATGGGAGAGGGTGCCGTGTTCGAAGAGGTCGGAGGGCCGCAGTGACGAAGGCACAGGACAAGCCCGCCGCCGGCGCGCGACCGGCGGACGAGCCCGCGACCGGCGCGCGACCGGCGGACGAGGCGCTGGCCGGCGTACGGCCGGGGGACGAGCGAGCTGGGGCCGCAGCCGGTGCGGCGGTCGGGGTGGCGAAGGCGCCGACTGCGATCGCGGAGAGCTCCGGCGGTGTGGTCGCGACGCTGTTCCGGTTCCAGAGCGTGTTCGGGCTGCTCGCGGTGTTCGTTGCCGCGATCATCTTCTCGCCCCGGCGCGACGGCGCGATCCTGTTCGTCAGCGCGGACAACCTGGCGAACGTCGTCCGGGCCGTCTCCGAGATCGGCATCATCGCGATCGGGATGACGTTCGTGATCCTGATCGGCGGGATCGATCTGTCCGTCGGCGCGGTACTCGGGCTGGCCGCGGTCGGCTCGGCGGTGCTGATGGTCGAGAGCGACTGGGGCTTCCTGCCGTCCGTCGTCCTGGTACTCGCGATCGGCCTCGTTTTCGGTGCGCTGCAAGGGATGGCGACGGCGATGATCGGCATCCAGTCGTTCATCGTGACCTTGGCCGGGCTGCAGATAGCCAGAGGTCTGGCCAGGATCTGGTCCGACGGCCAAGGCGTGGCGATTGCCTACGGCAACGGTCCGCACGAGGCGCCGGACTCGTTCGCGATCCTGGGCGAGCGGACCTTCGGCGGGCTGGTTCCGATCCCGGTGCTGATCTTCGCGGTGGTCGCGATCGCGGCCGTGGTCTTCCTCCGGGTCAGCGCGTTCTCCCGGCACCTGTACGCCGTGGGTGGCAACGAGAAGGCGGCCCGGCTGTCCGGCGTACCGGTGGTCCGGGTGAAGGTCGCCGTGTTCGCGATCTGCGGGCTGCTCGCCTCGCTGGCCGGGATCGTGCACGCCGTCCAGCTCAACCAGGGCAGCCCGAACGACGGCATCGGCTACGAGCTGGACGCGATCGCCGCGGTGGTGATCGGCGGCACCAGTCTGGCCGGCGGCCGCGGCTCCGTGGCCGGCACGGTGGCGGGCGCGCTGCTGCTCGGCGTACTGAACAACATCCTTGCCCTGAACAACATCGACTCCAACATCCAGCTCCTGATCAAGGGACTCGTGATCGTCGCGGCGGCCGCGCTGCAACGACTCCGTCCCGCCTCCTGAGACCCCAGAAAGGCTCGTCATGCGAAAACTGCAAGCGCCCCTAGCCGCCGCGGCCGTTGCCGCCTTGGTACTCGCCGGCTGTGGCACCACCAGCGACCGTACGTCGGACACCCCGCAGGCGCAGAACTCCAAGGAGTGCAAGGGTGCGGACGGCAAGTACACGATCGGGATGAGCCAGGCGAACGTCGCCGAGCCGTACCGGCAGCGGATGGACGACGACATCTTGGCCGCCGCCAAGGAGGTGCCGCAGTTCGAGGTGAAGTTCGCCGACGCGGCGCAGGACAACGCCAAGCAGGTGGCAGATGTCGAGAACTACATCACCCAGCAGATCGACCTGCTGATCATCAGCCCGAACGAGGCCAAACCGCTGACCGCCGTGGTGAAGAAGGCCTACGACAAAGGCATCCCGGTTTTGGTCCTGGACCGCAAGGTCGAAGGTGACGCCTACACCGGCTTCATCGGTGGCGACAACGTGCAGATCGGCACCGAGGCCGGCAAGTACATCGCCGAGAAGCTGTTGCCGAACGGCGGCAACGTCGTCGAGCTGAAGGGCCTGGCCGGAGCGACTCCGCAGACCGAGCGGCATGACGGGTTCATCGCCGGGATCAAGGGCAACCCGAAGGTCAAGGTGATCGCCAGTGCGAGCGGCGACTGGCTGCGGGAGAAGGGCCAGGCGCAGATGGACGCGCTGCTGAAGGCCAACCCGAAGATCGACGTCGTCTACTCCCACAACGACCCGATGGCCGAGGGCGCCTACCTGGCAGCCAAGGCGGTCGGCCGCGAGAAGGAGATGAAGTTCACCGGCATCGACGCGCTGCCGATCCCGTCCGGCGGCATCAAGGCGGTCGAGCAGGGCCGGCTCAGCGCGACGTTCACCTACCCGACCAACGGCAAGGAAGCGATCGCCGCCGCGAAGAAGATCCTGGTCGACTGCGGCACCATCGAGAAGTCCCAGACCCTGCAGACCCGCCTGATCGACGAATCCAACGCCGCCGCGATCTACGCCGAGGAGAACCCCACCGGGTAACCCCCACCGCCACAGTCCTTGCGTCCGAAGACCCGAGGGCCCTGACCTCGGGTTCTTCGGACGCAAGCAGTCAGCCTCGGTGCGAGCTGCCGCGTTCGATCAGGCGGGCGCCGAGGGTGGTGGTTGTGGGGGGACGGGTGTTGTCGGCGATTCTTGCCAGTAGCAACCGTGCGGCGACCGTGCCGATCTCGTATGCGGGCTGGGCGACCACCGACAGCGGCGGATCCACCAGCTCTGCCCACGGAGCGTCGTCGAATGCCACCAGCCCGACATCTCTGCCAGGCCGGGTCCCGTGTTCCTGAAGCGCCTGCAGTACGCCGACCGCCATCGCGCTGTTGGCGACGAGCAGCGCGTCCGGAGGCTCCTCCTGGTTGAGCAGTTCCTGCGCCGCCCGATGCGCTCCGGCCGCCTTGTATTCGGTACGTCGCACCAGCTTCGTCGTACTGCGGCGCTTGGCCGACTTCAACGCATCGCGGTAGCCCGCGAGGCGGTCATCCGCAGTACGGACTCCCAACGGGCCGGTGATGCACCCGATCCGGTTGTAGCCCTGGGCAACGAGATGGGCAGTCGCCTGTCGAGCGGCGAGCCGGGTATCGACCAGAACCACATCGCTTTCCTGCTCCGGCAACGGCCGGTCGACGGCGACGAACGCAGTACCGCGGGTCACCAGCTTGCCGACCGAGGACGTCGTGCCGGTGGGGGACAGGATGACGCCGGCGACACGCTCCTGGATCGCGATGTCGATGTAGCGGTTCTCCTTGTCCGCGTTCTCGTCGGAATTGCAGAGGACCACCGAGTAGCCGACCTCGTGCGCGACGTCCTCGACGCCGCGAGCGATCGCGGTGAAGAACGGGTTCTCCACGTCGGAGATGATCAGCGCGACCACCGCGGCCTCCTGACGGCGCAGGTTCCGGGCCGGGCCGTTCGGCTGGTAGCCGAGCTCGTCGGCGGCCTTGCGGACCCGTGCCACCAGCTCGGGATCGACCGTCGACTTGCCGTTCAGGGCCCGCGAGACGGTCGCCGTGGAGACCCCCGCCAGGGCCGCGACCTCGCTGATCCTCGCCATCGCACCTCCCGTTGCCTGGAGGTCACCTTAGCGGTCGGGTAATGGATTACCCAGCGACTGCCGATGGACGCGACGGCGGTGGACGCACCGTGGCGGCGTTGGACGCAACGTACGGAACCTCCGGCCCCCGGAGCGGTCATGAGAAGATCCGGGCGTGACTGCCTTGCCGAGCGTTTCCTACTCCATCACCGTCCGCCTCGAGGTCCCCGCCGGTGGCTCGACGGTCAGCAAACTGACGACCGCGGTCGAGCAGGCCGGTGGCCTCGTCACCGCGCTCGACGTGACCGCGTCCGGCCATGAGCGGCTGCGCATCGACGTGACCTGCGCCGCCGCGGACACCGAGCACGCCGGCCGGCTGGTCGAGGCGATGCGCGCGGTGCCCGGTGTCGAGATCGGCCGGGTCTCCGACCGGACCTTCCTGATGCACCTCGGCGGCAAGATCTCGATGGAGGCCAAGCATCCGATCCGGAACCGCGACGACCTCTCGATGATCTACACACCCGGCGTGGCCCGGGTCTGCCTGGCGATCGCGGCCAACCCCGACGACGCCCGCAGGCTGACGATCAAGCGCAACACCGTCGCGGTCGTCACCGACGGGTCCGCCGTACTGGGCCTGGGCAACATCGGCCCGAAGGCCGCGCTGCCGGTGATGGAGGGCAAGGCCGCGCTGTTCAAGCGGTTCGCCGGGATCGACGCCTGGCCGCTGTGCCTGGACACCCAGGACCCGGACGCGATCGTGCAGATCGTCAAGGCGATCGCCCCCGGCTTCGCGGGCATCAACCTGGAAGACATCTCCGCGCCGCGCTGCTTCGAGATCGAGGCCCGGCTGCGCGAGGAGCTCGACATCCCGGTCTTCCACGACGACCAGCACGGTACGGCGATCGTCGTCACCGCCGCGCTGTTCAACGCGTTGCGGGTGGTCGGCAAGGACATCAGCGCCGTACGGGTCGTGCTGTCCGGCGCGGGCGCAGCCGGTACCGCGATCCTCAAGCTGCTGATCTTGGCAGGGGTGAAGGACACGATCGTGGCCGACATCGCCGGGGTCATCCACCCCGAGCGCGACGGGCTGTCGCCGGAGCTGCGCTGGATCGCGGAGAACACGAACGCCGCGAAGTACAGCGGGAATCTGAAGGGGGCGCTGGCCGGGGCCGACGTGTTCATCGGGGTGTCGGCGCCGAACATCCTGGACGGCGACGACATCGCCACCATGAACGAGAACTCGATCGTCTTCGCACTGGCCAACCCCGACCCCGAGGTCGACCCGGCGGCGGCCCACGAGCACGCCGCGGTGGTGGCGACCGGGCGCAGCGACTTCCCGAACCAGATCAACAACGTGCTGGTCTTCCCGGGTGTCTTCCGCGGCCTGCTGGACGCGCAGTCGTCGAAGGTGTCGATCGAGATGGAGCTGGCCGCAGCCAAGGCGCTGGCCGGTGTCGTCACCGACGACGAGCTGAACGCCGACTACATCGTGCCGAGCGTCTTCCACCCGGAGGTGCACAACATGGTCGCGCACGCCGTCCGGGACGCCGCGGGCGGCAGGCCGCCGGCCGCCGAGCAGTTCCCGGACGACTCGCCTGCTCTGTAATGCGAGAATAGGGGTGGTGGGCCGGAAGCAAGAACTGTTGTGGCGGGCCGGCTTCGTGCTGGCCTGCCTGATCCACCTGTACGGCGTGTACTGGCCGCGGCAGGCAGGGCCGGACACGCTCTTCCCGTACGCCGACAAGGTGGCCCATCTACTGCTGTTCGGGTCGGTCGCGTTCCTGGGGCTCGGCGCCGCGGTGCCGGCTCGCTGGTTGCTCGGAGCGCTGGCGGTCAACGCGGTACTCAGTGAAGTGATCCAGCACTACCTGCTGCCTCACCGCAGTGGCGATCCGTTCGACTCGCTGGCCGATCTCGTGGGCGTCGCGGTGGGCGCCTTGCTCGGGTTCTGGGCTCTGGGGACCAAAAAGGTTGCCGGGCACGACATGATGGGTTCATGACGGCCTCGACCCTGACCGGTTCGCTGCTGGTGGCGACACCGTTGCTCGACGAGCCGCCCTTCCGCCGCTCGGTGATCCTGCTCCTCGATCACGACGAAGACGGCGCGCTCGGGGTGGTGGTGAACCGTGCTGCCGACCTGGAGGTCGAGCGGGTGCTGTCCGACTGGTCGACGACCGTTTCGGAGCCCGGTGTGCTGTTCATGGGCGGCCCGGTCGGCACCGACAGCGCGCTCGCTGTCGCCGAGGTGATCGAGTCCGCCGACCCGCCGGGGTGGCGTGAGTGCTTCGGACGGATCGGGCTGATCGACCTCGACGTACCGCCGGCGCTGCTCGAAGGCGCCATCCAGCGGATGCGGATCTTCGCCGGGTACGCCGGCTGGAGCAGCGGCCAGCTGGAAGGCGAGATCACCGAGGGCGCCTGGTACGTCGTACCGTCCGAACCCGACGACGTCTTCAGCCTCCAGCCCGAAGGCCTCTGGCGCCGCGTCCTGCACCGCCAGCGCGACGAGATCGCCTACCTGGCCACCTATCCGGACGACCCGACCCAGAACTAGCCACCACGCAAGCGTGAGTTCCGGTGCCCGGCTCGGTGAGCAACACCGGGTCGGGCACCGTACGGTTTGTCGTGCGGGTTACTCCTCGCCGCCGCCGCCGTCGCCCTCGTCGCCGGGGTTCAGGGAGTCCCAGATCTCTTTGCACTCGGGGCAGACCGGGAAGCGCTGTGGGTCGCGGCTCGGGACCCAGACTTTGCCGCAGAGGGCTACGACCGGGGTGCCCATCACCATCGCCTCGGTCAGCTTGTCCTTCGGCACGTAGTGCGAGAACCGCTCGTGGTCGCCCTCGTCCAATGACGGCTTGGTGCGCTCGTCGACGACCGTCTCCGCGCCGGGGCTCAACTGAGTACTCATGCCCCCAAGTGTAGGTCGACACAGCCACCACCTCCCGCAGTTTCTCCACAAGCGATCACCAGAAACTGCCCTGTGGACAACCGGGGCAACCCGGGGCAGACGACTGCACTTTGTAGGCATGACCAACTCAAGGAGGCACCATGGTCCTCATGCAACCCGATCAGCTCTACAACCTGCCGTGGCGTCCGAACCTGCCGCTGACCAGGGACGATCTCGACCGGATGCCGGATGACGGGCACCGCTACGAGCTCATCGACGGGGCGCTGATCATGACTCCGGCACCTTCGTTGCGCCATCAATCGGTCGTCGTCAATCTGGTCTGCCTGCTGAAGGCGGCCTGCCCGCGGGACCTGAAGGTCCTGGTCGCCCCGTTCGACGTCGTTCTCGCGCCGGACTCGATCATGCAGCCCGATCTGCTGGTCGCACGCAGCGAAGACTTCACCGAGCGGGAGTTGCCGACCGCGCCGTTACTTGCTGTCGAGGTGTTGTCGCCGAGTACGCGGCGGATCGATCTGATGCTGAAGTTCTCGCGGTTGGAGGCGGCGGGGTGTGCGTCCTACTGGGTGGTCGATCCCGACACGCCGGAGTTGATCGCGTGGGAGATGCGGGACGGGGCATATGCGCAGGTGGCGAAGGTCGCGGGGGATGACGAAGCGCGGTTGACGTTGCCGTTCGGGGTGACTGTGGTGCCCGCCGATCTGATCTTGTGAGAGTTGTCGGGTAACGTTCCTGCACGGCCGACAGTCGACTATCGGGGGAGTATGCCGTCCGTGGATTCGCACGTGCCAGCACCACCAGCCGTGCTCCCTCCGGCCTACCCGGACCGCGCTGCTTGGGGTACTGCGAGCAAGCTGCGGGCGTGGCAGGCGGAGGCGCTTCAGCTCTACCTGGACAAGCAACCGAAGGATTTCCTCGCGGTCGCGACGCCGGGGGCAGGCAAGACCACCTTCGCGCTGACCGTGGCGGCGGAGTTGCTGCACAGACGGGTGATCGAGCGGATCACCGTGGTGACGCCGACCGAGCACCTCAAGGTGCAGTGGGCGGACGCGGCCGACAAGGCCGGGATCGCGATCGATCCTGCGTTCGCGGGGCGTCGCGGCCCGGACGAACAAGGACTTCCAGGGCGTCGCCGTCACGTACGCCGGCGTCGCGGTGAATCCGTTGGCCTTCCGGGTCCGGACGGAGAAGTTCCGCACGCTGGTGATCCTCGACGAGGTGCACCACGGCGGTGACGCGCTCAGCTGGGGCGAGGGTGTGCGGGAGGCTTTCGAGCCGGCCACGCGCCGCTTGGCTCTGACCGGTACGCCGTTCCGCAGCGACGACAACCCGATCCCGTTCGTCACCTACGAGCACGGTCACGACGGCGCTGCCCGGAGCCAGGCGGACTACACGTACGGCTACGGTCACGCGCTGCGCGACCACGTAGTACGGCCGGTCATCTTCATGTCGTACTCCGGGGAGATGCGCTGGCGGACCAAGGCCGGTGACGAGGTCGCTGCCCGGCTGGGTGAGCCGCTGACCAAGGACTTGACCGCGCAGGCGCTGCGGACCGCGCTGGACCCGACCGGCGAGTGGATGCCTGCGGTGTTGTCGGCTGCGGACAAGCGGCTGACCGAAGTACGGCGGCACATGCCGGATGCCGGGGCGTTGGTCATCTCTGGTGATCAGAACAATGCCCGGGCGTACGCGAAGGTGTTGCGCGAGCTGACCGGCGAAGCGCCGACTGTGGTGCTGTCGGACGAGAAGGCGGCGAGCAAGAAGATCGCCGCCTTCTCCGAGGGACAGCAACGGTGGATGGTCGCGGTCCGGATGGTGAGTGAGGGCGTCGACGTGCCGCGGCTCGCGGTGGGCGTTTATGCGACGCCGACCTCGACGCCACTGTTCTTCGCGCAGGCGGTCGGACGGTTCGTCCGGGCCCGCAAGCGCGGTGAGACGGCGTCGGTGTTCGTGCCGTCGGTGACGCGGTTGCTCAGCTTCGCCGCCGAGATGGAGGTCGAGCGTGACCATGTGCTCGGCCGGAAGAACACGAACGACGACGGCGACATCTTCGCGCTCGAGGACAACCTGATCGCCCAGGCCAACCAAGCCGAGGGTGCTAGTGACGACCTGGACGCGAAGTTCGAGGCGCTCGGGTCGGACGCGAGCTTCGACCGGGTGGTGTTCGACGGCGGTGACTACGGGACCGGCGGCGATCTCGGGTCGGACGAGGAGATGGACTTCCTCGGTCTGCCCGGGCTGCTCGAGCCGGACCAGGTCCGCGAACTGCTCCGCAAGCGCCAGGCCAAGTCGCTCGCGGCGCAGAAGCGTACGAAACGCGCAGCCGGTGAGGACGACGATGACCCGACCGTGACCGAGCTCGCGACGCACGAACAGGTCTCCCTGCTCCGCCGCGAGCTGAACGGCCTGGTCGCCGCCTGGCATCACCGCACCGGTCAGCCGCACGGCGTCATCCACAACGACATCCGCCGCAAACTCGGCGGCCCCGCGGCGGCCCACGCCTCCTCCGCCCAGCTCCGCGAACGTATCGAACTGATCCGCGACTGGGCCACCCAACGCCGCGCCTGACCGCGACCCACCCGACCGACCAGCCGGGTGGGACAGCCGGTCCACACGCCTGAGCTACCAGCCGGGTGGGACAGCCGGTCCACACGCCTCAGCTACCAGCCGGCACCCGGGCCTGGGGGCTACGGGCGGTAGACGTGGAGGTAGTCGACCTGCATCGACTCCTGGGTGACGGTGGGTGGGATGCCGGCGTAGACGAAGAGGTCGAGGATCAAGGCGTCGCCGGTTCCGGAGTACGGGCCCTGTTCGCAGATCTGGCGGCCGTCCAGGTACCAGGTGGTCTTGTCGGGGCCCAGGCGTTCGGCGATCGTGTGCCAGTCGGTGGTGAGGTCGGTCGGCGACTCGTACGTGCAACTGCCGCCCGACTGGTGGTTGGTCAGGTACAGATTGCGATGGTTGTCGCTGTAGAACTCGTACGCGTCCTGCTCGTTCGAGCCGCTACCGTTCCACGTCCAGGTCGACGGCCAGAATCCCTTCGCCGCCGGGAGTTCAGCCGGGTTTCGACGTAGTCACCAGCCTTCACCGCAAACGAGTCGGCCGGATCGTGCCCGCATGCCTGGCCGGTGGTGATCAGTCCGCTCGACCACTCGTAGCCCGGTTGCGGGTTGTCCTTGCGCGCGGTGATCGTCAGTACGCCGTTGCCGACCGACAGCGCGTCCCAGGTGTGCCATTCGAGCTGCTGATTGCCATTGTTCCCGAGGCACCCGTCCGCTTCCGCGTTCGAGTGGATGGCCCACTTCGCCCGGTCGATCGCCGTACCGTCGAACTCGTCCGCGAACACCAGTACTCCGGGGCCGTCCGCCGCCGGTTGGCCGGCCGACGCGGCCGGGCCGACCGTGGCGACGATGATCGCCGCACAGGCCAGGCCGGCACCTATGGTCATTAACTTACGCATCAATGATCGCCTCTCGTCAGAAACTAACGGTCAAACGTTCGCTTGACGAGAGAGAATTGTCAACCGTGAGGCGAAGTCAGCGACTGGGTGCCGATGACGTCGAGGAGGCGGAGGGCCTGGTCGGAAGGGGAGTCCGGCTCGGCGGTGTAGAGGATGACGCGTTGGTCGCGTTCGGGGATCACGAGGATCTCGCAGAGAACGTCGATCCTGCCGACGACCGGGTGGTTGATGGTCTGGCAGAGCCGTTGCTGGACTCCGACCTCGTGCAGCTTCCAGATGGCAGCGAACTCGTCACTCCCGGCCTGGAGGTCGCGGACCAGCGCAGCGATCGACTTGTCCTCGGGGTACTTCCCGGTCGCCGCGCGAAGATCAGCGGCCGCCTCCCGCGCGAACGCCTTGGTATCCGACTCGCCGAAGAGCTCCGCCGTACCGGTCAGGAATCGCAGCCGCAGCAGGTTCCGCTCGCGAGGTTGGAGCGCGCTGAAGTCGGTGATGAGTGCCGCCGCCAGCGGGTTCCACGCGAGTACGTCGTACTTCGCGTCCAGCACGAGTCCGGGGACGTCGAGGCGCGCCAGCATCCGCAGTACGCCGATTCGTACGTCGGCGGGCGGCCCCGGCGGCGGACCGGGCTGCTCGCCGGCCAACCGGAACAGGTGGTCGCGCTCGTCGTCGGACAACCGCAGCGCCCGGGCGAGCCCGGTCAGCACCGGGCCGGGACGGTCTCGGACCGCGTGCTTGCTCGAGCCGCGTGTAGTAGTCGGTCGACATCGTCGCCAGGCTCGCGACCTCCTCCCGGCGCAACCCCGGCGTACGGCGGCGCAGCCCGGCCGGCAGCCCAACGTCCTCCGGGCGCAATCGCTCCCGCCGGATCCGCAGGAACTCCGCCAGCTCACCTTTGTCCACACCAACACCTTCCCAAAGCACCAGGATCGCAGCAGGCCCGGACCGCAACCAGGGACTCCCGATCCCAGGCTCAGCCCGCTCTGCCCGGGATCGCCAAGGCATCGCACCGTGGAGGCATGAACAAGAAGATCGCGCTCGTCACGGGCGCCACCAAGGGAATCGGCCGCCAGATCGTCCAGCAGTTGGGCGAGCTCGGCTTCACCGTCCTGGTCGGGTCGCGGGATCTCGCCCGCGGCCAGGCCACCGCCAAGGAGCTCAAAGCCGACGGCCTCGACGCCGAGGCGATCCAGCTCGAGGTCACCGACGAAAGCTCGATCCGAACGGCGGCCAAAAGCATCGAGCAGGCTCACGGGCGCCTCGACGTACTGGTGAACAACGCCGCAATCATCGCCGAGGGCGACACCGCGGCATCGGAGATCGCAGCCGACGTACTGCGAAAGGGCTACGAGACGAACGTGGTCGGCCTGGTCGCGGTCACCCAGGCGATGCTGCCGCTGCTCCGGCAGGCCGACAGCGCCCGGATCGTGAACCTGTCGACAGGACTCTCCTCACTGACCATGGTCGGCGACCCCGAAGATCGCGCCTCGACCGTGAAGATGGCCGGCTACAACTCGTCGAAGATCGCCGTCAACATGGTGACCGTGATGCTCGCCAACGAACTCCGCGGCACCGGCATCCTGGTCAACGCCGCCGACCCGGGCAAGTGCGCTACCGAGATGGGCGGCCTCGACACCCCGCGTACGCCGGCCGAGGGCGCAGCCGTCGCCGTACGCCTCGCCACCCTCGCCGCCGACGGCCCAACCGGCCAACTCCACGCCGAATCCGGCCGCCTCCCCTGGTAGCAGTCCGGCCGCCCGCCCTGCCGGTTGGTGCTGTGACATAGGTTTGTGGGCTGTGGCTCGCCTGTTGACCGATATTCGCCCCCTGCGGGAGTCGGCGGATTTTCGGCGGCTGTGGATCGGCTCGACTGTTTCGCAGCTCGGGCAGCAGATGACCGCGGTGACTGTGTCGATCCAGGTGTACGCGCTGACGCACTCGACGTTCGCGGTCGGCCTCGTCGGGCTCTGCTCGCTGGTCCCGCTGATCGTGTTCGGCCTGTACGGCGGTGCGATGGCCGACGCCATCGACCGCCGTACGCTCGCTCTCGTCTCGTCCACCGGCCTTTGGCTGCTCTCGATGCTGCTGGTGGCGCAGTCCGAGCTGCACTGGAACCAGGTCGGAGTCCTGTACGGCGTGGTCGCGGCGCAATCGGCCTGCTTCGCCGTGAACAACCCGGCCAGATCCGCGATCATCCCGCGCTTGATCCGGCCCGAGTTGCTACCGGCGGCGAACACCCTGAGCCAGGCAGCCTTCAACCTGGGCTTTACGGCCGGCCCTTTGCTTGGCGCTGTCGTGATCGCCTGGCAGGGGTTCGGCGCTGCCTACCTAGTGGACGTCATCACCTTCACCGCGGCCCTCTACGCACTGTTCCGGCTACCTCCGGTCCCACCGACCGGCCTGGTACGACGTGCCGGCCTGCGATCCGTGCTGGAAGGATTCACCTTCCTCAGGACGGCTCCGGCCCTCCTGGCCACGTTCCTGGCCGACATCCTCGCCATGGTGTTCGCCCAGCCCCGGGCCCTCTTCCCAGCCGTGGCCGGCTCGTTCTTCGCGGGCGGAGTACGGACTGTGGGTGTGCTGCAGGCGGCACCGGCTCTGGGCGCGCTGGTGGGAGTGCTGTTCTCGGGCTGGGTCAGCCGGCTCCGGCGTCAGGGGGTGGCGATCGTGGCGGCGATCACCGTGTACGCCGCGGCGGTCGGCCTGTTCGGGTTGTCCCGGACGATCTGGCTCGGCGTGGCCCTGCTCGCGATGTCGGGTGCTGCGGACATGGTCAGTTCGGCGTACCGGAACACGGTCCTTCAATCGGCGGCCCCGGACGCGATGCGCGGGCGGTTGCAGGGCGTGTTCATCGTGGTGGTCGCGGGCGGGCCGAGACTCGGGGACTTCGTCGCCGGTACGACGGCGTCGCTCACCACCCCCACGATCGCGCTGCTGGCCGGCGCGGCGGTCTGCATCACCGGGCTCTTCGTCCTGCTCGCCTGGAACAAGCCGTTCCGCGCCTACGACTCCGAGGTCAGAGCGCTCCGCTGAGCCAGTTCCCCGCTGAGCAAGTTCCCCGTGCTAGCCGCCGGTGGCGAGCTTCCCCAGCACGGACCACCAGGAGTCCATGTCCGGGTTGATCTCCTTCATCGGCTTACCGTCCACGGTGACGATCTCGCGGTCGCCGAGCGGCTTCTTCAGCTCGATCGGCAGCAGCGAGATGTCGTTCCCGACCGGGCAGGGTTCCTTGGCGTCGTAGACGACGGTGATCCTGGTGTCCTCCTGCTTCACCTTCACGTCGCTCCCGCAGGTACCGAAGATGCCGACGAGGAAGTCCGTCTCGTCGTACGACGGGCTGTTCTGGATCCACTTCAGGTACTTCGGCTTGTGGCCGCGGACCAGCTGGTACGCCGCTACCGGCTGCTGGACCTTCTCGATCACCTCGCCGGACCCGTCGCCGATGAAGTTGCCGTAGATCATGTTGATGCACGGGTCGGCGGTCTGGGACTTGTCGTCGGACGCGCCCCAGGCCTTGGCGGCGATGTAGCAGCCGTTCGCCTCCCGGTTCAGCGACACGTTGAACCCGACCAGGGCGAGCGCGCCGAGCACCAGGGCGCCCGCGAGCATCCGGCGCGAGTAGACCTGCTTCGGCCCCAGCTGGACCGGCCCGACCGCCTCAGCGCCGTCCGGCTGCTGCTTGAACATGCCCAGGATATTGCTCGTCCACTGCGGATTCACCAGCGTCGGGACCGCGTAAATCGCGATCAGCACGACACAGACGGCGATGGCGGGAAGGAGCGACCAGTAATTTCGCACGGCAGCAAGATACGGGGCCATCGGGCCGCGACCGAAAAACGGTTACCCTTCGGATGTGCCTGCAGAGACGTCCCAGACGCTCGACAGAGGACTGACGGTTCTCGAGTTGCTCGCGGACGCCCCGGACGGGCTGTCGATCACCGAGCTGGCCGCCTCGCTCGGGGTCAGCCGGACCGTCGTCTACCGGCTGGTGAACACGCTCGAGCTGCACCGCCTGGTCAGGCGCGACAGCGAGGGCAGGGCCCGGCTCGGGCTGGCTGTGCTCCACTACAGCCGCCGGGTGCAGCCGACGCTGCGCGACGCGGCACTGCCGGTACTGCGATCGCTCGCCGAGGACACCGGCGCGACGGCCCATCTGACCGTGGCCGACGGTGACGAGGCCCTCGCGATCGCGGTGATCGAGCCGAGCTGGACCGATTTCCACGTGTCGTACCGGATGGGCTCACGCCACGCGCTCGACCAGGGCGCTGCGGGGAAGGCGATCCTGGCCGGCCGCCGCAAGCCCGATCCGGCCGGACGGCCGTTCGTCATCACCGCCGGTGAGCTCCAGGCAGGCGCACAAGGTGTGTCGTCCCCGGTACTCGGCGTGCCCGGCGTGGAGGCGTCCATCGGCGTCGTCGTCCTCGGCAAACTCGACCGCGACTTCGTGGGCCCGCGAGTAGCCCGCGCTGCCGTAGAAGTGGCCAAACGCCTCGCTTAGCTGCGCGCGAACCGCCAACACTCACCAAGCACTCCGCCGGAGCAAGATCCACGCTCGGCACGGCCGCCTCAGGCGGCTGAGGGGCGCGTTACTGACTGTTGGAAGTCCGGGACGTCGCGGCGTGGAGTAGCGGCAGCACTCGGTGGGGGATCTGCTCGGCGAGGGCGATCACCGTGGAGGCGCGCTGGATGCCGCGGACGATGACGACCTGGTCGATCACCCGCTGCAGGTCGGCGTTCGAGCGCGCCACGATCCTGCACCACAGGTCCTCGGCGCCGGTGATCGTGTGGACTTCCAGCACCTCGGGGATCTTCGCCAGCGCGGGCCGCCACCGTCGTATGACCTGAGCCCTGCTCGATCTGCAGCGTCGCGAAGGCCGTCACCGGATATCCGATCGCCGTCGTGTCCACATCCGGCCCCCAGCCGCGGACCACGCCGTCGCGTTGCAGCCGGTCCAGTCGCGCCTGGATCGTCCCGCGAGCGACACCGAGCCGCCGCGAGGCCTCCAGTACGCCGACCCGCGGCTCGGCCGCGAACAGATCGAGGATGCGGGCGTCCAGAGCATCGACAGCCGTCACAGTGGCTTCCTCCCAATCTGACCGAATAGTCCAACCGAACCCTGAGAATACTGCACAACCTGTCCAGTAAAATTTGGATGTGTTGCGCAACCTGTCCTCACCCAGCGAGGCTCCCATGCTAGTTCTTCTGAACGACGCGAATCCCTGGAGGAGACCGATGACCAGCACCGACCTCACCCCCGCAGAGCTCGACGCCGATCTCGACCTGGAGCAGCTGAAGCAGCTCGTCGGACTCGTGCCGTACGACGAGAGCACCGACCCGTTCCCGGTGACCGCGATGGATGCCGTCGTGTTCGTGGTCGGCAACGCCACCCAGACCGCGAAGTACTACCAGCTCGCCTTCGGGATGGACCTGGTCGCGTACTCCGGCCCGGAGAACGGCAACAAGGACAGCAAGGCCTTCGTCCTGAAGGCGGGATCCGCGCGGTTCGTCATCACCGGCGGCGTGCACCCGAACAGCCCGCTCAACGACCACCACCGCAAGCACGGTGACGGCGTCTCGGACATCGCGCTCGAGGTCCCGGACGTGGACAAGTGCATCAAGCACGCCCGCGAGCAGGGCGCCATCGTGCTGGAGGAGCCGCACGACGTCACCGACGAGCACGGCACGGTCCGCCGGGCCGCGATCGCGGCGTACGGGGACACCCGGCACTCCTTGATCGACCGCAGCCGGTACGACGGCCCGTACCTGCCCGGCTTCGTCGAGGCCGTGACGGCCGTGACCCGGCCGGAGGGCCACCCGAAGCGGCTGTTCCAGGCGGTCGACCATGTCGTCGGCAACGTGGAACTGGGCCTGATGGACGAGTGGGTCACCTTCTACAACAAGGTGATGGGCTTCGTGAACATGGCGGAGTTCATCGGCGACGACATCGCCACCGACTACTCCGCGCTGATGAGCAAGGTGGTGGCCAACGGCAACCACCGGGTGAAGTTCCCGCTGAACGAGCCGGCCATCGCGAAGAAGAAGTCGCAAATTGACGAGTTCTTAGAGTTTTATGATGGCGCCGGCGCCCAGCACATCGCGCTCGCCACCAACGACATCCTGCGGACCGTCGACATCATGCGCGCCAACGGCGTGGACTTCCTGAACACGCCCGACTCGTACTACGAGGACCCGGAGTTGCGGGAGCGGATCGGCAACGTGCGGGTGCCGATCGAGGAGCTGCAGTCGCGCAAGATCCTGGTCGACCGCGACGAGGACGGCTACCTGCTGCAGATCTTCACCAAGCCGGTCGGCGACCGGCCGACGGTGTTCTACGAACTGATCGAGCGGCACGGCTCGCTCGGCTTCGGAAAGGGCAACTTCAAGGCGCTGTTCGAGGCGATCGAGCGCGAGCAGGAGCGCCGCGGCAACCTCTGAGACCCTCGGTGTCGGCCCGCCTCGCGGTGGCGGGCCGGCGCCGTGTTGGCGACACGCCGTGACTTGGCGAACCTTGCGTCCGATTACCGGATTGACTGTCGGGTCAGGGTCGGTTGGACTACTGTGCCTGATGGGTACACGTCGGGGCGTGCGCCCAGGAAGGGTTTTCCGATGAAGACACTGGGCATTCTGCTCAGCACCGCGGGCTTGGCCGGAGCGGGCGCTATCGCTCTGGCCCAACCAGCACAGGCGGTCGAACTCGCCAACTGCACCGGTGCCAGATCCATCTCGTCAGCGCAGATTTATCGCGACCACAAACCACCGGGCTGGGGCGACGTCAGGCTCATGCGTGACGACTGCTCGCAGTACTGGGCCGAGGTCACCATGGACTCCACCGTGCCGGCGCATGCGCTGACCAGCGGATACCTGGTGCAGTACGGCGGCTCCAACAACGGCCGTTCGCTGTCCTGTGACGACCAGAACACCGCTGTCACGCCCGGTAAACGCACCTGCCGGACGCCGAAGGTGAGATCGCTGGACACCAGCACCACCTTCGTCGCCATCGCGCGGGAGTTCCACGACTACGGCGGCGGCTACGAACAGATCTCCGAGAACAGGACCGCGCGGACCCGCTGACTCCTCCTGACGGAGGCCGATCACACCATTAGGCTCACCAGGTATGAGTGAGGTTGTCGAGCGGCTGAAGAAGGCGCTGCCGCCGGAGGCGCTTGTCACCGATCCGGACCGGATCCAGAGCTACCGGTACGACCGGGCGATGTTCTGTCCGGCCGGAGAACCGGTGGCGGTCGTGCTGGCGCGGGAGACGGCGCACGTCCAGGCGGCGGTCCGGATCGCCGCGGAGGCCGGCGTGCCCGTAGTGCCGCAGGGCGCGCGGTCCGGCCTGTCCGGCGCCGCGAACGCCGTGGACGGCTGCATCGTGGTGTCGCTGGAGAAGATGGACCGGATCCTGGCCATCGAGCCGGTCGACCGGTACGTCGTGACGCAGCCCGGCGTGTTCAACGCGGTGCTGTCGCGCGCGGTCGCCGAGCAGGGTTTGTTCTACCCGCCGGATCCGTCCAGCTGGGAGTTCTGCTCGATCGGCGGCAACCTGTCCACGAACTCGGGCGGCCTGTGCTGCGTGAAGTACGGCGTGACCACCGACTACGTGCTCGGCCTCGAGGTCGTGCTCGCGGACGGCCGGGTACTGCGGACCGGCCGGAAGACGGTCAAGGGCGTCGCCGGGTACGACCTGACCAAGCTGATCGTGGGCAGCGAGGGGACGCTCGGCATCATCACCGAGGCGACCCTGGCGCTGCGCCCGGAGGCTGCCCGGCCACGGACCATGGCGGCGCTGTTCGACACCGGCGTGGCCGCCGGTGAGGCGATCGTCGAGATCATCCGCAGTGGCGTCTCGCTGAGCCTGCTGGAGATCATGGACCGGACCACGATCAAGGCCGTGAACGACTACAAGCGGATGGACCTGCCGACCGAGGCGGCCGCGATGCTGATCGCCCAGTCGGACGCCGGTGGCGAGGCCGGCGCGGCGGACGTCGCGATGGTGGCGAAGCTGTGCCGCCAGTACGGCGCGATCGAGTGCATCGAGGCCGACGATCCCGCCGAGGGCGAGTTGCTGCTGGAGGCTCGCCGGGCGGCGCTGGTCGCGCTGGAGCACCTCGGGACGACCATGATCGACGACGTCTGCGTGCCGCGATCCAGGCTGGCCGACTTCATCGCGGCGGTCGAGGGGATCGCCGCCGAGGTCGACATCACTGTCGGCGTACTGGGGCACGCGGGCGACGGGAACATGCACCCGACCGTGGTCTTCGACGCGACCGACCCCGAGCAGGCCCGCCGGGCCCAGGTGGCTTTCGACCGGATCATGGAGGTCGGCCTTGAACTCGGTGGCACCATCACCGGGGAACACGGCATCGGCGTACTCAAGCGGGACTGGCTGGCCCAGGAGATCGGCCCGGTCGCCCTCGACGTCCACCGCGCGATCAAGGCCGCTTTGGACCCGGAAAACCTCCTGAATCCGGGCAAAGTCATGGCGTTGGGAAACCTGTGACTCAACCGAAACGGAACTGCCGGGGCCATACGACGTCGGTGGCCGTCGAATGTGACGTCCTGGCCGCACTATGGAAGGCAGTTGACTGAAACCGCCCGGGGGATTCTGGATGAGGCACGGCAGGAGGCGAACCATGCGAGCAAGGCAGTTGCTGCCTGCTGCCGTGGTGCTGTTCGCTCTGCTGACCTTCACCGGCTGCGCGAACGGCAGCGGCCTACGCGTCGAGGGGGCCGAGCCGGCCGGTACGACGACCACTCCGGCCACGGCCTCGACCGAGGGCACTCAGGGGTTCGGCAAGACGGACCGGACACCGGCGAAGGTGACCGTGAGCCTGACCCAGGTCCGGCAGACGCTGCTCGCCGACAAGAGCTTGGACACCTACTCCCGTACGGTGCTGAGCAAGTGCCTCGTGATCGAGCGCTGCCTGAGCCGTGGCGCGACCGTGAACGTGTTGCACAGCGCCCAGCCGCAGCTCGTGGTGCTGATCCACACGATCGAGGGTTTCACCTTCGGCGCTTTCCTGATCGCCGTCGAACCGGCCGGACCACGCCGGGTTTGGAGTTTGAAGGCCGATCAGTTGAAGATCAATGCCAGCCCGCAAGGTGACCTGGTGGTCGAGTCGGAAATGTTCGGCCCCGAGGACAAAGCGTGCTGCCCGTCTGTAACTCGGGTCGAGGTCTACCGTTGGAATGGTCGACAGATGATCAAGGTGAGTTCGCAGGACCAAAAGGGAGACTGAGTTTCGGTGGTACCGGAAGAACCGGCAGCGCGCATCCTGATGGTCGAGGACGACGCGGTGATCCGTGAGGCAACCCAGTTGACCCTTGAGCGGCACGGGTACGACGTCACAACGGCCGAGGACGGGCTGGAGGCGATCGAGAGTTTCGAGAAGATCCACCCGGACGCGGTGATGCTGGACATCATGCTGCCCGGGCTGGACGGGATCTCGGTGTGCCGCCGGATCCGCGAGACCAGCACCGTGCCGATCGTGATGGTGTCCGCGCGCGGCGACGCGCTGGACGTCGTACTGGGCCTGGAGGCGGGGGCCGACGACTACGTCACCAAGCCCTTCGACACCCAGGTCCTGGTCGCCCGGCTGCGAGCCGTACTGCGGCGCGCGGTGGCCGACCCCGATCGGCCGGCTCCGTCGACCGGAGCGACCGTCGAGTCGTTCGGCGACCTGGAGCTGGACCGGGAGGCACTGGAGGTGCGGCGGGGCGGCAGTACGGTGCAGCTGACCCCGACCGAGCTGAAGCTGCTGATCGAGTTCGCGAACAACCCGGGCGTGGTGCTGAGCAGGTCCACCCTGCTCCAGCGCGTCTGGGACTACGAGTGGGGTGGCGACGGCCGGCTGGTCGACGTCCACCTGCAGCGGCTGCGGACCAAGATCGGAGCCGACCGGATCGAGACCGTCCGCGGGTTCGGATACAAGCTCAGGGCATGAAGTGGGGCTGCGCAGCAAGCTCGGCCTGATCTTTCTGCTGGTTTCCTCGCTCGCGATCCTGGTGCTCTGCGTGGCGGTCTACACGCAGGCCCAGTCATCGCGGCTGGACCGGACGCGGAGCTTCGCGGACGAACGGATCCAGTTGGCGGCGGAGAGCTACGACCGCAACGACGTACCGCTGTTCGGATCCCGGCTGGACGATCCCGACCTGCCGCCGCAACTGCGGGACGCCGTCAAGAGCGGTAAGCGGGCCACCTTCAAGACCGGTTCGCCGAACGCGAAGATGTGGGCCGCGGTCTCGGTCAAGGACGGCCGGATCCTGTCGATCGTGCAGGACTACGACGTCAACGACGCGTCCATGAACGCGCTGCGCCGTGCCCTGATCCTGGGTGGCATCGGCACGGTCGCATTGGTCGCCCTGGCCAGCGTGGTGCTGGCCGGCAGCCTGTCCCGCCGGATCGTCGCAGTAGCCGTTACGGCGCGTCGCATCGCCGCCGGTGACCTCGACGCGTCGGCGGCCGGTGCGGCGGGCAAAGGCAAGGACGAGGTGCAGTCGCTGGCCCTGGCGCTCGACACGATGGCCAGTTCGTTGCGCGGCCAACTGGAGGCCGAGCGCAGGTTCACCGCCGACGTCGCCCACGACCTCAGGACGCCCGTCACGGGCCTCCTGACGGCCGCCGAGCTGTTGCCCGCGGGACGTCCCAGCGAATTGGTCCGCGACCGCGCGAAAGTGCTGCGGCGCCTGGTCGAGGACCTGCTGGAGATCGCCCGGTTCGACTCCGGTGTCGAGCAGGCTGACCTCGAGAATGTCGGGCTCGGTGCGTTCGTCGGATCGGCGGTCGGCCGGTTGCGGATGCAGCAGTCGCTGGCTCCGGACAGCGTCGTGGTGCATCAGGTCGGCCCGGAGGAGACCGTGTCGACAGATTCGCGCCGGATCGAGCGGATCCTGGCCAACCTGATCGTCAACGGTCTGCGGCACGGGAAGCCGCCGATCGAGGTGACCGTGAACGGCCGGGTGATCGAGGTGGTCGACCACGGCAACGGGTATCCGGAGGAATTGATTGCCGAGGGCCCCCGTCGGTTCCGGTCCGGGATGGCCGAGCGCGGCGTCGGCCACGGCCTCGGGCTCACCATCGCCGCGGGTCACGCGAAGGTGCTCGGCGCCGAGCTCACCTTCGGGTCTGCCCTATCGGGTGGAGCCCTTGCCAGGTTGGTGCTTCCGGCAACACCTGAGACGGACCTGTAACACAACTTCTGACCGAGTGCCGGCGTCTCTTCGTACGTCGGGTTCACCAGAACCCTTACCAGATGTCCTTCTCCGGACCTCCGCGCGTTAGCTCCGGCGAAGGACATTACGAGGGGAAACCAAAGGATCATGCGTACTCAATTTGTTCGTCGTACTGCCGCTGTCGTCGCGGGTGTCGCTCTGGCCGCCGGCGCGATCGGTGTCGCCGGGGCCCTGCAGGCCAGCGCCACGCCGGACACCACCCGGATCACCTCGGTCGGCGCCGGTGCGGTCGCCGCGGCTCCGACGATCAGCATCAAGTCCGACCACACCACCGCGAAGGCGTGGTCGAAGGTCGCGCTGACCGGCAAGACCACCGGCCTCGCGAAGAACACCACCGTCCAGGTGCAGCGGCTGGAGAGTGGCAAGTGGGTCAACTTCCCGGCCACCACCAAGGTGACGTCGGCCTCGACCTACTCGGTCTGGGTGAAGAGCGGCCGGGTCGGCGTGAACAAGTTCCGCGTCGTCGCGGGCAAGGCCGCCAGCGCGGCCGTCGCGGTCACCATCACCAAGTGAACCATCGGTGTGCGGGTGGATTTGATTCCATCCTGCACACTGGTAGCAGGCCGGCGGCGCCACTCCCGGGGCGGGGGGTGGCGCCGCTGCTTTTCTCAGGGCCAGTCTGTCCTCGGGGTCAGGGTCAGTGCGTCCCGTAGACGTTCAGCTCGGCCGCCGAGCCGAAGACGGCCCCGTTCAGCGAGCTGGTGCCGACGAACTTCACGTACCGGCCCGCCTTCGCGGTGAAGTCGACCCGCTGGGTGTCCCGCGAGTTCGGGAACTCACCGGCCTTCACCGGTGCACCCCAGGTCTGCCCGTCGGTGCTGACGTAGATCTCGTACCCCTTGAACATCCCGTTCGTACCGCTCTGCCGGGGCAGGTAGCTGAAGCCGTCCACCTGGTACGTCGTCCCGAGATCCAGCGTGATGTGGTGCGGATAGGTAGCCGGGGTCGGCACCTCGGACCAGGCCGTGTGCCACAGCGTGCTCGGGTCTCCGTCCAGCGCACCGACGGCCGCGCCACCCGTGCCCACATCCTCGCTGCTGACGTCGGTCACCTTGATCCGCGATTGCGGCACGATGCCCGGCGGTAGCACTGTGGCCTCCGCCGAAGTGGTCGCAGTACCACCCGTTGCCGTGAGCCCGTATTTCCCGGCCGGTGTCCCGGCGGGCGGAGTCACCGACCAGGAGGTGGTCACGCCGGCACCGGCTGCGACGGTGTCGTGGGTCGCGGGCGTCGCCGCCTCGACGGTCCATCCGGCCGGCGCCTGGAGCGCGAGGGTGATGTCGTTCACCGCGACCACGTCGTTGTTGGTGAACGTGGTGACGACGGTGTTCGCCTCACCCGAGACCATGCCGTTGAGGCCGGCGCCCGACAGGCTGAGCGTCGTACAGTCTGCTGGCTCGTCGGATTCGCCCAGGTCGGCGACGGCGAAGTTGTCGATCACGAAGTCCGCCTGGTCGCCGCCGGACGAGAGCTTGCGCAGACCGACCCAGTAGTCGCCGCCGCAGCCGGCCACGAACTCCTGCGAGAAGGCCGCCTTGGTCCGTTGCTCGCCGATCGGTGTGGAGTGCACGTCGACCGAGTCCGGTCGGTCGACGCCCTGCACCCAGGCGTAGTGCCCGGCCAGACCGCTCTCGTAGTCGAAACCGACCTTGTACTTGTGGCCCGGCTTGAAGTCGACGGTCCATGGCGCGGTCCGGTACACCAGACCCTCGTTCTCCTCGTGCGACTTCAGCGACCAGTCGCCGTCTAGCGCGTCGTCGACCAGCTTGCCGTTCCAGCCGGCCTGCGTGTACGGCGCGTGCTTGCGGGCCAGCACGGTTCGCGGGTCGGTCGTGCCACCGGCGTCGCCCTTCATGAACGGGCCCCAGCCCTGGTCGGTGTGCTCGAAGTCGTCCACCAGACCCGCGGCCGGCCGGGTCGTCTCGACTACTCGTACGTCGTCGAGCCGGACCCTCGCAGTACCGTCCGCCGCACTGATGCCCAGCGTCGCAGTGGTGCCCTTGGCCTCGAAAACGACCCGGGCCCGCTGGTAGTAGGCGTCGTGCTTGTCGTCGGACGCGACCTTGTTCTGGGCAGTCGACCTGGTCACGATGACCTTCGTGCCGTCGACACTCAAGGTGGTCGGCCGCGTCTTGCCGGGCTCGACCTCGATCCAGGCGGAGGCGCTGTAGGTACGCCCCTTGATGAGGCCTGTCAGCGTCTGCTGCAACGACGCTGGCTCCGGGCCGAAGGCGGCGACGTGCTGACCGTTGGCCAGGGTGTCGATCTTCGCGAAGCCGGTCGGCTTCCACGCGTTCAGGTCACCTGCGTTGAAGCCGGGATCCTTGACCAGGCTGCCCTCACCCCACTGAGCTACCGGCTGCTGCGGCGCCTTGTCGGGGTACAGGACGTACGGCTGGCCGGGCTCGGCGTCCAGCGTGACGACACCCTTCTTGACGGGTGCGGTGGTCACCTTGACCCGGCCGGTGTCGGTCAGTTTGTAGACGGTGAACTTGGTCGTCGCGGCCAATACGGCTGGTACGCGCCAAGCGGTCAGGCCGCCCTCGGGGTTGTAGTGGTACAGCTTCTTGTTGTTGTCCCAGGGCAGCAGGTACTTGTCGCCGTCGAGCACCTTGGCGGTACCGGCGTACAGGGTGCGCTTGCCGTTCTCGACCGTGCCGCGGACGCCGCCGGTGAAGGTGATGTCGTTCGGGTTCCAGTCGGTGATCTTCTGCTGCTGCAGGAACTTGGCCGGCAGGTTGCGCTGCCAGATTCCTGCGTAGAACTTGTTCCAGTCGGTCTCACCGGTCCAGCCCTCGAACTCGACGATGGAGGCCTGGCCGAGGATCGGGTCGGCGTTCCAGACGTCCTTCTCCTGGTTGCGGGCGAACCGGATGATCTGGCTGTTCAGGCCCTTGTTGGTCGGGCCGCCGTAGTCCAGGTCGTTGGCCCAGTGCGACCACAGCGAGGTGCGCTCGTGCCGGTCGGCCCACTCGGTCGCGATCTGCCAGCCCTGGTCGGCGAGCTGCCGGGTCAGGCCGTCGGCCAGCCAGCCGGACTGGTAGTACACGTCGATGTAGAGCTCCTGCAGGTTCTTGTCGGTCTCGTCCCGCAGTTGCTGGAAGCGCTTGATGATGTTGCCCGAGGCAAGATCCGGCCGCTGCTCGATGTAGTAGCTCTGGTTGAGCCAGTTCCAGCCTTTGGCGGTCTTGTCGACGAGGTCCTCGTTGAAGGCGTTCGCCTCCGGGTAGGACTCGGTCGCGTTCACGTGCACGCCGAACGCGGCGTTCCAGTCCTTGCCCGTCTTCAGCAGGGTGTTCAGGTCGGTCAGACCGCCGGCGCGGACGTTGTAGTTGCCGCCGTAGTCGGGATGCGCCGAGTCGTGACCTTCGGACCCGTATCCCTTCAGCACTGCCAGTTGACCGAGCCCGTCGGTGCTGAGCGAGATCCGCTTGACGTCGTCGAGGGTGCGCAGGAACGGGTGCGTGGCCTGGCTGGCGAAGTTGAACGGGATGTGGGTGACCACCCGGTCCTTGACCAGGTCGCCGCCCTTCGGCTCGACCATGATCGAGCGGAACGCGATCGCGCCGTCCTGCCAGTCGACCGTGTGGTCACCGTTCGCGTCCGGGGTGACGACAACCTTTGCCCAGGGCAACGGCTCCGTGTACGGCGAGGTGTCGGCGCGGTAGGTCCACTGGCCGCTCCAGACGCCGACCCGGCTGGCGCCGTCGGCAGCTTTCCGGGCCCGGTGCCAGAATCTCGCTCCGTCGTCCACGGACTGCCCGGACGGCTTGTCGTACGTCGAGTTCGACTCGATCCCGGCCGCCAGACCGCTCGTGTTCACGAACGCGTACGCCGCTCCGGTCGGCGCCGGCTCGGCTGCCGTCGCGGCGGTCACCGAGGTGATCTTGTCCGCCGTCCGGGTGGAGTCCGGATCCAGCGTGGTGAAGGCGGTGGTCGCACCCGGGTCGGCGCTGGCCACCGAGACCAGGTCGTGGTCCGGGATGTCGATCGTCTTCACCCGGCTCGCCTCGGTGTCCCGAACGGCGTCGATCTTGAACGTGGTGACCCGGCCCGCAAGGGCGAGGCTGGCATCCAGTTCGACCCCGGGCAGTGCGTCGAAGGCGAGTTTGTAGTCAGCCCGGCTGAGGTCGGCGCTGACAACCGGCGTCCGGGTGAGCTTGGCGGTCCGGGCTGTCCCGTTGATGGTGACGGTGGAGATCACCTCGGGCTGACCACCGAGGGCCTGCCCGGACGCGTTGTCGACGTACCGGACAACGCGGGGAAAGTCGCTGCCGACGGTGACGGTCAGGTTGCCGGACCTCAGTGAGAGCGTCGCCGGGACGGCTGTAGCGGCCGTCGGGGTGGTTTGTGAGGCGGTGGCTGACGGGGCCAGTAGCAGGCCGCCGGTCAGGGCGAGAGCGGCGGCAACGGCCGCCGGGCGGATCGGAATCACGAGCGCACTCCTCGGTGGACGGAAGGGGCGATGTCGGATTCTGTGCGCAGAAGCGAGCAAGAGTCAAGAGAAACGAACAGTTATGAACAATTTTAGTTAACGTTTAGCCAGCCGAAAGCGCTTGCGTCCGAAGCTCCGAGGGGCCGGACCCTCAGTTCTTCGGACGCAAGGGCCAGCAGTGGGGTCAGTTGGCGGGGAGGATCCTGCCGGTGACCTCGCCGAGGCCGATCTTGGTGCCGTCGGGAGTGGTGGCCGAGGCGGTGATGGTGACCTCGTCGCCGTCCTGGAGGAAGGTCCGTTCCTCGCCGTTGACCGTGATCGGCTCGCGGCCGCCCCAGCTGAGTTCGAGGAAGGAGCCGCGCTGGTTCTTCTCGGCGCCGCTGACCGTGCCGGAGGCGAACAGATCACCGGTTCGCACCGAGGCGCCGTTGACCGAGAGATGGGCGAGCATCTGGGCGGCGGACCAGTACATCTCCTTGTACGGCGGGGTGCTGACCAGTTGGCCGTTCCAGCGCACCTCGAAGGTGATGTCGAAGTTCGTCAGTTCGTCACTGGCCAAGTACGGCAGGACGGCCGGTTCTTGCGGGGGGAGCGGCACCTTTGTCGCTTCCAGCGCGTCCAGCGAGACGACCCAGGGCGAGATCGAGGTGGCGAACGACTTGCCGAGGAACGGGCCGAGCGGGACGTACTCCCAGGCCTGGATGTCCCTTGCAGACCAGTCGTTCACCAGCACAACGCCGTACACGTGATCCTTGAAATCCTCGACGGCGACCCGGCTGCCGAGCGTCGACGGGCTGCCGACGACATACCCGAGCTCGACCTCGATGTCGAGCCGTTGCGTCGGGCCGTACGTCGGGGCGTCGTCGGCCGGGGCCTTCCGCTGGCCACTGGGACGGACGATTTCGGTGCCGCTGGCAACTACCGTTCCGGCCCGGCCGTGGTAGCCGACCGGGAGGTGCTTCCAGTTCGGTAGCAGCGGTTCGGCGTCCGGGCGGAAAAGCCTGCCCACGTTGGACGCGTGGTGCTCGGACGCGTAGAAATCGACGTAGTCGGCGACCTCGAACGGGAGCAGCATCGTCACCGCGGACTGCGGGATGAGATAGGGCTCGATATCGCTTCTGTTGTCGTCGTTCCGGACCAGGTCGAGCAGCCATTCGCGAGTCGCCTGCCAGGCCGGGCGGCCGAGGGCGAGGAACGCGTTCAGCGAGGGTTGGGCGAACACCTGGGAGTCGTCGCGCTGGTGCGCGACCGGGGCCAGGTCGATGATCTGGTCACCGATCGCCGCTCCCACCCTGGGATCCTCGTCGCCGGCCCGGAAGATGCCCAGCGGCAGGTTCCCGGGTCCGAACGGAGAGTTCGCCGGGATGTCGATCCAGGTCACTTCGCCTCCAGCAGGCCTAGTGCGGTCAGGTCTTGGCGCGGTTCGTCGATGCTGCAGGAACCGAACGAGGTGAACCACCGGCGCGCCCCGGCGGCCTGCTCCTCGGACAGCTCGCCGGCCGATGTCGCGAGCTCTTCGCCGTCGCGGTTGTCCAGGATCCGTACGAGCTGGTCCTGTGGCGCACCGTCGAGCCCGGCCCTGGTCGCCAGCAAGACGTTGAGGAATCCGTGGTGGACGAACCCGGTACTGCGGTCGGTGTGCCGGATCGCGTTGTGCAGCCCGGCCGTGCACTTGAAGGCGACCTCGCGATCGAGGCAGGCCGTGATGAACGCGGCAACCTCGTGGCTGGTCGGGAACAGGATCGGGTCGAGCCCGCCGGTGCGGAGCTTCGCGGCGTACCCGGCGTCGGCGACCACGTCCAGCGCTCGTTCCCAGGCGCCTTCCAGGCCTATCTCGACGTACGCCGTCTCGTCGTCCATGCAGTCGTCGCAGGCGCGGACCACCCGGAGCGCGTTGCGGGACAGGTCCTCCTCGTCGCGCAGCCGGACCTCGACCGACTTGACGATCAGGGCCGCCGAGCGATCGCCGTACCGGATGGCCGGCTCGATACCGCCGGCGCCGCCGGTGATGACGACGGAGACCTCGAGCGGCCCGTCGGCCTGACCGGCCTCGGCGGCCACCTTCATCAGGTTCTCGTCGGTGCAGACGAAGGGCCCGACCAGCTCGGCGTACTCCGCCTGGCGGTGCTCCCGGTGCGCGGCCACGGCTTCGACCAGGGGCAGCTCCCCGGGTGGGAACATCGCGGCGTCGTCGACCAGGTGCCGGAACAGCACAGGGATGGTTGACATGGCCCCGAGCCTAACGGATGCTTTCGGTAAGCGGACACATGTGTCCGATAAACGTACAAGGTCTGGATGAGGTCATGGTGCACTACCGGCAGGTCGGGCAGGTTCCGCCGAAGCGGCACACCCAGTTCCGCAAACCGGACGGCGGGCTGTACTACGAGGAGCTGATGGGCGAGGAGGGGTTCTCGTCAGACTCGTCGCTGCTGTACCACGCGGGCGTGCCGTCGGCGATCGTCGATTCGCAGGTCTGGGAGCTGCCTGACCTGGTGACGACGCCGAACCATCCGCTGACGCCGCGGCATCTTCGGCTGCACGATCTCTTCGACGGTGATGCCGCCGTTGCGGCCAACGTCGTCGAGCATCGGCGGCTGGTGCTCGGCAACGGTGACGTCCGGATCTCGTACGTCGTGGCCGAGGCGGTTTCGCCTTACTACCGAAACGCGATCGGCGACGAGTGTGTCTACATCGAGAAGGGGTCGGCGACGGTCGAGACGGTGTTCGGCGTACTGACTGCTGCTGAAGGGGATTACGTTCTGATCCCGCGTGCGACGACGCATCGGTGGTTGCCGGGGCCCGACGGGGTTTTCGCGTACTGCATCGAGGCGAACAGCCACATCGCGCCGCCGAAGCGGTACCTCAGCCGGTACGGGCAGTTCCTCGAGCATTCGCCGTACTGCGAACGCGATCTGGTCACTCCCGGTTCGAGTTTTGTTGTCGAGGGCAATGACGTCGAGGTGCTGGTGAAGCATCGCGGGCACGGGGCGGCGGGGATCGTCGGTAGCCGGATGACTTATGCGACGCATCCATTCGACGTGGTGGGCTGGGACGGGTGTTTGTATCCGTACACGTTCAACGTGCGCGACTTCGAGCCGATCACGGGCCGGATCCACCAGCCGCCACCCGTGCACCAGGTGTTCGAGGGCAACAACTTCGTGATCTGTAACTTCGTACCGCGCAAGGTGGACTACCACCCGCTGTCGGTCCCGGTGCCGTACTACCACTCGAACGTGGACTCCGACGAGGTCATGTTCTACTGCGGCGGCGACTACGAAGCCCGCAAGGGTTCCGGGATCGGCCTGGGCTCCATCTCCCTCCACCCCGGCGGTTACGCCCACGGACCCCAGCCCGCCGCCATCGAGGCTTCTCTTGGCGCCGAATCCTTCGAAGAACTAGCCGTAATGGTCGACACCTTTCGCCCCTTGGAACTGGGCGAGGGTGGGTCCGCAGTCGACGACGGCGCGTATGCCTGGACCTGGTCAGGCCGCCACCTCAACAGTTGAGTTCCGCGCCTCCAGGCAGGCACTGCTCCTCGGATCAGCGGCAGCCCGGCCGGATTCAGACGTGCTGGCCGGCGTCGACTGGCGCTACTACCTATCTGGTGAGGTGTGGCGCAATAGGGCGGGGACAGCGGTCGGCCAGGTCGCCCGCGACAAGCCCTGGCCGATGCCGGGGAGGGTGAGCAGCGTGGCGTTCGGGATTTCCGCGGCCAGCGCCTTGCCGTTCTGGTACGGGAAGAACGGGTCCTCGTCCCCGTGCACCACCAGGGTCGGTGCCGAGATCTCGCCGAGTCGTTCGCGCCACCGCGGTCGGCAGTCGATGGCCGCGAACATCGTCCCGAGGTGGCTGGCCCGCCGCGCCTTCGCCGATTGTCCCGCTCGATCGAAAATCGATCCGGCTGTCGCGCGGGCGTCCTGCTCGTCGAACCCCCGTGAGCCGACCATCAGCCGCGCGGACTCGGTCATGTAGTCGACCACGCTGTCGCGATCGGTCCAGTCCGGCGCCGGACGCCCGAACAGTTGCTTCATCGTCTCCGGGTGATGATCGGTCAGGTCGGGATCGACGGGACCGGGCGCCACCGGACGGGTCGAGACCAGCGTCAGTGACGCCACCTGGCCGGGATGGTCGAGCGCGAGTAGCTGCGCGATGAACCCACCGACGCCCACCCCGACCACGTGCGTGGGCCCCAGATCCATGACCTTCATCAGCTCTGACGCGTCGGTCACCAGGTCCCGCAGGTTGTAGTTCGGCGCGTCGGGATCAACGACCGTCGACTGCCCCGCGTCGCGCAGGTCGTAGCGCACCACAAACCGCCCAGCCAGCGCCGCGCACAGCTCATCCGGCCAGCTCAGCATGGAGATCCCGACCAGCAGCATCGGCGGATCGTCCCTCTCCCCGAACGTCTCCACACACAACTCGACCCCATTGACCTTGAACTGCATCCCTACTCCTCCCGGTTGATCACCTTCTCAACCCACCGACGAACGGCACTCACCGAAACGGACACCAAGGCGGAAACTCTCGCCCACGCCAGGCTTTCGGGCGGAGGACCGCCTTGCATCAGTCGGGCCGGATCCCCACACCATCAGTAGTCCTTGTCGGCACTGGTCAGCACGCGTGAGTTCGCCCGCGCTGCCGCCGATCCGAGCAGTACTGCTGGCCTGGAAGTCCGGATCGAGGTCACGTGGCGGAACCGCGGTCGCCTGCCGGGAGGGGCGACGCAGGATCGGTGCGGAAATGCTACTGGTGGGTCACTAACCGTGGACCCGGGGTGCGGAACAGCCTATTGTCGTCGTCGGGTCACAGTTGGTGAAGGATTTTACGGGGAGCGGGTGTATGGGTCGGTCACGTGCTGGGGAGCGGGGCGGTGGGTCTGTTGGGGCCATTGCCGTGCTTGTGCTGCTCGGTGGTGTGGCTGTCGCTGGGGTGCTCGGGAACAAGCACGATGAGCTGCCTCCGGTTGACCTCACCACGCTGACGGCTTCCTCGACGCAAACCACGATCGCGTCCGCGCCGCTCGATCCGGAGCCGTACGCGGGTACCGACGGGCTGGTTGTCCATCCGAGGGCCGAGGCCGCGCTCTACACCGCGCCGGATGCGGACGCGTTCGCCAAGATCGGGCCGAGTCAGTTCGGGTCGACCTGGTTGCCGGTGGTCGAGAAGGCCGACGGCTGGGTGCGGGTGCTGCTGCCGTCGAAGCCGAACCGGTCTACCGGCTGGCTGCAGGACGAGGATCTGGATCGCGCCGCGTCGTCGTACCTGATCCGCGTGCATACCGGCTCGCGCACGATCGAACTGTTCGAGAAAGGCAAGTCGCTCGGCGATTGGAAGGCCGGCGTGGGCGCGAAGGCGACGCCGACGCCGCCCGGCCGGACGTTCCTGCTCGGGTCCATCATCGACAAGACGCGCTCCGCGTCCCCGGTCGTGCTCCCGCTGGGAGCGCACAGCCCGACCCTCGACACCTTCGGCGGCGGACCGGGCACGGTCGCGATCCACGGTTGGCCGCGGCCGGATGTGTTCGGGGCAGCCATCAGCGCCGGCTGCGTCCGCGTACCTCGTACTGCGCTCGCCAAGCTCCAGCAGGTGCCATTGGGCACCCTCGTCCTGATTGACAGCAAGTGAAACCCAGCGATCCGCCCCGATCAGTGAGGAACTCGCAGATGCGACGACACTTCGGACCGACCGTTCTGACACTCGCGGCCGTGATCGGCCTGGTGACGTTCAGCCTCGTGGCCAGCGCCCCCGTCGGTACGGCGGTGGGCAAGCCCTCGTCGGCGTACGGGATCAGCGCGACCGGTCAGGTCCCGTTCGCGAAGACGCCTTACGTCGAATCGCTGAACGGGACCCGGCACGATTCGTCGGCACTCGAGGTGCCGAAGAACCCGCTGATCGCGCTCCGGGCCGCGAGTGTCACCGCCGGGAACAACTCGGCCGCGGTGGAACTCTTCGACCTCACCGTCGGACCGGACCTGCTCAACCAGATCAAGATCCCGCCGGAGCTGAAGAAGAGCTGCGCCAACCTGCCCGCGACCGGTGCCGGCGATCTCCCGATCCCTGAGCTGCCGTTGCCCGATCTCGGCCTGCCGTTGCCGAAGCTGAGTACCAAGGACCTGCCGGTCAAGAACCTGCCTGACCTGTGCAACCTGCTGCTCACCCCGCCGAGTTCGCTGCTCGCCATCGATAGCGTCAATGTCTATTGCACGGGCGACACCGGCGCCGTCGACATCGGTTCGCTCACGCTGCTCGGGCAGAAGATAGCGATCCCGAGCACCAAGCAGACCGTCACCATTCCGGCGGCCCCGCTGGCCAAGATCACCGTCAACGAGCAGTCGAAGAGCTCAGACGGCTCCTTCACGATCACCGCCCTCACGATTGACCTGGGCGACGGCACCGAGGTCATCAAGCTCGCCTCAGCCACCTGCGCCAAGCCCGCCGCAACCCCGAAGCCCACCCCCACCAAGAAGCCGACAATCCCGCAGCCGACCGAACCAGGCAACGTCCCGGCCGCCCCGGTCCCGAAGCCCGTCAAAACCCACCACGCCGTCACCGGCTGACCTACCACCGGGCTCCTCCGTCGCCCTCCCGAAGACGCGGCTCCTCCGTCGCCGCTGAAATGCGTGAGCGGTCGATGCCTGCTGAAGCGGGCTGAGGTTGGCTGCTCCTCGGGTGCGGGTGCGGGTGCGGGTGCGGGCTGCGGCTGCGGCTGCGGGTGCGGGCCCCGGTGTCCGGTGCCCGGCAGACCCGCGCGGGTGCGGCAGAGCGCGACGGGGAGCTCATGCGGGAGAACCGTGCCGCGTGGGAGCTGCGGACTCCTGTTCATCTCGGGTCGCCGGCGCTGGGTGGTGGCACGTGTCGGCGCGCGGGGGGAACCGGTGGGCTGAGAGGGTTTGGGGATGGAAGCGGAGCAGGTGTTTGTCGTGGGCATCGATCGGGGTGCGGTGGAGGCCCGGCGTGGGGTGGTGCGGCGGGGCGTGCGGCGTGGGGCGTGGGTGACGTTGGGGATTGGGGCCGTAGGCATCGGACTTGCCGTGTATGCCCTGCTCGCGTTCCGTGGGTCCGGGATGTGGCCGTTCGCGCTGCTGCTGATTTTGAGCATGTCGCCGTTGGTGGCTAGTACGGTGCTTGCGGTGCGGCTGGATGGTGAAAGGCAGCGGTGGTACGCCGCGAGCGAGTTGCCGCCGGTGGCGTTTCGGATGTCACCCAAAGGGCTGGAGTTGGCGTGTGACGGGGCGCCGTACCCGGTGATCCTGCCGTGGCCGGCCGTCGCTGGGTTCAAGCAGGAGAAGGTGTTCGGGCAGTTCGTGCTGCACCTGACTCTTGCCCCGGGCATCGCGGCCACCACCGCCGGAGTACGAGGGCTTGATCAGCCCGCGGTACGGGCCGTGGTCAAGCCGAGCGCCCTGCTGAAGCCGACCGGGCTTTACCTCGTCAAAGCATTGGACCAGCCCGTGCACGTCATCGATCAGGCTCTCAAGCACTTCTCCGGCGGCAAAGCGGGGATCACGACCTCAGCAAGGTAGCGAGCGGAACGTGTAGCCCTGCGCCGACAGCTTGGTCAGCGCGCGGTCCAGAGCAGCGACCGTCTCGGACCGGTTGCCGCCGCCGTCGTGCATCAGGATGATCGCGCCCGGGTGGGCGCCGCGCAGGATCGCGCGCTCGATCGCCGCCGCGCCCGGCTTCTTCCAGTCGTTCGTGTCGACGTCCCAGAGGATCTGCTGGAGGTGGTAGGACGCGGCGATCGCCTCCACCTTCTTATTCGTGTCCCGGTACGGCGGCCGGAAGCAGCGCGACTTCACCCCGCTGGAGATCTCCTGGCGGATCCGCGCGTCAGTGAGGTGGGTCAGCATCGGGTGGTCCCAGGTGTGGTTGCCGATGTGGTTCCCGTAGCCGCGGGTCAGGTCGACCAGTTGCGGGTGCGCGGCGACCTCGCGGCCGAGCACGAAGAAAGTTGCCTTGGCGTGGTGCTTGGCGAGGATGCTCAGCACCTTCGGCGTGTACACCGGGTGCGGCCCGTCGTCGAAGGTCAGGTAGATCGTCTTCGCCCCGTGCGTACTCAGATCCCAGGCCGCCGGCTTGGCCTCCCGCTGGTTCTTCCGCGCCGGCGTCTTCAGCCGTTTCCCGAGCTGCATCGTGAGCGGGCCGTGGGCGGTGGGGCGGGCGGACGGAGCGGCCTGCGCGGACGAGTGCTCAGCGGGTTGCGCGGCCTGGGCGAAGGCGGCGGCGAAGAGGACGGCGGCGGCGAGCAGGAGTTTGCCGGGCGGCAAGGTCATGGATTGCATCCTCTCCCGCCGGCAGGGCCAACTCGAAATCAGCTCCGCGTATGGTGCTGGAAGCCACATCCCAACGACGCGTGAGGCGCAAACATGACGGACAACGGTGACCCGAGGACGATGGGCAGACGTACGGTGATCGGGGGTGCCGCCGCGACGGCTCTGGCCGCGGCCGGCTTCCAGGCAGTCCCCGCGTACGCCGGGACGCACGGCGGTCATCAGCCGAAGACGGTCCGGTTGAGTGTGCTGGGGACCACCGACCTGCATGGCAATGTCTTCAACTGGGACTACTTCAAGAACGCGGAGTACGACGACAAAGCGCACAACGACATCGGCCTGGCCAAGATCTCCACCCTGGTCAAGGCGTACCGCATGCAGGTCGACCGGCATACTCCCGCCCCGCTGATGCTCGATGCCGGTGACACCATCCAGGGCACCCCGCTGGCGTACTACTTCGCCAAGATCCAGCCGATCACCGGTGGTCACACGCACCCGATGGCGGCCGCGATGAACGCGATCGGCTACGACGCCGCCGCGCTCGGCAACCACGAGTTCAACTACGGGCTCGACATCCTGCGCAAGTTCCAGCGGCAGCTGAATTTCCCGCTGCTCGGCGCGAACGCGCAGGACTGGACCACCGGGCTGCCGGTCTTCCCGCCGTACGTGCTGAAGCGGGTGCACGTGCCGGGCGAGCGGCCGATCACGGTCGGCATCCTCGGCCTGACCAACCCGGGCATCGCGATCTGGGACAAGGCGAACGTCGAGAACAAGGTCAAGTTCGGCGGGATCGTCGAGCTGGCCAAGATCTGGGTGCCGCGGGTCCGTAAGGCCGGTGCCGACGTGGTGATCGTGGCGGCGCACTCGGGGATGGACCTCTCCTCGTCGTACGGCGACGCGCTGCCGGTCCCGGAGAACGCCTCGGTCCTGATGGCCGAGACGGTCCCGGGCATCGACGCCGTACTGGTCGGGCACGCGCACCTGGAGATCCCCGAGCGCCTCGTCACCAACAAGGTCACCGGCCAGCAGGTCGTCCTTACCGAGCCGCTGAAGTGGGGTATGCGGCTGTCCGTGATCGACCTGGATCTGCAGAAGCAGCGCGGCTGCTGGAAGGTCGTCGGCCGGCACAGCCAGGTGCTGAACGCCAACACGGTCGAGGCCGACCCGCAGGTCACCAACCTGCTGCAGGCAGACCACGACAAGGTCGTCGGCTACGTCAACGCGAAGATCGGTACCTGTACCGAGGCGATGTCCGCGGCGACCGCGCCCTGGGAGGACACGGCCGCGCTCGACTTCGTCAACTTCATCCAGGCCGATGCGGTCAGCAAGGCACTCGTCGGTACGCCGCAGGCGTCGCTGCCAGTGCTCGCCATCGCGGCGCCGTTCAACCGGGCGGCGGCGATCCCGGCCGGTGACGTATCGGTCCGGGACGTGGCCGGCCTGTACATCTTCGACAACACCCTGCTCGCCGTCACGATGACCGGCGCTCAGATCACCGACTACCTGGAGTTCTCCGCGACGTACTTCAAGCAGGTCAGCGGTCCTGGCCCGTTCCCGGCGGACCAGGTGACGAACGCGGTGACGCCGACCGCGCCCGGCGGCACGCCTGACTACAACTACGACATCATGGGCGGCCTGACCAAGCCGTTGGCGTACAAGATCGACATCGCCAAGCCGGCCGGTTCCCGGATCACCGACCTCCAGTACGACGGTGCGCCGGTGGGCGCCGATCAGCAGTTCGTCGTCGCGGTGAACAACTACCGGCAGTCCGGCGGCGGCAACTTCCCGCACGTCAAGACGGCCCCGGTCGTCTACAACCGGCAGGTCGAGATCCGGCAGTTGATGATCGACTACGTCACCGCGACCGGCGAGGTGAACCCGTCGACCTTCCACACCACCGACTGGTCGCTCACCTCGGGCGGCGCCCCGATCGTGGTGAACGCCTGAGCCAGAGCCCCGCGTCGGGTGGCTCCGCTCCCTGGGGTGGGGGTTGACCCACTCCTCTTGGGGTTACCCCACTCGCATAGCAGTGGGGTAACCCCGACTGGAGGGGGTAACCCCGGGCTGGAGGGGGTAACCCCGGGCTGGAGGGGGTAACCCCGGGCTGGAGGGGGAAGCCCGACTGGAGGGGGGAAGCAGCCGCTTTGCTTCTCCGGTCGGCACTGGTCCGAGGGCCCGCCGGGTCCGGTAGACCGGCGCGACCCATGAAAGGCCGGACTTGACCCGGTCTGGCGGCGGATCCGGTCGCGGGACCGCACGGGTCCGTTGGGTTGGTCAGCGGGCACCGGTTCCGACGGTCGAGGCGGCGCCCAGCACCTGCGCGAGTAGTTGGTAGGTACGTAGTCGGTCGGCCGGGTCGTGAGTCAGCACGTTGACCACCAACTCGTCGGTGCCGTGCAGGTAGGCCAGGTCGGACAGAATGGGTGCGACCTGGTCCGGCGTACCGGAGATCAGGGCTTTGCTGTTGTACGACGCTCGCTCGAGTTCGGCGCTGGTCCACCGATGGTTCCGGGCGGTTTCGATCGAGGGGAGCGGTCTGTCGTCGCCGAGGTCCTTGCGGCTCCGCCAGAGGAGCAGGCTGGCGGCCAGATCGTTCGCGTGGGATTCGGTGTCGGCCACGATCACCCGTACGGCGAGCGCGCTGCTCGGAGCGGGCGACGCCTCGTGGTACGCCGTCATCGACTCCAGACCAGGTCCTGGATTCAAGAAGTGCGCATACGCGTACGCCGTACCGAGTTTCGCCGCGAGGGCACCTGACGAGGCGCTCGCGCCGAGCACCCAAAGGTGCGGATCGTCGCCCAACCACCTCCGCAGGTCGGCAACGTCCGCCGGGAAGGTCTCGGGCGGTCCACCGGCGCGGCCGAGACCCAGATCGACCCGGCCTGGATAGAGGTCGGCCAGAATGCTGAACACTTCGGCTACTTTTGTCGCTGGGTATCGCGGCAGCAGCACCCCGCCCGAACCGACCCGCATCCGCCGCGTGGCGCCCAGGATGATCGGCACCAGGATCTCCGGTGCGGTCCCCGCGAACCCTGGCGAGCCATGGTGCTCGGCAACCCAGTACCGCGTCACCCCGAGCTCGTCCGCCGCCTCAGCCAACTCCACCGAAGCCCGCAACGCCTCGCCCGCCGTACTGCCCTCGCCGATCGGGGACTGGTCGAGGATCGACAGTCGCGGGGCTACGAGCGACTGTCCCCCATAGCCGACAACAGCCTCGCCGGCATCCGGGCGGGTCATGCCCGGCTGACGCTCCTGGTGGCTGGCAGGCCGATCCTCGCCGCCAGTCGGCCCGTTCACGACCGTGCCTCGCTCATGGTTGCCGGGACGATCCGGTAGTCGGCCTCGAAGACCAAGTTGTGGAGGTCCGCGGCGGCGATCGCGCGCAGGGTCGGCAGTTCCGCCAGCGCTTGCTCCGGCGTGAACACGTTGAGCGGCCATTCGCCGACCGTGCCGCCGCTCAGATGCGGGTGGTGGAACCCGCGGCCGTAGTGCGCCCGGATCGCGATCGGGTTGATCCCCGCTTCGGCCTGTTCCGTCCACGACAAGGCCCAGATCGCCGCGAGCCCGCCGTCCGGCGTACTGCCCAGCCCGGTCGCCGAGACCGTTCCGGTGCCGAGCAGCAGGTCCGCGTTCACCTCGTCGAGAACCTCCTTCGCGACCGGGTCGAGCAACTCGACCGTGGCCGCGAAGAGCTGCTCCTTCTCCGCCCGGGTGACCGCGGTCTCGCCGTGCGAACGGTCCCGGAGGTCGGCGAAGTGCCGCAGCAGGGCTTCGCTGTGCGGGTGTGTCATGACATCTCCTTGCTCGAACTCAGCTCCAGAAAGGCCGAACCGATCCAGTCACGCATCGGCCCGGGCGCCAGGATCGCGCCGTGTGGCACTCCCGGCAGGACTTCCAGCCGTACTGCGACGCCGTCGGACAGCAGCCGCATCGCGTACTCCTCCACGTCGTCGCGCACCGGATCGTGCTCGCCGACGACCAGCCACGCGGGCGCAGTACCGCTCAGATCGTCAGCCTGGAACGGGGTGCTGTACCCAGCCCCGTCGCCCGACCCCAGATACGCCCGCCAAGAGGTCATCAAGTCTTCCCTGGTCGGGAAGACCGACGGCTTGTACGACGATGCGCGGCACTCCGGGTCCATCGGAGGATAGGCGAGCACCTGCGCCGCCAACTGCCGGCCCTGGTCGCGCCAGGCCAGTGCGGCGCATCCAGCGATGGTGCCGCCCGCGCTGTCCCCACCTACGGCGACCTGGTCGTCGCCTGCTTGCACAGCTACCCACTCCAGCACTGCCAGCACGTCCTCGAGCGCCGCCGGATGCGGATGCAGCGGAGCGAGCCGGTAGTCCACGCTGACCACAGTGGAGCCTGTGAGCCGGGCCAGGTCGGCACAGACCTCATGCCACCCGGCCACGGACCCACGTGTCCAGCTGCCGCCGTGTACCCACACCAGCCAGCCCTGCCACGACTCGACCGGCCGGTAGAGGCGCGCCGGTACTTCGCCGATCACCAGGGAACCCCAGGAGACCGTCACGCTCAGCGCGTCACTGACCGCGGGACGACCGAGATGACGGCCCCTCATGAACGCTTGCCCCGCTTCAGGAACACGGCGACCAGTCCGGCAGCGACCAGGCAGAGCGCGGTGTTGACCCAGATCGCGGTGGTCACGCCGCTGAGCACGGTGGCCGGGTTCTCGCCGCCGAGCGAGTTCACCCGGGCGGTGGCGATCGCACTCATGATCGGAATGCCCATCGTGATGCCGACCTGCTGACTCATCGTGGCCAGGCCGGTCGCCAGGCCCTGCTCCTCGTTCGGCAGTCCGGTGGTCGCGGTGACCATGAAGCCGACGATCGCGATCAGGTTGGCGACCCCGCCGACGAAGGTGGCGACCAGCAGCAGCGCCATCCAGGACGAGTCCGGGCCGAGCAGCACCAGGGAAAGGGTGGCGGCGGCCTGGATCAGGAAGCCGAGCACGATCGCGTTCTTCGCGCCGACGCGGCCGATCACCTTGGGTGCGACGATGCCACCGATCACGGTGCCCGCGCCGAGGACCGCGAAGGACAGTCCGGCGCCGAGCGGCGTGAAGCCGAGCGTCTTCTGCAGGTACAGCGTGAGCAGGAAGACCAGCGAGGTCTCGGTGATGAAGGCCAGCAGACCGGCGAAGTTGCCCCAGCCGATGTTCGCCCGGCGCAGGATCGCCACCGGTACGAGCGGAGCCGCGACCTTCTGCTCGACCACCCAGAAGATGGCGAGCGCGACGATGCCGACCAGCAGCGAGCCGAGAGCGGCCGGGTCGGTCCAGGACTTCTCGCCGGCCCTGGTCAGGCCGAACACGACCGCGAGCAGACCCAGCGTGACCGAGATGGCACCCGGTACGTCGAGCTTCGGCCGCTCGGCCGGACGGCTCTCCGCCAGCACCATCGGGGCGAGCACGAGAACGGCCAGCGCGACCGGCACGTTGATGAAGAAGGCCCAGCGCCAGCTCAACAGATCGGTCAGCACGCCACCGAGGATCGCGCCGGTGGTGAAGCCGGCCGCCATCAGCGCGCCGTTCAGGCCGAGCGCCTTCTCCCGCAGCTTGCCCTCGGGGAAGGAAGTGGTCAGCAACGACAGCGCGGCCGGGGTGACCGCGGCGGTCGCGAGTCCCTGCGCAACCCTTGCCGACAGCAACATCGTCGGCGAGGTGGAGATACCGCCGACGAGCGAGGCGATACCGAGCAGCGCCATCCCGATCAGGAACAGCCGGCGGCGGCCGAAGAGATCGGCCACCCGGCCCAGCAGGAGCGTGAAGCCCGCGGCGCAGAGGGCGAAGGCCGTGGCGATCCACTGCAGGTTCTCCAGGGCGAACCCGACGTCGGCGCCGATCGTCGGCAGCGTGACGTTCAGGATCGAGAAGTCGACGGCGAGGGTGAAACTCGCCGTCAGCAGCAGCACCAGCGCCAGCCGCTGCCGGCCCGTCATCCGGGCCTCGGGAACGCTCGCGGTGGCGAGATCGGATGGGGTGCCTTCTTCAACGGTGGACATGCAGGTGAACCTCTCTATCGAAACAGCTCCTACCTGCACGATCCCGGCACCGGCGCAGATCAACCAGAACCCTGTGTTGCCCACCACTCGTTTGCCTAACACTCGTAGGGACAGGACGAGCCGTGCCCGATAGGAGACGATGGTCGCGCCGTTGTGCCCCCTTCCGCCCGAGGAGAACCGGTGAATCTCGCCCTGCTTGCGTTGGCGATCGGTGCGTTCGGCATCGGTACGACGGAGTTCGTGATCGTCGGCCTGCTGCCGGACATCGCGACCGATCTGGCGGTGACCATCCCGACCGCGGGACTGCTCATCTCCGGCTACGCGCTGAGCGTGGTGATCGGCGCGCCGTTGATGACGCTGGCCGGCTCGCGGCTGCCCCGTAAGACGATGCTGGTCGGGCTGATGAGCGTCTTCATCCTCGGCAACGTGTTGTGCGCGCTGGCCGGCAACTACCCGCTGCTGATGGCCGGCCGGGCGGTGACGGCGCTGTGTCACGGTGCCTTCTTCGGCATCGGCTCGGTGGTCGCGGCCAACCTGGTCGCGCCGGCCAAACGCGCCAGCGCGATCGCGCTGATGTTCACCGGCCTGACCATCGCCAACGTCCTCGGCGTGCCGATGGGTACCGCGTTGGGTCAGCATTTCGGCTGGCGGTCCACGTTCTGGGCGGTCGCCGGAATTGGTGTCCTCGGTGTCATAGGTTTGATCATCTTGGTGCCGAAACAGCCGGCCGAGTCCGGCAGTATCCGCGGCGAGTTGGCGGTTTTCCGCAGACCACAGGTGTGGCTGGCATTAGTGATGACCACCCTGGGTTTCGCCGGTGTATTCGCATCGTTCACCTATATCGCACCGATGATGACCGGGGTGGCCGGATTCAGTTCCGGGTCGGTGACCTGGCTGCTGATCGTTTTCGGGGCCGGACTCTGCCTCGGGAACGTGATCGGCGGAAAAGCCGCCGACCGGAATTTGATGCCGAGCCTCTACGTCATTCTCTCGCTGTTGGCGGCCGTGCTGCTGTTGTTCGTCTGGACGGCGCACAGCCGCCCGCTGTCCGTGCTGACCATCTTGCTGTTCGGCGCCGCCGGCTTCGCCACTGTGCCCGCGTTGCAGATGCGGGTGATGGACAAGGCTGTCGGGGCTCCAGCGCTGGCCTCCGCGGCGAACATCGCCGGATTCAACCTGGGCAACGCGATCGGCGCCTGGCTGGGTGGTCTCGCGATCGATGCGGGATTGGGGTACACGGCACCTAACTGGGTCGGTGCGGGCCTCGCGCTGGCCGGTCTGGCGGTCGCCGTGTTCTCTGGCGCGCTCGACCGTCGTAGCCGGGTCGTCGCGACGGGTCCGCCCGGCAGAGTGGTATTACCGGTTGAATGAAAAATGAACTGAATTGAAAAGCCATTGGTGATCCCGGTGATCATCGATGGCTTTTTCATGCGTTTAAATCAATGCCCAGAGCGGAATTAGTTGTCGACCTGTTCCGTCGTGACCTTCGTCACAAATGCATTCCTAGAGTTTGCTTGACGACGAGATCACCGGACCGTAATTCTTGTAGCGCGGTCAGTAACTGACTGCGAATCCGCTGGGGGCGGGTGATTGTTACTTCTCTATTAACGGATCTGGTGGTCCGCCAAGAAGAATTCCTAGCAAATCATCAAGCGTGGAGGGGTAGACCTATGCCTGAAAAAGGTGTGCAGCGCAGATCCGTTCTGTTCGGCGCCGCCGCGGCCGCTGTCGGCGGGGTGACGGCCACCGCGGCGCAGACCGGGACCACGGCGGCGGCAGCGCCCGTAGTACCGGCGACTGGTGTGCCGGCCGGGGCGAAGATCCGGCCGGGCGATCCGCGGTACCGGGAGTTGTCCCGGGGCAACAACCAGCGGTTCGTCTCCCAGCCGGACTACATCCGGATGATCACCTCGGCCGAGGACGCCGAACACGCCGTCCGGGAGGCCGTCCAGGCCGGCAAGCGAGTCTCGATCCGCGGCGGTGGCCACTGCTTCTCCGACTTCGTCTGCAACCCGGAGATCGAGGTCGTGCTCGACGTCTCCCAGCTCACCCGGGTCTACTACGACCAGGTCCGCCGCGCGTTCGCGGTCGAGGCCGGCGCCCGGCTGATGAACGTCTACGAGTCACTGTTCAAAGGCTGGAACGTCACCATCCCGGGCGGCATCTGCTACAGCGTCGGCGTCGGCGGCCACATCTCCGGTGGCGGCTACGGCCTGCTGTCCCGGGCGCACGGCCTGACCGTCGACCACCTGTACGCCGTGGAGGTGGTGACCGTCGGTGCCAATGGCAAGGTTCGGACCGTCGTCGCGACCCGGGAGCCGAACGACCCGAACCGCGATCTCTGGTGGGCCCACACCGGAGCCGGCGGCGGCAACTTCGGCGTCGTCACGAAGTACTGGTTCCGCTCGCCGGGCGCCAAGGGCTCGAACCCGTCCGACCAGCTGATCAATCCACCGTCGACCGTGCTGATCAGCGCGATCGAGTTCCCGTGGGACCAGCTGACGCCGGCCAAGTTCCACCGGCTGCTGAAGAACTTCGGCGGCTGGCACCAGCGCAACGCGTCGCCGAACTCGCCGAACGTCCAGCTGAGCAGCCTGTTCAACGTCAGCTCCAAGGCGCACGGCAGCCTCGGCATGTTTACTCAGGTGCCGAACGACAACCCCAACGCACGGGCGATCCTGGACGACTACCTGGCGGCCATCACCAAGGGCGTCGGCATCACCGCGCAAGAGGTGACCAAGCCGCTGGCCGAGGTCGGCGTGCTGTCCGGCTTCGCCGAGCCGCGGGAGCTGCCCTGGCTGCAGGCCACCCGGCTGGTGGGGACGAACAACCCGACCATCACCAACCCGACCTCGCGCGGCGTGCACAAGTCGGCGTACATGCTGAAGAACTTCACCGACGAGCAGATCGCAGCCGTCTACAAGCACATGACCCGGCCGGACTTCCAGAACCCGGACACGATGCTGGTGCTGTTCTCGTTCGGTGGGCAGGTGAACGCCGTCAAGGAGGACGCGACCGCCAACGCCCAGCGGGACACGATCTTCAAGATGTGCTTCCAGACGTTCTGGGAGAAAGAGACCGATGACCAGTTCTACGTCGGCTGGGCCCGGGACATCTTCTCCGACTTCTTCGCGGCCACCGGCGGTGTTCCGGTGCCCGGGACGGGCGCGGACGGGTGCTACATCAACTACCCGGACAACGACATGGCCGACAGCCGGCACAACCGGTCGGGCGTGCCGTGGTCGACCCTCTACTTCAAGGGGAACTACCCCCGCCTGCAGCAGATCAAGCGGCGGTACGACCCGACCAACTATTTCCGCCACAAGCTCTCCATCGAACCGGCCTGATCAGGGCCGGGTCGAGGAGTCCAGCTCATGAGTGCCTGCAAGCAACAGCCGAAGAGCGGCTTCGGACGGCGTACCGGGCTGGGCGCTGTACATCAGGATGCGGTGCGCCGAGTCGTCGGGAAGCTGGGCCACCTCGAAGGAGAGCTCGAGCTGACCGACGACCGGGTGCTGGAACTGCTTCGTCCCGAAGGTGCAGTTGACCACCGGGTGGCGCGACCAGAGCTCGGCGAACTCGGTGCTCTTCATCGACAGCTCGCCGATCACCTCGGCCAGATGCAGATCGTTCGGATGCCGGCCGGCGATCAGTCGCAACGACGCGACCGATCGTTTCGCCTCCTCGTCCCAGCGCGCGTAGAGCTCACGCGTGTGCGGGTCGAGGAACAGCATCCTGGTCAGGTTCGGCCGGGTCTCCGCGGAGTACGGGCTGTCGGCTTCGTAGTGGCCGGCCAGCAACTGGTGGCCCAGGTCGTTCCAGGCCAGGACGTCGCTGCGCCGGTCCATCACCACGGCCGCGATCCCGTCGATCGCTTCGATCAGCTGCTTGGTCGCCGGCCGCGCGGTCTCGGGCTTGCCCGCCGGACGGCGCTTGCGGCGGGTCGGCCGGGCGAGATTGCGCAGGTGCATCGTCTCGTCGTCGCTGAGTTGCAGCGCGCGGGCGATGGCGTCGAGGACGTCGTCGGACGCGTTCTGGCTCTGGCCCTGCTCGAGCCGGGTGTAGTACGCGACGCTGACTCCCGCCAGTTGGGCCAGCTCCTCCCGGCGCAGGCCGGGCACCCGGCGGGCTCCGTAGGAGGTCAGGCCGACGGCTGACGGTTGTAGCCGCGCGCGCCGCGTGCGGAGGAATTCGCCCAACTCAGCAGGTTTCTCCATAACCGCAAGTATGCCCGGGCTCAGCGACCTGAGCCTGACCCTGCCAGTACAAGTCAAACGCTCGCATAACCCACCCGCCCTCCCAGCGAGGCCGCGCGGCGATCCCGCACGGCCGGAACCAGGAAGAATTATGCGCAAGGTAGCTGTCATCCTCGGGACCCGACCCGAAGCCATCAAGTGTGCGCCGGTGATCCGGGCACTGCAGGACGACCCGCGGTACGAACCGCTCGTGCTGTCCACCGGTCAGCACCGTCAGATGCTCGACGAGACGCTCGCCGCGTTCGGGCTCAAGGCCGACGTCGACCTCGGCGTGATGACCGACAAACAGACGCTGTCCCAGGTCACCCATCGGGCGCTCAGCGGGCTGGCCGGTCCGTTGACCGATGCCGGGGTCGAGGCGGTGATGGTGCACGGCGACACCGCCACCACGCTGGCCGGTGGCCTGGCGGGTTTCCATCACCAGATCCCCGTCGTACACATCGAGGCCGGTCTGCGCAGTGGCAACCTCTACTCGCCCTTCCCGGAGGAGGCGAACCGCCGGCTGGTCGCCCAGCTCAGTGAGCTGCATCTCGCCCCGACGCCCGGCAACTACGCCAACCTGATCCGCGAAGGCATCAACGAGTCCAAGATCGTTGTCACCGGCAACACTGTGATCGACGCGCTCCGCTGGGCCAGTGGCCAGGCGGTCGACTACGGGCATCCGTCGCTGGAGGACCTGGACGAGGACCCGCGCCGGGTGATCCTGGCCTCGGCCCACCGCCGCGAGTCGTGGAGCAAGCTGGACGAGATCGGCGCCGCCATCCGCGAGATCGCCACCACCGAGGCGGTGCGGATCGTCGTACCGCTGCATCGCAATCCCGTTGTGCGCAAGGCGATGCTGGCCCAGATCGACGGCTTGCCGACCGTGGACATCGTCGACCCGCTGTCGTACGTTTCGTTCTGCAGGCTGATGCTGCGCAGCGACCTCATCTTGTCCGACAGCAGCGGAGCAGAGGAAGAAGGCCCCGCGCTAGGCAAGCCCACGCTCGTACTGCGTGACATCACCGAGCGGCCCGAGGCAGTCGCAGCCGGTACTGCGCGGTTGGTCGGCCGTACTCGGGAGAGGATCACCGCCGAGGTTCGCGGCCTCCTCCACGACCAGGACCGCTACACCCGGATGTCCACCGCGGCCAACCCGTACGGCGATGGCAAAGCGACCGATCGGGTCGTCGGCGCACTGGCTCATTTCTTCGGCGACGGTCCGGCTGTGATGCCGTTCGTACCGGGTCACCGGATCCTGGCGGCGCCCGACCTGATCAGGTCGGTGGCCTGATGAGCCGGCTTGCCTTGTCGAACCGGTTCGTCGAGGCGACGTACGTCGAGCAGCCGAAGGACCACCCGATCGGGAACCGGGCGATCGTGGTGAATCCGGGCCTGACTCCCGTCTGGGTAGGGGAGGAGCCGGTTCGCTATATCCCGGCCCTCTCGTCGACCGTGCTGCGGGAGACGCGGGTCGAGAGCGGTGACTCCGTGCTGGTGTTCGAGATCCTCGACGAGGAGGACATCGCGGAGATCGTGCACGAGCCGGGTTGGAACCTCTTCGCCGATCTGTTGCCGGGATTCCCGCGCGAGACCTTGCTCTACCGGGGTCCGCTGGAGGACCTCGGCGTCGTCGAACTCGACCAGGGTGTCGCGCTGGGGGAGCTGCCGACCGGGGCCGCGGCCGTTCCGGGTGTCGGTGAATCTGTGGTTCGCGCCGGCCGGGACCGACTGCGCGATCCACAACGAGCACGACTTCATCGAGATCCACTCGCAGCTCCACGGCTACGGCCGGATGCAGAAGTTCAAGGACCGCGACCACACCACCTTGTACGAGGACCTGCGGATGAGTCCGGGTCATACCCCGCCGGTGCCGTTCTGCCGGAGCGTTCCCGGCGGCTTCGTCTATCCGTGGCACCAGTACCGGGCCGATTCGGACTGTGTCTGGCTCGCCGTCGAATACCACGCAGTTCACTGAGGAGGAGAACATCATGGTGACACCGCCCCGATTCACCGCTGAAATTGTTGCCGAGCAACTGCGCGACGGCTACTGGCTGGAGGCGCCGGACATCACCGGCGACGGCAGCCCTGACTTGTTCGGCTACGGCCTGCGCCTCGGCGAGATCTACTGGTACGCCAACGAGCCCGGCTGGCCGCGACGGCTCATCACCGACGGGTACCGGATGCCGGTCGGCGCCGACTACGCCGACATCAGCGGCAACGGTCATCCCGACGTGGTCGTCTGCTACGAGCTGTACGGACCGATCGGCACCATCCACGACCCGGACGAGGCCGGTGGCAAGATCGACTGGATCGAGAACCCGGGCGACGCGGGTAAGTCGGAGGAGCGCTGGAAGAAGCACTACATCGGCCGCGCGACCGGGATGCACCGGCTCCGGGTCGGTCACTTCACCCGCACCGATCGGCTCGAGGTGATCGGCCTGCCGATCGTCGCGAAGGCCGACGTCCACGCAGTACTGCCGGTTGTGCTGTTCACCCAGCCGGACGACGTTCAATCAGCTGCTGAGTGGCCCAAGACGGTCATCGACGACACGTCGTTCCGGATGATCCACGGCGCGGAGAAGCGCAAGGGGCTGATCCCTGGCTCGGATCTCGAGTCGATCCTGCTCGCGTCGGACGAGGGCGTGACGTGGCTCTGGTACGACGCCGCGCAGGGGGAATGGCGCAAGGAGCTGATCGGGACCGGTGAGCTGACCCAGTTCGAAGAGACCGGGTTCCGCGGGAGCGGCGATCTCGATGCTGGTGGTCTCGGTGGCAACCCGTTCGCGTACGTCGCGGCGATCGAGCCCTTCCACGGCAACGCGGTCGGGGTGTATGTGAAGGACGCCGACGGGGGATGGCAGCGGACGCTGCTGGATGTGTACGGCGACCCGAACGAGAACGGTGAGGGTCCGGGACACCAGATCGTCTGCGCGGACTTCGACGGGGATGGGGACGACGAGTTCCTGGTCGCCCTGCGTGGACCGTGGCCGTGGCAGGGAGTCATGTACTACAAGGCGATCGATGCCCAGCGTGGCATCTGGGCGAAGTGGCGAGTAACAGACGAGTCGGTCGCCCGGATCGCCACCGCCGACTTCAACGGCGACGGGCGGCTCGACTTCGCCACCATCGCGTACTCCGTCCAGAACTACTACGTCGCCAAGGACGCGAAGGTCATGCTCTACCGCAACGAAACCCCTCAGGTGGGCTCCGATGTCGACTGAAACCTCCGCTTCCACCCCGGCTGCCGCAACTGCCGCCACTGCCGCCGCCGAGCTGGCTGCCGCTGCTGCCGCCGCCGAGCGGGCTGCCGCTGCTGCCGCCGCCGAGCGGGCTGCCGCCACTGCCGCCACCGAGCTGGCTGCTGCCGCCGCGCCGGGCAGCAAGCGAGCGCCCTTGCACTCGCTGACCGGGTTGCGGTTCATCGCCGCTTTGCTGGTCTTCTTCTTCCATCTCACGCTGTCGAACTCGCCGGTGCCGCCGAACAGCCCGGTGAATCCGTTCGCCGACGCGGGGCTCGCCTCGTTTCTGGAAACCCTGTTCAGCAAGGCCGGCTACCTCGGCGTCTCGTTCTTCTTCGTGCTGAGCGGCTTCGTGATCACCTGGTCCGCCACTCCGGGAGAAGGCGCACTCCCGTTCTACCGGCGCCGGCTGCTGAAGATCTTCCCGAACCACCTCGTCATGTTCGCGGCGGCGATGATCCTCTTCGCCGGCGCGACCACCCGGCCCGGCGCCTGGATCCCGAACGTCTTCCTGCTGCACTCGATGTTCCCGCAGGGCGACGTCTACGTCAGCGTCAACCCGCCCTCGTGGACCCTCTGCAGCGAACTCCTCTTCTACCTGTCGTTCCCCTTGCTGATCAAGCCGATCCGGCGGATCGCGGCGAACCGGCTCTGGTACTGGACCGGCGCGATGGTGATCGCCATGGTCGGTGTCCAGCTTGTCACGCAGTACCTGATCTCCGATTCGCCCAAGTCGCCGATCACGCCGATCTCGGTGACGCAGTTCTGGTTCGGCTACATCTTCCCGGTCCCGCGGATGTTCGAGTTCATTGTCGGCATGCTCGTCGCCCGGGCCGTGATGGCCGGCCGCTTCCCGCGGATCGATATCCGCTGGTCGATCCCGGCGATCGTCCTCGGCTACGTCGCCGCTCTGAAGGCTCCGTTCGTCTACGGCTTCTCGGTCGCGTCGATCCTGCCGATCGTGCTGGTCATCGGCGCGTTCGCCACCGCCGACCTCCGCGGCGAACGCACCGGCGTCAACAACAAGACCTGGCGCTGGCTGGGCGAGATCTCCTTCGGCTTCTACATCTGCCAGGGCGTCGTCATCTTCTACGGCCGCACCCTGTTCGGATCCGACCCCTTCAGTACGCCGGTCGCCATCCTCGTCGCGATCGCTCTCTTCATCGCCACCCTGCTGGCGGGCTGGGGCCTGCACTCCTTGGTGGAGCGTCCGATGATGCGCCGCTTCGCCAGGCCCCGCCCCAATGCCACCGCACCCCCACGCCAAGGGAACTGACTCACCACCTCCGCCCCCGTTTCAAACCACCCACCCCCACCACCCACCACCCACCAAGCCAACCGAGCCACCCGAGCCACCCGAGCCACCCGAGCCACCCGAGCCAACCGAGCCACCCGAGCCACCCGAGCCAACCGAGCCAACCGAGCCACCCGAGCCAACCGAGCCAACCGAGCCAACCAAGCCAACCGAGCCGGCCTGACGAGCGACATCACCAGCGCGCGCCCCAAGCCGCCAGTCCCCGGCCGTACCTCGGTCGGCCTGACCTCGCGAGCCTCGCCAACCATGTCTCAAGTGGGCGTGGCGGGCGGGGTTGGCTGCGTGAGGTGCTCAATGGTTGCGAGGGGTCTGCCGGCGTCGCGTTGGACTCGAGTGGCTGGGCAGGCCGGGCCGATAGGTGCGGTGCTGTTCCCCGGCTGAGGCCAGGGGCGGTGGTGGTATCGCGGCCCGGCCCCGGGCGGGGGGCCGGGGTGGTGGCCGGGGGGGCGGGGTTAGCCGGTGTCGAGGGTTTCGGGGGCCCAGGGGTCGTAGTCGGCCGGGGGTCGGGTGGCTGGTGGTGGCGGGTCGTTGGCCAGGGGAAAGGCACGGACCGGGCGTCCCGGCCGGTCAGGCCGGTCGGGACGGTCAGGCCGGTCAGGACGGTCAGGACGGTCTTGTCGCCTGAACGGGTCGTTGGTGGTGTGCTCGGTGGGGCGTGACGCGGCGTCGCGGTGGGGTGTGTCGGCGGTGTCGGCTGGTGGTGATGGTGAGGTGCTGGGTGGTTGGGTGTGGCGGGGTGGGGTAGCCCAGGTGGGGCGGGTGATGTGGACGGTGCCGTTGGTGATGGTGATGGTGTAGTGGCCGGCGTGGACTGCTTTGTGGTCGGTGCTGCAGAACAGGGCGAGGTTTTCCAGGCAGGTGGGGCCGCCGTCGATCCAGTGGATGAGGTGGTGGGCGTGGCAGTAGCGCGGTGGCGCTCCGCAGATGACGCACCCTTTGTCGCGCTTGTTCAGGGCGCGTCGGATCGCTGTGGTGACGAAACGTTCCTCGCGGCCCACGTCGAGGGGTTCGGAGTCCGAGCCGAGCACGATCGGGATGATCGCGGCGTCGCAGGCCAGGCGGCGGACCGCTGCCGCGGACAGGCTGTCACCGAACTGGAGGTTCCCGGTCGCGTCGCGGCCTTGTTGTTTCAGGTCGGTGTAGTCGATGGTGACGGTCACATGCGGCTTCACGCCGCCGTGGCCGGGAAGGTCACCGGTACCGGCGGCGACGGTCAGCACCTGGGTGAGGGCGTCGGCCTGGCGTTTGTCGCGCGACCGCGGGTCGAGTTCACCGTCGACTTTGCGGGGTTTCGCGGCGGCTTCGATGAGAGTCTTGAACAGTTCGGCGTTGGCGTTGGCCAGGAACCCGGAGAACTTCACGCCACGGTCGGCGTTGGTGAGGTGGAGCGCTTCGCGGCGTTCGGCGGCGTCTTCGGCCGGTTCGGGGCCGTCGGTGTCGAGGACCTCGCAGACCTGTTTGCCGAGTCGTTTCAGTTCCCATGACGTCAGGTGCCGGGCGGCTTCGACCATCTGCTGTTCGGCGACCCGTAAGGTCTCCACCGCCACCATCGCCGCCGCCGGGACTGCTTCGAGTGTGGACACGATCGCTTCGGCCTGGGCCGGATGCAGCAACACCGCCAGCAGTTCGGCGTCAACTGGCTCATCGGCCGGGGCACCGGTCTGGCCGGGCTCGGCGTCGCCGTCGGCGTCGACGTCGGCTGAATGACCGGTCCGGGCTGGCGCGGTGCCGGCGCCGGCCGGGTCACCACCGGTCTCGCCGGTCTCGCCGGTCTCGCCGGTCTCGCCGGTCTCGCCGGTCTCGCCGGTCTCGCCGGTCTCGCCGGTCTCGCCGGTCTCGCCGGTCTCGCCGGTCTCGCCGGTCTCGCCGGTCTCGCCGGTCTCGCCGGAAGCGTCGGCGTAGTGGATGGCCGGCTCGTCACCCGTCTCACCGGTCTCGCCGGAAGCGTCGGTCTTACCGGAAGCGTCGGTGTAGTGGATGGCCGGGTCGTCACCGGCGGGTGTGTGCGGGTCGGGCAGGGCTGCGGTGACGGCGGGGTATTTGGTGAGGGCGGCAGCTAGGGCGAGGTCGCGTTTCACCTCGGGGTGGTTGAGCCGGTGGCGCGTCGCGATGAACCGGGTGGTGCCTTGGCCGCTGATCTCTTGGGTGTGGCCGGTCTCGTCGAGTCGGGCGATGACTTCGAGGCGGTAGGTCTCCCGGCGCGCGGACTCGGCATGCAGCGCGTCGAGAGCGGCGACTGCTTCCTCGCCACTCATCATGCACGCGGGCCGCGCGGACAAGAGGAGTTCCATACAGCTAACACTAGACCCGCCCACCGACAGTTTCCGAACCCACGAATCCCTTGTGGACAAGGGATTCCACGATGTACGAGATCTGGCCAAGTTGTCCACAGCACCGATCAGGCTGTGGACAAAAGCACCGTTTGCGGGCCCGTCTCCTGGTTGGTCTGGTTCGGTGTGGTGAAGCTGAGGGAGGCTTTTTGGGTACTGCGCTTTGTCGCTCGGGTGGTCGTTCGGCGGGAAGACAAGGTGGGCCCGGTTCGGCTGACCCAGCACGCCGAATCCGTCCGGCGTCTCGTGCCAGGTCGTGAACGGGTTCGGTACGCCGGGAGGCAGGTCCACTCCGGGCGGGCGCTCCGGTCAGGTGAGGTTGACGCCCGCCGTACGGAGGTCGACGAGGGCTTGTTCGGTGCTGGCCGGTGCCACCCCAGCGGTGAGGCCGGTCAGCACCGTAGTACCGAAGCCCTCGTTCTTCGCGTCCAGTGCGGTGGCGCGGACGCAGTAGTCGGTGGCGATCCCGCAGACGTCCACCTCGGTGACGCCCTTGTGCCGGAGCCACTCGGCCAGACCTTCACCGTTCTGGCTCTTGCCCTCGAAGCCGGAGTACGCCGCGGCGTACTCGCCCTTGTCGAAGATCGCGTCGAACGGCTGCGGATCGAGATTCGGGTGGAAGCCGACCCCGTCGGTGCCGGCCACGCAGTGCCGCGGCCAGGAGTCGACGAAGTCGGGTGTCTCGGAGAAGTGGTCGCCCGGGTCGATGTGGTGATCCCGGGTGGCGACGACGTACCCGTATCTGTGCTCGCCAGGCTCGGCCTCGTGCCACTCGTGCAGCAACGTGCCGATCCGGAACGCGACATCCGCCCCACCGCTGACCGCCAGACTCCCGCCTTCGCAGAAGTCGTTCTGCACATCCACCACAATCAACGCCCGAGCCATCGCAACGCTCCTTCGCCGGTGTCCTGCCCCTCACGGTACAAGCCCCACCCACCTTGTCCGGTGAGGCTCTCGTACAAGCCGCGGTCCGTCGCCTGGCGGGCGGCCGTCTGCTCGAAGAAGGTGACCATGGCCGACCACGGATCGTCGGTGGTCAGCGCTTCGCGCGCGTCGGCCGCGATCTGGGCGGTGGCGTCGGCCAGTACGGCGGCCGCGATCGCCTGCTTGTTCGGGAAGTGCCGGTACGCCGTCCCGACCCCGACGCCCGCGTGCCGGGCGATGTCGTCGAGCGTCGCGCCGAACCCGTGGTCCGCGAAGACCGTCCGGGCGGACTGGACCAGCCAGGCCCGGTTGCGGACGGAGTCCCCGAAGCGGAGGTTGTCTCTCCGATCCTTAGGGTGGAGGCATGGACCTGACCGGGATGCAGCAGCTCGCCGTGGTCGCGGCCGGGCTCGGGGCCGGGATGCTGACCTCTACGGTCGGGGTGGCGTCGCTGGTCAGCTTTCCGGTGCTGATCGCCCTCGGGATCCCGCCGGTCGTCGCCAATGTGTCGAACACGCTCGGGCTCATCCCCGGCAGCCTGAGCGGAACATTCGGGTACCGCCGGGAACTGATCGTGAAGCCGCGAGTGGTCTGGTTCGTAGTGCTGACCTGCTCTGTCGGGGCCGTTGTGGGCGCCGTACTGCTGCTGTCCCTGCCGCCCGGCGTGTTCGAGGCCGCCGTACCGTGGCTGATCGTCCTTGCTTGCCTGACCGTTGGGGTGCAGCCGCTGATCGCTCGCTGGCTGCGGCGACACGGCGAACCGGGCGGCTCGCGAGGAAGGTTGTCGCCGGCAACCACCGTGTTCGCGGGGCTGACCGGCGTGTACGGCGGGTACTTCGGCGCCGGTGCCGGAGTGATGATGATGGCCGTACTCAGCCTCGGCCTCGACCTGGACCTCCGGGTCGTGAACGCTCTGAAAACCCTGGCCCTGATGGTCGCGAACATTGTCGCCGGCCTGATCTTCGTCTTCGTCGCCGACGTGAACTTCACGGTCGCCGGCCTGCTGGCGATCGGCTCGGTGGTGGGCGGCTACGTAGGCGCGCACATCGGCCGCCGCCTGCCGCCCACCATCCTCCGCGTCCTCATCATCGCCGCGGGCCTGACCACCGCCATCACCATGTTCTGACGACCGCGCTACCTGGCCGCCGCCGAACCCAAACGCCGCGGTCGGTTCAGGCAGCGAACATGGCGCCGCCGTTGACGCGGATGATTTCGCCCTGGGTGGCAGTGGTGCGAGGCGAGCAGAGGAACACGATCGCCGCCGCCACATCCGTTGCCTCAGGCAAACGCCGGGCGGTGAACTGTTGCGCGATCTGCTCGAGCGCGGGCTTCGGGATCATCCGGTGCTCGCCGTTCTCCAAGGTGATCCCGGGCATCACGATGTTCACGAGCACACCGTCCTGGCCGAGGTCGTGCTGCAGGCTCGCCACCATCCCGTGCAGGCCCGCCTTCGCGGCGCCGTACGCCCAGGACCCGGCCATTCCGCGCTCCACCAGATCCGTTGACAGCAACACCAATCGCCCCTGCGTGGACCGCCGCAACGCCGGCGCCGCAGCCTGGACCAGGTAGAAGTTCCCCTCCAGGTTCGCCCGCATCACCGGCACCCACACCTCGGGCTTCGCGTCCTCGATCCGCGTCGGCCGATCATGGAAGCCCGCCGTACCCCAGTTCACCGCATTGCCCACCAAAGCGTCCAGCCCACCCCAATGCTCCACCGTCGCCCCGACCGCAGCGGCAATCGACTCGGGATCGCCCAGCTCCATCCGTACGGCGTACGCCTCACCGCCCGCCTTCTCGATCTCCTCCAGCACCTCGTCGGCGGCCTCCTCGCGCGAGTGATAGGTGATCGCCACCCGCGCCCCTTCCCGCGCGAACGCCAACGCGGTCTGCCGCCCGATCCCCGACGACCCGCCGGTCACCAGCGCCGCGGCCCCAGTCAACCCAAGCTCCATCTTCAGCTCCTCCATCTCTAGTGATTAGCCGACTAACCAAAAACCTAGCCGACTAACAATCCATTCGCAACCGTGAATCGCCTCGGCAGCCCGAGCTGCAGTTTTTGGTGCGTCGATGTGGAAACTTGTAGTGAACAGTTGACTTCTGTGCAGTAATGATCAAAATCAGTAGCAGCCTGGCGAGTCCGCTGGCGTCCTCGGCCCCAAAGGAGCTCCTGTGTCACGTTCGCGAAAGACTGCTGTGGTGGCTCTGCTGGGCCTCGGATTACTCGTCGGCGGTATCGGTTCGGCGGCCTCAGCGGCGCCTTCGAACGCGACGTACACCATCTCGGTCGGGTCCAAGGGCAGTTGGGGGACGCCCACCGATACCCCGGCCGGCACGTACATCGACAAGGACGGAACGTTCTACTTCCAGCAGTCCGCCGCCCTCTACGGCACCAGTGAGCCGCGGAAGTGGGACTTCTACACCGGGACGAACTTCGACACCGCGACCAAGTCGAGCGCGATCAGCAACGCGGTCAACCCGAACAACGCCAACGACAAGAACTACGACACCACCTGGCGGTGCAACAACAGCCCCACCGGGCTGGAAGCGACGTTCGCGCCGAGCGGCTCCAGCTACTCACAGAAGAACTTCTGCGACCTCGCCGGTGTCTGGGTCGACCCGGACAGCGGCGACTGGTACGGCCTGGTGCACAACGAGTTCACGCCACAGCCCTTCGGTGACGGTCTGCACTACGACGCGATCGACTACGCGGTCTCCACCGACCAGGGCAAGACCTGGACGATCAAGAGCCACGTCATCACTTCGCCGTACAGCACCAAGCGTAACGACAACACCGCGTTCCCGAACCAGACGTACTCCTACGGCGACGGCGATCAGCGACTGTTCGTCGACACCGCGTCGGGCTATTTCTACGTGTACTACGGCTCGCGGATCGTGGACAAGTCGGGCGGCTGGAAGAACTTCCGCCAGCATGTCGCCCGGGCCAAGATGTCGTCGAAGATGAGCCCTTCTTCCTGGCAGAAGTGGTACGACGGTTCCTGGTCGCAGCCCGGGGTCGGCGGTCTCGAGAGCAACCTCGTCCCGGTCGACTCGAGCAACCCCACCGGGTACACGCCGCTCGCGAAGGAATACCAGCCCACCACCACCGGCACGGTGGATCAGCAGGTCGCGGCCGGCACGCTCTCCCCGACCTCTCCGCTGTTCGTGATGGACATCGCGTACGACGCGTACCTCGGGCTGTACATCGGCGAGCCCCAGGCGGTGCGGCAGGACGGCAACGAACCGCAGCACTTCTACGTCACCGACGATCTCACCAGCCAGAAGTGGTACTCGATCGGCGACACCGGCAGCTACACCACCGCGTCGTGGTACCGCTGGTTCCTCGACAGCGTGAACAAGACGAACTCCACGATCATCGGCAAAGCCTTCCGCTCGTACTGCTCGTTCGGCTGCTCCGGCGGCACTTCCGGCGAGTACGTCAATCTCACGGTCAACTCGACCTCACCCGCAGCCGCGCCACTGGACCTCACGAAGACCTACCGAATCGCCAACGGTGGCGGGCGCGTCCTCGCCCAGCAGTCCGGTACGACGGCAACCACCTCCGTCGGCACCGCCTCGGGATCCACCCTCGAAGCCTGGTACTTCGTTGCCAACGGCGACGGTTCCTACCAGATCCTCAACTCGTCGACCGGCAATGCGCTCGGAGTCGACGCCGGTACGACGGCCAGTCGGGCGTGGGGCGCCAGGCCGACCGTCACCACTGTCGGCTCCACCGCGGGCCAGCAGTGGTGGATCATCAAGAGCGCCGGCGGAACCTTCCGCTTCGTCAACCGCCACAGCGGTCTCGTCCTCGGGCTCTCCGCGGACTCCACCCGCCTCGCCGAGACCACCCCGACCCGCGACTGGACGAACACCACCGGCAACAGCGTCGGCGGAACCCGCACCGCGGCCGAGCAGACCCTCACCGTCAGCCAGCTCGGCACCGCACCGCAGAACCTCAACGGCGTACACACCATCTCGACCGGCGGCAAAGCGCTCGACGACCCCGACCGCAGTACCGCCCCCGGCACGCAGCTGATCACCTGGACCAGCAACGGCGAGACCAACCAGAAGTGGACCTTCACCCAGCAGGCCGACGGTTCTTACACCCTCAAGAACAACTCGTCCGGCCTCTGCGCCGACGTCAACGGCGGCGCCACCACCGCCGGAGCCGCCATCATCCAGTGGACCTGCACCACCGGCGCCAACCAGCACTGGACCGCCACCAAACTTGCCAACGGCAACTACACACTCACCGCAGCCAGCAGCGGTCTGCTCCTCACCACCGCCTCCACCACCGACGGCGCCAAGGTCAGCCAACAACCCAACACCAACACATCTCTCCAGCAATGGACCATCAACTGACCACCCCTGCCGCTGGTGGCTTGTGACCACCCCTGCCGCATGACGCCCTCTGCCCCTGACCGCGGTCAGGGGCAGAGGGCGTTGGTGATGGCGTTGGTCAGCCAGGTTTCGTAGCGGGGGAGGGGCCAGGTGCGGGTGAGGACCAGTAGGTCGTAGAGGTCGATCGAGGTGTAGGTCCAGAGGGTGTCGCGGGTTTCGTCGAGGGGGAGGCCGGGGCGGAGTTGGCCGGTGGAGTGGAGGTGGGTGGCCAGCATTGTCATGCCGGTGAGGCGTTCGGTTTGGAGGTTCTGCCAGACCTCTTCGAGGGTGTCGTCGACGTGGCGGCCGTCGCGGATCAGGATCTGGACCTTGGCTGAGCGTTGCTGGCGATGCGCGAAGCCCTCGACGTACAGGGCGAGCTTGCGGCGTACGTCGGGCTCGGCCTGGATCGCGATCGCCTCGGGTCGCTCGGCGACCGGGATCGGTTCGTCGTCGCCGGCGATGACCAAATCGAAGACGGCCTTCGCCAGGGCTGCCTTGGTGCCGAAGCCCTTGTAGACGCTCTCGGCCGAGACGCCGGCGGTCCGGGCCACGGCCGCGATCGTCGTCGAGCGGAACCCGTCGCGCTCGAACAACTCCTGAGCAGCCTGTACGACGGCCAGCCGCCGCGCCACTGCGCGCTCGCGCCGGCCCGAGGCGTCGTAGGCCCTCTTGACTTCTGCCATCACCAGACCCAATCTAATTGGAGGCAGTTGAACTGTATCGAATTGGAGGGATCATGAACAGCACACCCGGGATCGTGTCGAGCGATCCCCGATCCATCGCGGTCCGCAGCATCCAGATCATGGCGGACGGCGAGCCGGCCGACTTCGAGGAGCTGGTCCACCCCGACGCCGTCAACCGCGAGGACCAGGTGGAGCCGCCTGCCGCCCGGGTGGGCGGGCCGAAGGGGTTCCAGGCGACCGCCCTGTGGCTTCGGGAGGCGTTCGCCGGGCTCCACTACGACATCCATCACGTCGTCGCCGAGGGAGATCTGGTCGCCCTGAACTGCACGATGAGCGGTCGTCATGTGGCGCCCTTCGTCACCTACACGCCCGACGGCGGGGTCGGTACCGCGTTCCCGCCGACCGGCCGGACCTTCGCGGCCACCCAATCGCACTGGCTCCGGATCCAGGACGGCAAGGTGATCGAGCACTGGGCCAACCGGGACGACCTCGGTCAGGCCGAGCAACTCGGCTGGGTGCCGCCGACGCCGGTCTACCTGTTCCGGATGGCCAGGGCGAAGTCGAAGGCCAAGCGCGGCTGAGCGGCGCCACGCTTTCGCCGTACAGGTGTCTGATCGCGGCGGTTTCAGCACAGTTATGTTCGAGCTTCGTCAGACCTTGGGCCGGGAGCCGCAGGCGACGGGTTTGGTGGAACTTGAGGGCGGTAACCTCGTGGATGATCGGTGGCTACCGACAGTTGATCGAGGAGGGACCGCGCGTGACGACAGTCCCTGCCGAAGGCGACGCGTCCCATGTCATCGACGTGAGCAAGCCCAGCGTCGCGCGGGTGTACGACCTTGCTCTCGGCGGTAAGGACAACTACGAGAGCGATCGGGTCATCTACCGGCAGATCATGGAGATCCTGCCCGAGGTCCCTGAGTGGGCGAAAGAGAACCGGCGCTGGCTCCAGCGGGCGGTCCAGTGGATGAGCCGCGAGCAGCGGATCGACCAGTACCTCGACCTCGGCGCCGGCCTGCCGACCGTGCAGAACACCCACCAGATCGCCCAGGGCGTGAACCCGATGGCCAAGGTGGTGTACGTCGACAATGATCCGTCGGTGATCGCCCACGGCCGGGCGCTGCTGATGGACAACGAGCGGACCGATTTCGCGGCCGCCGACTTCACCAGGCCGGACGAGGTGCTCTCCGATCCGGCGGTGAAGGAGACGCTGGACTTCAACCGTCCGGTCGGGCTGATCCAGGCACTGGTCCTGCACCACATCGGCGACCTCGACGAGGTCCTGGCGAACCAGGCCGAGTACCTGGCCAAACTCCCGTCCGGGTCGTGTGTGGCGATCAGCCACGCCTGCAACCCGCGCGACGGCAGCGAGGCGGCGACGCTGGCGGCAGTGTTCGAGGACAAGTTCCGGCCGCATTTCCCGTCGCTCCGCTTCCGGTCGCCGGCCGAGGTCACCTCGATGTTCGGCGACTTCGAACTGGCCGAACCGGGCCTGGTCCGGCTGTTCGACTGGTACGAGCCGGGCGCCCAGCCCGAAGAGAGCCCGGCTGAGAACTACCGCGCTGCCGCGAGCCAGTTCCTCATCTGCGGAGTGGCCCGCAAACCCTAGTCGCCGCGGTTGGGGGTGGGGGTTGCTTCCAGCTTGCGGCGGATCAGGATCAGGCTTTTGGGTGTGCCGTTGTCGAGGGCGCTGGTGACCTGGTCGAGCACGAGCAGGTACTGCTCCTTGTCCGGCCAGTCGAGCGGAACCGAGGAGACCCGGGCGCTCGCGCAGCGGATCTCGAGGCGGAATCGCAGGACGAGGTGTTCGTTCTCGTAGGCAGGGTCCTTCGTCAGGTTCTTCGCGAGCTGGAGCTCCGCGAGCAGTTCCTCGCGAGCCTGCTGAGCGACGGCGTACTGGTCGTGGGTCTCCTGCCAGGCGCGAGCGCCGTCGACTGCCTGCTGGAGTGCGACGGCGACGAGCGCGATGATGCCGGTCTTGATGGCTTCGGCGACCATCGGATCCCCGACGGCCAGCGCGCCGAGTGGCGTCGAGGCCACCGCGATCGTGACCAGCAAGGCGATCTTGAGGATGAAACCGACCAGACCGTCGAGCTGCGAATGGTCCCGGCTGACTTCGATCTCCTGCAGCTTCGTCCGCACCTGCTGGATCTGCGCCAGCGCCTGCTCACGGTCGGCGGAGCCGAGCTCGCCACGCGCGGCCAGGGAAGCCAGTACTCCGTCGACGTCGGCCCGGGTGAGGTGGAGGAGCTCGGCCACGTCGGCCAGCGGCAGGTAGCCGAGCTCGTCGATCGCCACCAGTTGCGGGACGACCTTCCGCACCTGCTTCTTCGTACGCCGGCTGCCGGCCGGCGCGCGCAACTTGGCCGCGGCGGAGGCGAGCAACGCGTCCAGATCGCCGATCACCTCGCGCAAGGCGTTGTCGGCCAGCTTCTTGTCACCCGCGTCGAGAGCGGCCAATCGGGCCCGCTCATGCTGCATCAGAGTCTGCTGTCCGGGCGGCCCGGCCGAAATCGCCTGCGCGTCGTCATCACTCGGCACCGGCGATCCGAACTCGTCGTACTCCGGCAGCTTGCCCGGCCGGGAATCCAGCCCCTTCCCGCCCACCACCGCCGACAGCGCGTCGTCCCGCTTCGGCCCAGGCCTCGAAAAACTCAACTCTCCTCCTAGTGCCCCGAGGTGCGTGCCTGGGCGCCGGTCCACGTCAAAGAACTTCGGACTCGGGGCACTAGAACGCGCCGACATCCACAACACTAGTGCGCGGTAGGGAATTCGAGCCGTCCGCCCGCTGGAACCGGCTGAAGGCGGCCCGGAGGTCGGCCATCCAGTCGTCCGGTGCCGAGTGAGCGGCGAAGTGGTTGCCGGAGGTGTACTCCGTCCAGGAGACCAGACCGGTGTGGTCATGCTCGGCCAGCGAGCGGATCGAGCGGTAGTCGTTGGCGAACTGGGCCACTGCCAGCGGGGCACTCGATGTCTGACGCCGGCCGGTACGGGACGCCTCGTAGTACAGGCGCATCGAGGAGGCGACGGTGCCGGTCAGCCAGTACGTCATCACGTTGGTGAGCACGAACTCCAGGTCGTGGCCACCGCGGTAGATCAGATCCATCCAGCCGAGCAGCCCGACCGGCGAGTCCGACAACGCGTGCGCGAGGCTCTGCGGCTGCTGAGACTGCAGTACGTCGTACGCGCTCATCGTCTGCCCGTACCACTCGCGGTCGGCGAGCACAGCCGGGTCGTCGATGACTTCGCCCGGTCGTGGCTCCGCGAAGACCTGGGTGACGTGCATGCCGATCACGTCCGAGGGGAACAATCGCCCCAATGCCAAGGAGACCGACGACCCCCAATCGTTGCCTGCAGCACCGAAGCGGTCGTAGCCGAGCCGCTTCATCAGGGTGTGCCAGGTGACGGCGATCCGCTCCAGGTCCCAGCCGCGATCACGGGTGGGTCCGGAGAACCCGAATCCTGGCAGGGACGGAATCACCAGGTGAAATGCCTGCGCCGGATCCCCGTCGTGCTGGCGCGGATCGGTCAGCGGCCCGATCACGTCGAGGAACTCGAACACGGATCCGGGCCAGCCGTGGGTCAGGATCAGCGGCGTCGCATCCGGCTCTGGCGACCGCACGTGCAGGAAGTGCACCCGCTGCCAGTCGATCACCGTGCTGTACTGCGGAAACGCGTTCAGTCGCGCCTCCCACCGACGCCAGTCGTAGTGGTCTCGCCAGTACGCCACCTGCTGCCGGACATGCCCACCCGGTACGCCGTAATCCCAGTCGCTGTCCGGAATCTCCTGCGCCCACCGAACCCGCGCCAATCGCTCAGCGAGATCGTCAAGCACCCGCTCCGGTACCGCCACCTGATCCGGCTTGATCGCACCGATACTCATGTCACTCCCTAGGCTCGAAACCGCTCTCGAGCCGTACGTCGTAGCCCCGCGCCTGAACTCGACATTCTGTGAGTCAGGCGCGGGAGACGACGACGTGGAAGTTGTTCGTCAGGCGAGACCGGTGAGGGAAGAGATCGTTGCCTTGTGCAAGTGGGTGATCACGTTCAGGGTCTTCGGGTCCGAGCGGTAGGTGTGCGAGCCCGACTCGAAGACGAGGTAGGCGCGGCCGCCGTACTCGGTCACTCCCTCGGACATGCTCGGCGCGCGGAAGCAGCTCAGCTTCGCCTTGTCGAGATCCGGCTGGCCGCGGCGGACGACGTACAGGTTGCTGCGGTTCGTCCGTCCGTAGGAGGTGCTGAAGACGAAGTGGGTGCCGGTGACGAGCAGGCCCTGGGTCTTGGCCGGCACCTCCCACGCCTTGTTGATCGTGGTCAGCGAGCCGTTGCTGTTGATCTTGTACTGGTACATCTTGTCGCGGCCCTTGTCGTTGAACTTGCCGGACCAGATGTAGCCGCCGTAGCTGGTCAGGAACGACGCGCCGTAGACCTTGCGGTCGGGGCCGACGGGCTTGATGAGCGGCGTACCGGCCTTCTTGAGCCCGGCCTTGAGGTCGGACAGCCGGTACTTGCGGATCGTGTTGGTGCCACCCTGCACGAACGCCCAGCCGTTGCTGGTGGTGATGCCGCCGCCGTGTGTCGGGGCGATCGCGACCACGCCGACGGTCTTGTTGGTGGCCGGGTCGATGCCGATGATCTGCGAGTTCGAGCCGGTGCGGTAGGCCGCGACCAGCAGCAGGTCCTTGCTGCCGTCCCAGTTCCACCAGGTACCGATGCCCTGCGGCGTGTGCGTCGAAAGGTTCGGCACCGCCGCGCTGTTGCTGAAGCGAGCGTCGTAGACCTTCGAGGCGGACGGCCCGTCGTAGAACGGCTTGCCGCCGGTCGCGGTACTACAGCTGATCGCCTGGACCGAAGCCGTGTTCTGGGTCGCTGCCTGCGAAGAGTCAGATCCGGTCAGTGCGACCGTGACAGCGGTTCCGGTACCCAGAACGCCTGCCAGGCCGAGCGCGATGACCGTACGGCGACGGGGAAAGGTGGTCGGGAGCAACATCTATTCCTCTCAAAAGTCGGACCTTTCGACCCTAACTTCCGCGGAGGTTCATCAGTCGGTGGCTTCGTAAGCGGTGAGGAATCGGTTCAGGGCGACCGGGTTCAGGTCGGATGTGTAGGCGGCGTAGCCGGGCTGGTTCCAGCCGTCGGCGCCGAAGCCGTGGTAGAGACCTCCCGCTTGTTCGACGATCAGGCGGCCGGCGCAGATGTCCCAGGCGTTGACCGAGGTGCCCATGGCGGCGTCGATCCAGCCCGCGCCGACGTGCGCGAGGCTGAGGGCCGCGCTGCCCGAGCGGCGCAGAGTCCCGTACGACGTGGCGAGGTCGCCGAAGCGGGCCAGTCCCTCGGCTCCGTCGGTGGCGACATCGCGAGCGCTCGGGTAGCCGGTGATGATGAACGCCTCGGCCTCGTCGCGGTAACCGGTCGAGCGGATCGGGCTCCCGTTGTGCCAGGCGCCCGACAGATCGGCGGTGAAGAGATCTCCGGACATCGGGTCGAGGATCGCGCCGGCCACGATCCGCCCGTCGACGACGGCACCGATCGACGTACAGAAAAAGGCCAGGCCGCGGGCGAAGTTCGCCGTACCGTCGATCGGGTCGACGTACCAGGTGACGTCGCCGGTGCCTTGGTGGGCGCCGTCCTCCTCGCCGACGATGCTGCTGCCGGGGACATTGGCGGTGAGCGATTTGGTGATGGCTTCCTCGGCCCGCCGGTCGTGCTCGGTGACCGGGTCGTGCTGGTCGCGCTTGAACTCGATGTTCATCGTGCTGCGGAAGGCCGCTCGGAGGTCATCGGCGACGAGCCGGGGCCCGCCTCTGCGGCGGCAGCGCGGAGTTCCGCGGAGTACGCGACCACGGTGGCATCGGGGCTGGCTGGACCATCGACGGAGGACATCGGGCTCCAAGGGAAGGCAGTCGGGACGCGTCCACCCTATGGCCTGCATGTAAGGATCAAGTCCGGGCATGTCAGGATCAACTGAGGAGGCCGGCATGGGTGGATTGCGGAACTGGGCGGGGAACATCGAGTTCGGCGCGGAGCAACTGGACGTGCCGGAGTCGGTCCTGGAGTTGCAGGGGCTCGTCGCCGGCAGCGACAAGGTCCGGGTGCTCGGAACCGGCCATTCGTTCAACCGGATCGCGGACAGCCCTGGGCGGCTGGTGTCGATAGCGGACCTGCCACAGGTGTTGCAGATCGACGAAGAAGCGAGCACGGTCACGATCTCGGCCGGTCTGCGGTACGGCGAGGTGACGGCTGCTGTCCAGGCCCAGGGTTTCGCCTTGCACAACCTCGGATCGCTGCCGCACATCTCGGTCGCCGGGGCGTGCGCGACCGGGACGCACGGTTCCGGTGACACCAACAAGCCGCTGGCCGCAGCGGTTTCCGGGCTGGCTTTCATCAGCGCCGACGGGGAGCTCACCGGGCTGAACCGTGACGATCCGGATTTCGCCGGTGCGGTGATCTCGCTCGGCGCGCTCGGGGTGATGGTGCGGATGAGGCTCGACCTGCAACCGGCGTACGAGATCAGTCAGATGGTGTACGACGGGCTGCCGGTCGAGCGACTCAGCTCGGACCTCGACGAGGTCTTCGGCTCGGCGTACTCTGTCAGCGCGTTCACCGACTGGGCCGACCCCGACGTGATGGTCTGGCGGAAGTCCAAGGACACCACCTTCGAGCCCGAATGGCTGGGTGCCCGGATCGCCGACGGACCGCGGCACCCGATCAAGGTGATGCCGGCCGACTTCGCCACCCAGCAGGGTGGCGTCCGCGGGCCGTGGAACGAGCGGCTGCCGCACTTCCGGCTCGAGTTCACCCCGAGCAACGGCGAGGAGCTGCAGTCCGAGTACTTCGTACCGCGGGATCGCGCCGCCGAGGCCTTCACCGAATTACGGGCCCTGGGCAACCAAATGGCAGGCCTGCTGCAGGTCTCCGAGATTCGGACGATCGCAGCCGACGACCTCTGGCTCAGCCCGAGCCAGGGGCGGGACACGGTCGCGCTGCACTTCACCTGGGTCCCCGACCAGCAAGCCGTCATGCCGGTCCTGGCGGAGCTGGAGGAGAAGATCCTTCCGCTCGGAGCCCGCCCGCACTGGGGCAAGGTCTTCGCCGCAGACGCCGGCGTGCTGCGGGATTGCTACCCGAAGGTGCCGGACTTCACCGCGTTGACGACGAAGTACGACCCGGACGGCAAGTTCCGCAACGACTATCTGGAGACCTACCTGCCGCGCTAGGTCAGATCGACCAACGCGAGGGGCAGATCGCCGATCGGGTGCTGGGTGACGTCGGTGGCACGGAGCAACGTGCCGCTGACGTGCCGGGCGCTGTTACTCAGCACGATCCGGCCCTCGGCGTTGACGATGGCAACGGTTCGGCCGGTGGCCCGCAGTGACGGCAGGACGGCCTTCTCGAAGGTGAACACCCGGACGTCCGCGCCGGCCACTCCGACGAACCGGTCGCCGGCGACGACGGGCACGGTGAAGGTGAGCGTGTAGTCGTCCGTGCAGAGGTAGTCGACGTACGGACCGGTGATGTGCCGGCGGCCGGTGTCGCGCGGCACCTCGAACCAAGGCAATGAGCCGTAGTCGTAGAAGTTCTCGCCGCGCGGATCGGTGTCCACGATCAGCCGGTCCGGCGCGCCGTTGCGGAGCATGAACCACTCCAGCCACCAGCGCGAGTCGGCCAGCACGTCCACCGCAGCGACGTACCCGGCGCCCTGGATCCGCCCGGCCGCATCGGCCAGGGTCGGCAGCACCAGTTTGCTGACGCCCGTGAGATCCGTACGCCGGACAGCGTCACGATCCGCGAAGACGTCCCGCACCTCGGCCGCGATCCGGTCAGCCAGGCCGAAAGCCTCGCCCGCCACCGCGTCGACCAGGCTCAAGATACTCGCGACGCCCTCAGTCCGTGTGCTCATCAATCCTCCAGCGTTGGCGTCGTGAGTCTGAGGTCGATCAGGCGTGCCGTCGAGTCCGCGACGCGTTCCTCGGCGGCGGCTCGGGCTGCCTCGGGGTCGGCGTCGGCGATCGCCGCGACGACGGTCCGGCAGCTTTGCACGGTCAGCCGATGGCTCTCGTCGTCGCCGAACGCGAGCCACAGCAGGGTGCCGACCTCGGCCTGCAGGCTCACTTCCGCGCGGTAGAGCCGGGTGGACTGGGCCGTGGCGGCGACCTCGATGTGGAACTGCGCGTCGGCCCGCCGCCGGGCACCGGCGCCGTCTGCGTTGTCCAACGCGTCGCAGACGCCGTTCAGGCGCTTGACGTCCTGCGGCGTGGCTCGTTCGGCGGCCAGTCGCGCGGCCGTACCGGCGATGGCGCTGTAGTGGTCACCGAGATCGCGGAGCTGGGCGAGGCTCAGCTCGGCCAGCCGGTCCCGCACGATCGCGGTCGACATCTCTTCCTGGGCCTTGACGAAACTGCCGCCGCCGCGGCCGCGCCTGGTCCGGATCAGCCCGCGCTGGCGGAGGGCGGAGAGTGCCTCGCGGATGGTCGTGGTGGAGACGCCGAAGATGCCGGCCAGGTCGGCCTCGCCGGGGAGCTGCTCGGAGTCGGGCAGCAGACCGAGCGCGATCGCGTCGGTGAGGCGCCGGGCCACCAGTTCGGACCGGCTCAGCGATTCCAGCGGCGCGAACACGGCCGCCGCACCGCTGCCGTAGAACCGCAGCGCCATTCCACCCACCCTTCTGGCCGTCGATCGGACACAGGTCCGACACGGTTGCAGAGTATTCCGGCCGATCGCTTGAACTTTAACATCTGATTTCATATGTTTACGCCCACTCAAGGCGAGGAGAGCGGGATGCGAACCGTCCGGAACCTGATCAACGGGAAGTCGCGTGACGCGAGCAGCGGTGCGACCAGTGAGCTCGTGGATCCCGCGACCGGCAAGGTCTTCGGAACGGCCCCGCTGTCCGGCGCCGAGGACGTGGACCTGGCCTACCGAGCCGCGGCCGACGCTGCCACCGACTGGGCGGCGGCCACGCCTTCGGAGCGCCAGCGCGGCCTGCTCCGGTTCGCCGACCAGATCGAGGCGCGCGCCGACGAGTTCGTCGCCGCCGAGTCGGAGAACACCGGCAAGCTGCTGGAGCTCACCAGAACCGAAGAGCTCGCCGTGATGGTCGATCAGCTCAGGTTCTTCGCCGGTGCGGCCCGGCTGCTGGAGGGCAAGTCGGCCGGTGAGTACCTGGCCGGCCATACGTCGTGGGTCCGGCGCGAGCCGATCGGGGTGGTCGGCCAGATCACCCCGTGGAACTACCCGATGATGATGGCGATCTGGAAGTTCGCCCCGGCCGTTGCCGCCGGCAACACAGTGGTGCTGAAGCCGGCCGAGACGACGCCGGTGACGACGGTGCTGCTGGCCGAGATCGCGGCAGAGGTGCTGCCGCCCGGAGTACTGAATGTCGTCTGCGGCGACCGCGACACAGGCCAGGAAGTCGTCTCGCATCCCACGCCCGAACTGGTCAGCATCACCGGCTCGACCCGCGCGGGCATGCAGGTCGCGAGCACGGCAGCCCTCGACCTGAAACGAACCCACCTGGAGCTCGGCGGCAAGGCGCCCGCCATCGTCTTCGCCGACGCGGACCTGGCAGCCGCCGCCGAAGCGATCGGAATCGGCGGCTACTTCAACGCAGGCCAGGACTGTACTGCGGCCTGCCGGGTGCTGGTCCACGAAAACGTGCACGACGAATTCGTTGCCGCGTTGGCCGATTGGGCCCGCTCGAACGCGCGACCCGGGTTGGCCGACGACACGGACGCGCTGTTCGGGCCGTTGAACAACAGTGTGCAACTCGGACGGGTGCAAGGGTTCCTCAGCCGGTTGCCCGAGCACGCGACGGTCGTGCTCGGTGGACAACGAGCCGGCGGCGTGATGACAGACGGCTTCTTCTACGAGTCGACGATCGTCACCGGACTCCGCCAGGACGACGAGATGATCCAGGACGAGGTCTTCGGACCGGTGATCACGGTGCAGACATTCAGCGACGACGACGATGCCCTGCGGATGGCGAACGGCGTGCAGTACGGATTGGCGTCCAGCGTCTTCACCACCAACCACGGAAGAGCGTTGCGGATGTCGGCCGCGCTCGACTTCGGCTGCGTCTGGATCAACACGCATATCCCGCTGGTCGCGGAGATGCCGCACGGTGGCTTCAAACACTCCGGCCACGGCAAGGACCTGTCCATGTACGGACTCGAGGACTACACCCGGGTCAAGCACGTGATGTCGGCCTTCTGAGGACCATGGATGACCACACCGATGACTGACGACACGGCGACCGGCGACACGGCGACTGGCGTACGGGCTGGTGCGCCGGAGACCGCGATCAGCCTGCGGGGTCTGCGGAAGATCTTCGGGTCCGTGACAGCGGTGGCCGGGATCGACCTGGACATCGCCGAGGGCGAGTTCTTCTCGATGCTCGGCCCGTCGGGTTCCGGTAAGACGACCGTGTTGCGGATGATCGCGGGTTTCGAGGCGCCTACCGAGGGCCGGATCCTGCTCGGCGGGACCGAGGTGACCGACCGTCCGCCGTACGCGCGGGATGTGAACACGGTCTTCCAGGACTACGCGTTGTTCCCGCACATGAGCGTGCTGCAGAACGTCGAGTACGGGCTGCGTGTGAAGCGGGTCGAGCGCCGGCTGCGCAGACCCCGCGCCATCGAGGCTTTGGAGACCGTGCGCCTGACCGGGTACGGCGATCGCCGTCCGCATGAGCTGTCTGGTGGCCAACGGCAACGAGTCGCGCTTGCTCGCGCGCTGGTCAATCGGCCCAAGGTGCTGCTGCTCGACGAGCCGCTCGGCGCGCTGGATCTGAAGCTGCGCCGGGAGATGCAGATCGAGCTGAAGGCGATGCAGCGCGATGTCGGCATCACCTTCCTGTTCGTCACCCACGACCAGGAGGAGGCCCTGACGATGAGCGATCGGATAGCGGTCTTCAACGGCGGCCGGATCGAGCAGGTCGCGGCGCCGGCCGAGCTCTACGAGCATCCGGCGACGGCCTTCGTCGCCGGCTTCGTCGGCACTTCGAACCTGCTCGACGGCGCGGTCGCCAAGGCCGTGCTGGGTCAGGACGGGTTGTTCACCGTCCGGCCCGAGAAGATCCAGATGCGGCCGCGCGACGAGGCCGCCGCCGACGGTGACTGCAGGGCGGACGGTGTGGTGCGCGAGGTGGTCTACCTCGGCTCGGCCACGCAGTCCGTCGTCGACCTGGACGCGGGCGGGTCACTCATCGTCCTGCAGCAGAACCTGCGTGGGTCCGTCCAGGACAAGCTCGATCTCCGCGGCGCCCAGGTCCGGCTGACCTGGCATCGCGAACACACCGTCGCGATCGACGGTCCGCGAAGTGCCTCAACCCCTCCTGATTAGGAGATCTCCGATGAAGTCGATGGTCAAACTCACCGCCGCGACGGGCCTGTGCCTGATCGCCCTGGTCGCGGCCTCCTGCGGCACCTCGAAGAACAGTTCGAGCGGTTCGGCGGCGAACTCCGGCTTCACCGCTCCCGGTCTGCCGAAGCTCGACAAGCTGGGCACCGGCGAGGGCAAACTGAGCGTGCTGGCCTGGCCGGGGTACGCCGAGGACGGCTCGAACGACCCGAAGGTCGACTGGGTCACCCCGTTCGAGAAGAAGACCGGCTGCCAGGTGACCGTGAAGACGTTCGGCACTTCCGACGAGGCCGTCAGCCTGATGAAGACCGGCGCGTACGACGTGGTGTCGGCCTCCGGTGACGCGTCGCTGCGGCTGATCGCGGGCGGCCAGGTCGAGCCGGTCAACACCGACCTGATCCCGAACTACGCCGACCTCTACCCATTTCTCAAGGACCGGCCGTGGAACTCGGTGAAGGGCCAGATGTACGGCGTACCACACGGCTACGGCGCGAACCTGCTGATGTGGCGGACCGACAAGGTGACACCGGCGCCGACGAGTTGGGGCGCGGTGTTCGAGAGCGATTCGCCGTACAAGGGGAAGGTGACGGCGTACGACTCGCCGATCTACATCGCCGACGCCGCGATGTACCTGATGACGAAGAAGCCCGACCTGGGCATCAAGAACCCGTACGCGCTGGACGACAACCAGTTGCAGGCCGTGGTGGAGCTGCTGAAGCAGCAGAAGACGATGGTTTCGGAGTACTGGTCGGACTACCTGAAGGAGGTCCAGGCGTTCACCAGCGGCAACTCGGTGATCGGCACCACCTGGCAGGTGATCGCGAACGTGGCGACCGGCGAGAAGGTGCCGGTGTCGGTGACGGTCCCGACCGAGGGTGTCACCGGCTGGTCGGACACCTGGATGGTGAGCGCGGCCTCGAAGAACAAGACCTGCGCCTACCAGTGGATGGACCACATCGTCAGCCCGGAGGCGAACGCGGCGGTCGCCGAGTACTTCGGTGAGTCGCCCGCGAACGGCAAGGCGTGCGCGCTGACCGCGGACAAGAAGCACTGCGACACCTTCCACGCCGGCGACGCGGCGTACTCCGAGAAGATCTGGTACTGGACCACCCCGATCGAGCAGTGCCTGGACGGCCGCACCGACGTCAAGTGCACCGACTACGGCAAGTGGACCCAGGCCTGGACCCAGATCAAAGGATGATCACTCGGTCTGAGTCGGTGCGGCGGGGGAGCCTGCTGCAGCGGCATCCTCGGATTCGTCTCGGGTTGTTGCTCGGGCCGCCTATGTTGTGGCTTGGGGTGGCGTACCTCGGGGCGTTGGCGGCGTTGTTCGTTACGGCTTTGTGGTCGCAGAACAGCTTTACCGGGTTGATCGAGCGGGAGTGGTCGCTGGACAGCTTCCGGACGTTGTTCACGGTGGATGTGTACCGGACGATCGCGTTCCGTACGGTCGGTGTTGCCGCGCTGGTGACTGTGGTCGACGCGGTGGTCGCCTTTCCGATCGCGTTGTACATGTCGAAGGTGGCGCGGCCGGGGCTGCGGCGGTTCCTGCTGGTGGCTGTGCTGATGCCCTTGTGGGCAAGCTATCTGGTCAAGGCCTATGCCTGGCGCGGGATGTTTTCCGAGGGCGGGCTGGTGTCTTCCGTGCTAGGAGTGGTCGGTCTCGACTCGCCGGGATATGGGCTGATCGCAACGATCGTGACGCTTGCCTACCTGTGGCTGCCGTACATGATCCTGCCGATCTACGCCGGACTCGAGCGATTGCCGAATTCGTTGCTGGAGGCATCTTCTGACCTGGGCGGCAGATCCGGTACCACGATCCGCCGCGTCGTCCTGCCAATGGTGTTCCCGGCCGTGGTGGCGGGCTCGATCTTCACCTTCTCGCTGTCGCTGGGCGACTACATCGCCGTACGGATCGTCGGTGGCACGAATCAGCTGCTGGGGAACGTCGTGTACGACAACGTGGGTGCGGCGAACAACCTGCCCTTCGCGGCCGCGGTCGCCACGGTGCCGGTCGTGGTGATGCTGGTGTATCTGGCCGCTGTTCGCCGTACGGGCGCGATGGAGAGCATCTGATGACCATCTCCCGACCGACCCGGATCGTGCTGCGCTGCTTGACGATACTGATCCTCGGCGTGATCTACGTGCCGCTCGCGCTGGTGGTGGTGAACTCGTTCAACGTGAACAAGACGTTCGCCTGGCCGCCGAAGGACTTCACGCTGGAGTGGTGGAAGCGGGCGGCCGAGAGCCAGGGCGCGCTGGACGCGTTGTGGGTGAGTGTGCGGGTCGGACTCGCCGCGACGGTGATCGCATTGGTACTCGGCACGATGATCGCGTTCGCCTTGCAGCGGTTCAGGTTTTACGGCCGCGAAGCGGTGTCGTTGCTGGTGATCCTGCCGATCGCACTGCCCGGCATCGTCACCGGGATCGCGCTGAACAACGCGTTCCGGACCATCTTCGGGTGGGAGCTGGGATTCGTCACGATCGTGATCGCGCACGCCACCTTCTGCATCGTCACGGTCTTCAACAACGTGATCGCCCGGCTGCGGCGGATGGGATCGCAACTGGAACAGGCGTCGGCGGATCTCGGGGCCTCCGGCCTCACCACCTTCCGCCTGGTGACGTTCCCGTTGCTGCGGTCGTCGCTGCTGGCCGGTGCCTTGCTGGCCTTCGCGCTGTCGTTCGACGAGATCATCGTGACCACCTTCACGGCCGGCGCGCAGGAGCAGACGCTGCCGATCTGGATCTTCAACAACCTGTTCCGGCCGAACCAGGCGCCGATCGTGAACGTCGTCGCCGCCGTCCTGATCACCGTCTCGGTGATCCCGGTCTGGCTGGCGCAGAAGCTGTCCGGGGACGCGGAATCCATGGGCGCTGGAAGATAGAATCAGAGGGAGCTCAAGACAATGGTCAAACAAGAACGCCTGCTGGTCACGGAGATCCCCGGGCCTCGCTCGGTGGAGCTGCTCGCACGAACCCGGCAGGCGGTGGCGCGCGGCGTGGGAATCACCCTGCCGGTGTTCGTCGAGCAGGCGGGCGGCGGCATCCTGGTCGATGTCGACGGCAACCACCTTATCGACTTCGGCTCCGGGATCGCGGTGACGAATGTCGGCAACTCGGCCGAGCGGGTGGTCGCCGCCGTCCAGGAGCAGGTCGCGCGATTCACCCACACCTGCTTCATGGTCACGCCGTACGACGGGTACGTGGCCGTCTGCGAGGCGCTGAACCGGCTGACGCCGGGAGACCACGAGAAGCGCTCGATCCTGCTGAACTCCGGGGCCGAGGCGGTCGAGAACGCGGTGAAGATCGCCCGGGTGCACACCGGGCGGGATGCGGTGGTGGTGTTCGACCACGGGTACCACGGCCGGACCAACCTGACGATGGCGATGACGGCGAAGAACATGCCGTACAAGGACGGGTTCGGGCCGTTCGCGCCGGAGGTCTACCGGGTGCCGACCTCGTACCCGTTCCGCGAGCCGCTCACCGGTGCGGAGGCGGCGGCCCGGGCGGTGGGGCAGATCGAGAAGTACGTCGGGGCGTCGAACGTCGCGTGCGTGGTGATCGAGCCGATCCACGGTGAGGGCGGATTCGTCGCACCGGCTGAAGGGTTCCTGCCCGCGATCGCCGACTGGTGCCGCGAGAACGGCGTGGTCTTCGTCGCCGACGAGATCCAGACCGGCTTCGGTCGGACGGGAGACCTTTTCGCCTGCTCGCACGAAGGCGTCGTACCGGACCTGATCACGCTGGCGAAGGGGATCGCCGGCGGATTGCCGTTGGCGGCGGTGACGGGCCGGGCCGAGATCATGGACTCCGTGCACGTGAGCGGCCTCGGCGGCACGTACGGCGGAAACCCGGTCGCTTGCGCGGCCGCACTCGCCGCCATCGCCACGCTGGAAGAACTCGACCTACCGGCCCGAGCCCGCGAGATCGAGTCGCTCATGCTCCCGGCGCTCGAAGAGCTCGCGACCCGCCACCCGTCGATCGGCGACATCCGCGGCCGCGGCGCGATGATCGCCATCGAACTGGTCGACGACGCGCTGGCCACGAACCCCACCGCAACCGCAGCCAAGACCCCGAACGCCGCAGCAACCGCCGCCATCGCCAAGGCCTGCCACGCCGAAGGCCTGGTAGTCCTCACCGCCGGCACTTACGGCAACGTCCTCCGCTTCCTCCCACCCCTGGTTATCCCGCACGACCTACTACGAGAAGGCCTCGAAATCCTCGGCAAGTCCTTCGACTCGGTGCTGAGCTAGCCGGGGAGGTCGTCGACGTTGGCGGTGATGGTCCAGAGGAGGTTGCGGAGGAGGCGGCGGTCTTCGGGGGTGACGCCGGCGAGGGCGCGGTTGCCTGCCTGGGCGTGGAGTTGCTGGACGGTGTGGGCGAGTTCGGTGCCGTGGTCGGTGAGTTCGATGCTGACCTGGCGGGCGTCCTTGTCGTTCTTGACGCGGCGGACCAGGCCGGCGGCTTCCATCCGCTGGGTGGTGCGGGTGGCGGTTGGGACCTCGACGTCGAGGACCTTCGCGAGCTGGGCGACCGGGAGCGAGCCGAGGTGCAGGAGCTTGGCCAGCACGATCTCCTGACCGGTGTGGACGCCGGTGCCGGCCAATTCGTCGCCGATGGCTTTGCGGGCGGCGCGGTCCGCGAACCGGAGCGCGATCAGGATGTCGGCCGCGCTGGCCGGCGCATCCGGTGACCACTTCAGCTTCGACGTGCCGGGGTCGCTGTCGGCACCCGAGGCACCCGAGGCACCCGAGGCACCGGAGTCGCCGACGGCACTCGATGCTCCGGGGTCGCTGTCGGCACTCGAGGCACTCGAGGCACCCGAGGCACTCGATGCTCCGGAGTCGCCGGCGGCACTCGATGCTCCGGAGTCGCCGGCGGCACTCGAGGCACCGGGGTCGCTGTCGGCACTCGATGCGCCGGGTACACCGGAGTCGCCGCCGTCGGTTGTCATCGGTTGGACCTTGGCGCGAACGGGTTGCGCGCGTTGAGGTCGCCGATGTACTCCGTCGGGATGGCCGGCTCGCCGCGGCTGAGCTGGCTGGCGCTGCGGGGGAGTTCGTCGCGGACCTTCAGGTGATGCGCCTGGGACTCCGCGGGCGTCGTCCGGCCGATGATCTTGCCGGCCTCGACCAGCGGCTTCAGCAGCTCGCGGTCATCGCCGTCGTCGACCGGGGCCTGCCCGACGCCGATCAGCTCGACCTCGGCGACTCCCGCGGCGGACCGGCGGCGGAGCGCGTACTTGCGGCCGCCGATGGAGATCTTGTCCGGGCTCTTCTTCGCCACCGGAGCCATCACACCGGTCGCGTCCTCCCGCGACACCAGCTTGTAGACGAAGCCACAGGTGGGATAGCCGCTGCCGGTCACCAGCGACGTACCGACGCCGTACCCGTCGACGGAGGCCGGCGCGAGCGCGGCGATCTGGAATTCGTCCAGGTCGCTGGTGACGATGATCCGGGTCTTGGTGGCGCCGAGCGCGTCGAGCTGCTCGCGGACCTGCCCGGCCAGCGAGGGCAGGTCGCCGGAATCGAGCCGGACGGCACCGAGCTCCGGGCCGGTGATGTCGATCGCGGTCTTCACCGCCTCGGTCAGGTCGTAGGTGTCGATCAGCAGCGTCGTTCCCTTGCCGAGGGCATCGACCTGGGAGACGAAGGCATCGCGCTCGGAGTCGTGCAGCAGGGTGAACGAGTGCGCCGCCGTACCGGCACTCGGGATACCGAAGCGGCGGGCCGCCTCGAGGTTGGAGGTGGTGGCGAAGCCCGCGATGTACGCCGCGAGGGCGGCCGCGACGGCCGACTCCTCGTGGGTCCGCCGCGAACCCATCTCGATGCATGGCCGGCCGCCGGCCCACCAGGTCATCCGGGAGGCGGCCGAGGCGACCGCGGAATCGTGGTTCAGGATCGACAGGAAGACGGTTTCCAGCAGCACCGCCTCGGCGAAGCTGGACTCGACCACCAGGACGGGGGAGCCGGGGAAGAAAATTTCGCCGTCGGCGTACCCGCTGATGTCGCCGCTGAAGCGGTAGCCGGCCAGCCAGTCGCAGGTAGCCTGGTCCACGATGGCCCGGTCGCGCAGGAACTCGATCGTCTGCTCGTCGAAGCGGAACCGCTCGAGCACGTCGAGGAGCCGGTTCACGCCGGCCACCACGCCGTACCGGCGGCCGTCCGGCAGGCGGCGCGCGAACAGTTCGAAGACCGAGCGGCGATGTGCCGTACCGTCGGCGAGGCTGGCCTGCAGCATGGTCAGCTCGTAGTGGTCCGTCAACAGCGCGGTGGACGCGCCTCCCGTGGTAGTCACAGGGGCAGCCTATTGCGAGTCCGGAACCGATGATGGAGAGAATGGTCTGGTGACCACCGCACCAAGCGAACTTGCGAGCCCCGAAGTCGACGAGGCGATCGAGTTGAGCCCACCGTGGGTGACGATCGTCTGGAACGACCCGGTGAACCTGATGGACTACGTCACGTTCGTGTTCCAGACGTACTTCGGCTACTCCAAGACCAAGGCGCAGAAGCTGATGATGCAGGTGCACGAGGAGGGCAAGTCGGCCGTCTCCAACGGCAACCGCGAGGCGATGGAGCGCGACGTCGAAGCCATGCACACCTACGGCCTGTGGGCCACCTGCGAGAAGTCGTGACGAGGTTCCGTAAGCGCAAGAAGACCGTGATCGTCAGCTTCGCCGAGCACGAGGCCGACATCCTGGCGAACCTGCTGCGCAACCTGGTCGAGCTCCTGTACGACGGGATGCCGCCGCGCGCGACCGAGTCCAGCGATCCGCTGGCGGCGCTGCTCGACAACGACGGGCCGACGTCGCCGCCGGAGGACGTAGTACTGCAGCGGCTGCTACCGGACGCGTACAAGGAGGACGACCACGCGTCGTCGGAGTTCCGCCGGTTCACCGAGCGCGGGTTGCGCGACACCAAGGCGGGCGACGCCAAGCGGGTGCTCGCCGCGCTGGAGGAAGCGTCAGCGGTCGATGACGGCATCACGCTCGAACCAGAGGACCAGCTGTCGTGGCTCCGCGCCCTCAACGACCTCCGGCTCGCGATCGGCACCCGCCTGGACATCAAAGAAGACGACTACGGAGTCTGGGAACAACTCCCCGACGACGACCCCCGCCGCCTGACGTACGACCTGTACGACTGGCTCGGCTACCTCCAGTCAGCTCTGCTGCACAACATGCGCTAGGCGCGGGTGCAGGTCAGGGAAAGCGGAGGCGGGGGATGGCTCGGCTACCTGCAGTCAGCTCTGCTGCTCAACATGCGCTAGGCGCGGGTGCAGGTCAGGGAAAGCGGAGGCGGGGGATGGCTCGGCTACCTGCAGTCAGCTCTGCTGCTCAACATGCGCTAGGCGCGGGTGCAGGTCAGGGAAAGCGGAGGCGGGGGATGGCTCGGCTACCTGCAGTCAGCTCTGCTGCTCAACATGCGCTAGGCGCGGGTGCAGGTCAGGGAAAGCGGAGGCGGGGGATGGCTCGGCTGCCTCCAGTCGGCGCTGCTGTACGACATGCGTTGGTAGGTAGGGTCGGGGCTATGGAAAACAGGACTCTTGGGCGTACTGGGCGGGATGTTGGCGTGGTTGGGCTGGGGGCCTGGCAGCTGGGAGCTGACTGGGGTGAGGTCGGGGAGGACGAGGCTCTCGCCGTACTGCGGGCAGCTGTGGACGGCGGCGTCACGTTTATCGACACCGCGGACGTGTACGGCGATGGGCGGAGCGAGCGGGTTGTCGGGAAGCTGCTGAAGGAGCACCAGGGGCTCACGGTCGCGTCCAAGATGGGGCGTCGGGTCGAGCAGAAGACCGGGAACTACAACCTGGACGCGTTCCGCGCCTGGAACGATCGGTCGCGGGAGAACCTCGGCGTCGACACCATCGACCTGGTCCAGCTGCACTGCCCGCCGACCGAGGTCTACTCGACCGGCGCGGTCTTCGACGCGCTCGACACCTTGGTGCAGGAGAAGCGCATCGCGGCGTACGGCGTGAGCGTGGAGACCTGTGCGGAAGCGCTCACCGCGATCGCCCGGCCGAACGTGGCCAGTGTGCAGATCATCCTGAACGCTTTCCGGCTGAAGCCCCTCGACGAGGTACTCCCGGCCGCGGCCGAGGCGGGCGTCGGCATCATCGCCCGGGTCCCGCTGGCCAGCGGCCTGCTGTCCGGCAAGTACGACGAGAACACCAGTTTCGGGGCCGACGACCACCGCAATTACAACCGCAAGGGCGAGGCCTTCGACGTCGGCGAGACCTTCTCCGGCGTCGACTTCGCCACCGGCCTGGAGGCGGTCAAGCGGCTGATCCCGCTGGTCCCCGAAGGGGCGACGATGGCCCAGTTCGCGCTCCGCTGGATCCTCGACCAGCCGGGCGTCTCGGTGGTCATCCCCGGCGCGCGCAACCCGGAGCAGGTGGCCGGCAACGTCGGCGCGGAGGCGCTCGACCCGCTGACCGCCGACCAGCTCAGCGCAGTACGGGATGTGTACGACGAGCTGATCCGCCCGCAGGTGCACGACCGCTGGTAGGCGGCTGCCGAGCACCTGGTGTCCACATGGTGGACCGACTCAGGCGTTGGTCGGGGCGATCCGCCGTCCGCCGTACCGTTGAGTTGTGCTGATCATCGACCAGGCGACGTACGACGCGATCGTCGCGCACGCCCGCCGGGACCACCCGGACGAGGCGTGTGGCGTGGTGGCCGGGCCCGAAGGCTCGGACCGGCCGCAGCGGTTCATCCCGATGCTGAACGCGGCGATGTCACCGACGTTCTACGAGTTCGACTCCGGCGATCTGTTCGGCTTGTACAAGGAGATGGACAAGCGGGACGAGGAGCCGGTGGTGATCTACCACTCGCACACGGCCACCGAGGCCTACCCTTCGCGGACCGATATCAACCTGGCGCAGGAGCCGAACGCGCACTACGTCCTGGTCTCGACCAGGGACGGCGCGGACGCACCGGAGTACGACGGGCCGGTCGAGTTCCGGTCCTACCGGATCGTCGACGGCGAAGTCACCGAGGAAGACGTCAAGGTCGTGGCGGACTATGAAGGTGGTGTGTCTCGTGGATAGCTCGGCACCGGCGGCGCCCAGGCGGGCACCTCGCCGCGTTGGAGGAAAAGGCACGATAGAAAAGCATCGAGCCCTTCCCTCCGCCTTGCGATGCACCCACCTGGACACCGCCGGCACTCAAGCTATCCACGAGACACACCACCTAGGAGAAATCTGAAATGGCGATCGAGTTGCGCGTGCCGACGATTCTGCGCACCTATACCGGTGGCGAGAAGGCGGTGAACGGGGACGGCGCCACGCTGGCCGAGTTCATCGACCACGTGAACGGCAACCACCCCGGGTTGAAGGAGCGGATCGTCGAGGGTGAGCCGGAGGAGCTGCGCCGGTTCGTCAACGTCTACGTCAACGACGAGGACGTCCGCTTCACCGGCGGCCTGACAACCGGTGTGAAGGACGGCGACGTGGTCGTCGTACTGCCGGCTGTCGCCGGCGGCTGATCATGCGCTTCGACAGCCTGCTCGACTCGATCGGCGGTACGCCGCTGGTCGGGCTGCCCAAGCTGTCCCCGTCGGCCGACGTACGGTTGTGGGCCAAGCTGGAGGACCACAACCCGACCGGGTCGATCAAGGACCGGGCCGCGTTGCGGATGCTGCTGGACGCCGAGAAGGACGGCCGGCTGCGGCCGGGCAACACCATCCTCGAGCCGACGTCGGGCAACACCGGGATTTCGCTCGCGATGGCCGCCAAGCTCCGTGGCTACCGGATGGTCTGCGTGATGCCGGAGAACACCTCGCAGGAGCGCCGGCAGATCCTGCGGATGTGGGGCGTCGAGATCATCTCCTCGCCTGCCGCGGGCGGCTCGAACGAGGCGGTCCGGGTGGCCAAGCAGGTCGCGGCGGACCACCCCGACTGGGTGATGCTGTACCAGTACGGCAACCCCTCGAACGCGGCGGCGCACTACGACGGGACGGCCCGGGAGATCCTCACCGACCTGCCGTCGGTGACGCACTTCGTGGCCGGGCTGGGCACCACCGGCACGCTGATGGGCGCCGGCCGCTTCTTCCGTGAGCACAAGCCGGAGGTCCGGATCGTCGCCGCCGAACCGCGGTACGGCGAACTCGTCTACGGCCTGCGCAACCTCGACGAGGGGTTCGTGCCGGAGCTGTACGACGCGTCGCTGATCGACGCCAGGTTCTCGGTCGGCCCGCGCGACGCGGTCCGGCGGGTGCGCGAGTTACTGGACAACGAAGGCATTTTCGCCGGGATCTCGACCGGCGCGATCCTGCACGCGGCGCTCGGCCAGGCGGCCAGGTGCGTCCAGGACGGGCAGTCCGCGGACATCGCGTTCGTCGTCGCCGACGGCGGCTGGAAGTACCTGTCCACCGGCGCCTACGAAGGCACGATCGATGAAGCAGAGGACCGCCTCGAAGGTCAACTCTGGGCCTGAAGCAGTACTTCTATGGGCGGACCTGCCTGAGCCACGTCTACGCGGTCCCGCTGCACTGACAGCCGGCACCACGGACTGGTAGGTCCGGCCTGCAGCATCAGGTCGGATCCGCCGGTCGGGCCGGATCAGGAAGGTTGCTTGAAGAGGATCTTTCGTCCTAGCCGGGGATGAGTGCCGCGGCCCTTGCAACTGCTGCAGGGGCGTTGGGCGTAGGTGAAGATGGTGCCTTTGTGCCGTCCGGCTCCGTTGCAGCGACCGCACTTGGCGTTCGGGTGCAGCGAGAGCGAGATGATGTAGACGGCCAAGACGGCGATCGCGAGCAACAGCAGCATCCCGGTCGGCCCGAGGGCCGAGCCGATGTCTGCCGACGTACTGCTCGTGGTCGTTTCCGCGGCCTGGCCGGTGGCGTGTCCTGCTGCCGTGGCGTTGGTCGGATGCGGATTCGGTGCGGCGGTGGAACTCAGGGCCACCGCGATCTGGACTGCCAAATTCATGGCATCGCTAAGGGCGGTCGGAAACACATCCGTTAAGAGTGGCCTGCGTCACGTCACAATGCAATTCCTGAGAGTAAAGATGTGGATAACTCCGGCGTGTCGTTTCGTCTTGTAGGTAAGGCTCACCTTCGAGCCTGCCCGATGCCGGTCCTGTCGGTCCTCAGAGCTAGGGTTCACACCGTGGCAGACGCACCGATCGGCATCTTCGACTCCGGCTTCGGCGGGCTGACCGTGGCCCGCTCGGTGCTGGACCAGTTGCCGCATGAGCCGATCCTGTATCTGGGCGACACGGCTCGTCAGCCGTACGGTCCGAAGCCGATCGCCGAGGTCCGTGAGTACGCGCTTGAATGCCTGGACCACCTGGTCGAGGGTGGCGTGAAGATGCTCGTGATCGCCTGCAATTCGGCCAGTGCCGCGATGCTCCGCGACGCCCGCGAGCGGTACGACGTACCGGTGGTCGAGGTGATCCTGCCGGCGGCGCGTCGTGCGGTCGCTGCCACCCGCAACAACCACGTCGGCGTGATCTGCACCCACGCGACGGCGTCCTCGCTTGCCTATGAGGATGCGTTTGCCGCCGCTCCGCAGGTCGAGCTGCTGACCAAGGCCTGCCCGAGTTTCGTCGACTTCGTCGAGGCCGGCACGACGTCCGGTCCGGAGTTGCTCGCGGCGGCGCACGAGTATCTCGATCCGCTGGTCGAGGCCGGCGTCGACACCCTCATCCTCGGGTGCACCCACTACCCGTTACTGACCGGCGTCATCTCGTACGTGATGGGCGACGAGGTCAGCCTGGTCAGCAGCGCCGAGGAGTGCGCCAAGGACGTGTACGGCGTGCTGACCAAGAGCGGCCTGCTGCGAGCGGACAACCTGCCGGCACCGCAGCACCGGTTCGTCACCACCGGGAACCCGGCCGAGTTCGCCGCGATCGGCTCGCGGTTCCTCGGCCCGGTGCTTTCCGGCGTCGACCAGTTCGCCTGGGTCCGCTAGACACGCCGAGCCAGATGTGACGCGGCTCGCACCTGGGTGTCGCGGCGTCCGTTGTCAATGGCACCGGTACCGGGGCGGGACGTGCCGGAATCGTCGCCAGGTAACCGGTTCAGCTGATCGCCGACGCCCTGAGGTCGTCTGCGAACTGACCAACCCGCCGGTAATGTTCAAGGTATGAAGCTCACCGTGCTCGGCTGCTCCGGGTCCGTCCCCGGTCCGGACTCGCCTGCCTCGAGCTATCTGGTCAGCGCGGACGGCTTCAACCTGGTCCTCGACCTGGGCAGTGGCGCGCTGGGCGCGCTGCAGCGGCATCTCAGCGTGCCCCAGATCGGCGCGATCGCCCTGTCCCACCTGCACCCGGACCATTGCATGGATCTGTGCGGGCTGTACGTCTCCGCGAAGTACTCGCCCGCCTCGCCGTTCCCGCGCATCCCCGTCTACGGTCCGCCCGGTGCGGCCGGCCGGATGGCGCTGGCCTACGACCTGCCCGAGGATCCGGGGATGGAGGAGGAGCTGGAGTTCCATACCTGGCAGGAGATCCAGCAGATCGGGCCTTTCACCGTCCGCACCACGCCCGCCATCCACCCGGTCCCGGCGTACTCGATCAGAGTTGAGCACGGCAACAAGGCCCTCGTCTTCACCGGCGACACCGGCCCGAGCGACGCTCTGATCGAGCTTGCCCGCGGTGCCGATGTGCTGCTGTCGGAAGCGGCCTTGAAGGACGACGATCCGAACAATCCGGTTGATCTGCACCTCACCCCCGCCGATGCTGGGGAGCATGCCAAAAGAGCGGGCGTGAAGCGCCTCGTCATCACCCATGTCCCGCCGTGGTTCGACCGCGACATTCAGGCCGAAGGTGCTCGCCGCACCTTTCCCGGTGAGGTTCTGGTCGCCACCCCCAACGCGGTCTTCGAGATCTAGATGCACGTCGAACTGTCGGACGGCGTACGCCTGCGCACTATGACAACCGGTACGGCGACCGCCGCGCTGCCCGTCGTTCTGGTGCATGGCGGTCCTGGCCTCTGGGACTACCTGGAACCGGTGGCGGAAATGATCGGCGATCGTACGGTCGTGCACCGGTTCGACCAGCGCGGGTGCGGCAGGTCGGACCCATCCGAAGACCAGACGATGAAGCGGCTCCAGGACGACATCGAGGAACTCCGGCAGCACTGGGGCTACGAGAAGATCGTTGTCATCGGCCACTCCTTCGGCGCCACGCTCGCGCTGACCTACGCGGCGGCGTACCCGGCCAGCGTCGCGCGAGTCGGCTACCTCGGCGGCGTCGGCATCGGCGACTGGTTCACCCCGTACGAGGCGGAGCGGCTTCGGCGGATGACTCCGGCGCAACAGGCCCGGCTCGACCAGTTGAGCGGCCGGAAGCGAAGCCAGGAAGAGGAAATCGAGTTCCGCGCGTTGTTCTGGTTCACCGATCACGCCGATCGCGAGCAGGCCTGGAAGTGGGGCCTGGAGGATGCGGACGTCCCGTATCCAATCAACTTCTCCGCCAACAGCGCGATCAACGCGGAGACCGAGTCGTGGTCCGACGAAGACCTCGCCCGTACAGCGAGCGCCGTCACCGCGCCGGTCTGGTTCGTCCATGGCGACGGCGACCCGCGCCCGGCGAGCGCAGTACGGGAACTGGCCGAACACGTTGCCCAGCACGAGTTCCGGCTGATCGAAGGCGCCGGCCACTCGCTCCACCGCGAGCGACCGGACGCCTTACGAGAAGTACTTGCGGAGATTGTCAGCTAGGCCGCGACTGGCCTTGGTCGAAGTACTCGATCAGTGCTGGGTCGAGTGCCGGGATGTCGATCGGGGCGCCGTTGGAGCGCAGCGAGGTGGTGGCCGCGTAGCCGGCGGCGACGGCCGCGCGGGCCGCGATCGGTGAGGTGATGGTCGCGCCGCCGTCGCGGACGAAGTTGACGAATTCCGCCACCAGGCGGGGATCCGCGCCCGCGTGCCCACCCTCTGCATCCGGGATGTCGACCACCAGATCGGCGTCCTCGCGGTAACCGGAACGGCCGCTGTTCCAGACCTTCACGACGCCACCGGGGCCGTCGCCGAAGTTCTCCAGCCGCCCGGCCGTGCCGATCACGGTGTAGTTGCGCCAGTAGTCCGGGGTGAAGTGGCACTGCTGGTAGGTGAGGAAAACCCCGTTGTCCAGTTGGAGATTCGCCATCGACAGGTCCTCGACGTCCATCACCGGCGCGAGTCCCGTCTGCGACAGCGGCGGCCAGTTGTCCTCGGAGACGAAGTCGGAGAACCGCTGCCCGGAGCGATCCTGGCGATCCTCGATCCCGCCGTACAGGACCAGCCCGCCGAGTGCGTTCGCCCGGGTCGTGTAGCCGTCGGCCAGCCAGTGCATCACATCGATGTCGTGGGCACCCTTCTGCAGCAGCAGACTGGTGGTCCGGCTGCGGTCGGCGTGCCAGTCCTTGAAGTAGAAGTCGCCACCGTGGCCGACGAAGTGCCGGCACCAGATCGTCTTCACCTCGCCGATCGCGCCGGACCGGATCAGGTCCCGCATCGTCTGTACTACGGGCATGTGGCGCATGTTGTGCCCGACGTACAGGCGGGAACCGCTGTCGTACGCCGCCTGCAGCACCCGGTCGCAACCGGCGGTCGTGATCGCCAGCGGCTTCTCCACGAAGACGGCGACGCCGGCCCTGGAGGAAGTCGATCGCCGGATCCTCGTGCAGGTCATCGGGGGTCGTCAGGAAGACGCCGTCCAGGTTCAGGTCGAGCAGTTCCTTGTGGTCGCCGTACGCCTTCGCCTCGGGGTAGTTGTCGAGGGCGGCCTGCTGCTGGGCGCCGACCGGGTCGCAGACCGCGACGATCCGCGATCCCTCCCCGGGCTGGTGCGCATGGCGGGCGATCCCGCTGCGGGCGCCGAGTCCCACCACGCCGAACCGAAGATCAGTCATAATCAGGCAACTCCTGCACGTAGGTGTTTGCAGGAGCCTATGTCTGGACACTTCCGATCTTCAACACCCGGTTCATCAGGTGGTGTCAACCGACCGGTCACCTGGGTGGCACCCAGGACTCGCTCGGCGCCGTCACCATGACGGAACGTGAGCCTCCACTATGTGGCACTGGGTGACTCGACGACCGTGGGTGTCGGGGACCCGATGAACGGCAGTACGACCGACCTTTCCGGTGCCGGCGCGCGTCCGGGGGAGGGGTGGCGGGGCTGGGCCTCGCTGCTCGCCGACTCCCTGGGCAGCTCCCACCGTGTGACGTTCGCCAACTTCGCGACCAGCGGTGCCACCGCGCCGATGGTGGCCGCCGACCAGCTCCCGTCGACGGGTTCGGACCCGATCGACCTCGCCTCCTTGATCGTCGGCGTGAACGACACGCTGCGATCGACCTTCGACGCCGGTCAGATCCGGGACTGCCTGCAGTACTGCGCGGAGCAGTTGACCGCGCGCGGTGCGTTGCTGCTGACGGTCCGCTTCCACGATCACGGCCAGGTGTTCGGCCTACCGTCGTGGTTGCGCCGCCCCTTGTGGCAGCGGATCGAGCAGGTGAACGCGGCGTACGACGACCTGTACGCCCGGTTCGGCGGGATCCGGATCGACATGGCCGACTACCCCGAGGTCTACCGCCGCGACTTCTGGAGCGTGGATCGCCTCCACCCCGGCGAACGAGGCCACCGCCACCTGGCCCGGGCCTTCGCCGACCAACTCCACCACCACGGCTTCCCGATCGCAGTCCCACCGGCCCTCGCCTGCGCCGGCCAAACCCCCTCCAAATGGGCCGACACCCGCTGGATGATCCGCGAGGGCATCCCTTGGCTGGGCCGCCGCGCCGGCGACCTCACTCCCTGGGCCGCCAAAATGGCCCTCACCCAGTTCAGCCACCTCCGCTCCGCCCCCACCGATGCGGAGGTAAGGCGCGTTCAGGTTTAGGGCTTCTAAATCCTCCCGTCTTCCCTTGCCTCGCCCACCTCCGATGCGGAGGTAAGGCGCGTTCAGGCTTAGGGTTTCGGGCATGGCTCGTATCGATGGACGTACTGCTGATCAGCTCCGGCCGGTGACCCTGACCCGGAAGTGGCTCGACCATGCCGAGGGATCGGTGCTGGTCGAGTTCGGCAAGACCCGGGTGCTGTGTGCGGCGAGCGTCACCGAGGGCGTGCCGCGCTGGCGGAAGGGGTCCGGCCTGGGCTGGGTGAGCGCGGAGTACGCGATGCTCCCGCGCTCGACCAACACCCGCTCGGACCGCGAGTCCGTGAAGGGCCGGATCGGCGGCCGGACGCACGAGATCTCCCGCCTGATCGGCCGCTCCCTTCGTGCGGTGATCGACTACAAGGCGCTCGGCGAGAACACGATCCTGCTCGACTGCGACGTACTGCAGGCCGACGGCGGCACCCGGACTGCCGCGATCACCGGCGCGTACGTCGCCCTCGCGGACGCGGTCTCGTTCCTGCGTGACCGCAAGGCGCTGAAGGGCGAGCCGCTGACAGGCTCGGTCTCCGCGGTCTCGGTCGGCATCATCGACGGCGCCCCGATGCTCGACCTCTGCTACGAGGAGGACGTCCGGGCCGAGACCGACATGAACCTGGTGCTCACCGGCGACGGCAAGTTCATCGAGGTGCAGGGTACGGCGGAAGGCGCGCCGTTCGACCGCGACGAGCTTGACGCCCTGCTGGAGCTCGGTTCCGCCGGTTGCGCCGACCTCACCAAGCTCCAGTTGGAGTCGCTGTCGTGAGCAAGGTCCTGCTGGCCTCGAACAACCAGAAGAAGCTCGAGGAGCTGCGCCGCATCCTCGCCCCGATCGTGCCCGGCATCGAGGTGCTCGGGCTGGCCGACGTCACGCCGTACGAGGAACCGGCCGAGACCGAGCCGACCTTCGAGGGCAACGCGCTGCTGAAGGCGCACGCCGCCGTCGCCGCGACCGGGTTGCCGTCGATCGCCGACGACAGCGGGATCTGCGTCGACGCGCTGAACGGGATGCCGGGGGTGCTGTCGGCGCGCTGGTCCGGCCCGGCCAAGGACAACCACGCGAACAACGTGCTGCTGCTCGGCCAGCTGGAAGACGTACCGGACGAGCGTCGCGGCGCCTCCTTCGTCGCGGCCGTTGCGTTCTGCCGGCCGGGTGCCGAGGACGAGATCGTCCGCGGTGAGATGCCCGGCTCGGTGATCCGGGAGCTGCGGGGTACCGGCGGTTTCGGGTACGACGTGCTGTTCCAGGCCGAGGGCTACGACCTGACCACGGCCGAGTTGTCGATCGAGGAGAAGGACGCCATCAGTCACCGGGGCAAGGCGTTGCGCCAACTCGCCCCGCTGGTGGCCAAAGCGCTGGGAGCCTGAGATGTTGTTCGCCGGATCTGATCGTGACGGAGTCGCCGAGGGACGCATCACCACGGCGTACCGGCGCTGGGCCGAGCCGCGGGTGGTGGCCGGCCGCGTCTATCGCACCAACGCCGGCCGGATCGAGATCGAGAGCATCAGCCAGATCAATCCCGATCTGCTCGCCGACAACGACGCCGACGTGATCGCGGCCGACCGCGGCAACGCGAAGGACGTCCGCCGCCGCCTCCGCGGCAACGAGGACTGGCCGACGTTCCTGATCCGCTTCCGCCTGGTCGAGGGACCGGACCCGCGCGAGGAGCTGGCCGCGTCCGCCGATCTGTCCGACGCCGACCTGGCGGACCTCGGCGACAAGCTCGCCAAGCTGGACGAGCTGAGCCGCCACGGCGCCTGGACCACCGCGACCCTCCGCCAGATCCAGGCCAAGCCGGCCACCCGGGCCCGGCGACCTGGCCGCCGAAGTCGGCCGCGACACCGCCGGCTTCAAACTCGACGTCCGCAAACTCAAGAACCTGGGCCTCACCTACAGCCTCGAAACCGGGTACGAGCTAACCCCGCGAGGCACGGCGTACCTCAACAGCCTGGCCTGAGACCTATGGATGGTCACGGTTTGAACGATCGAGCTCCCTGGCTCTAGGCAGGCCCCGACACAGAGCGTTACGGTAATCCCCATCCCGAGGGGGGCTCGGGGACTCAGGGGGAACCATGTCTCAGCCATACCCAGAAACACCTTCGAACGGCGAACCACCCGCCGTCCCGCAGTACGGCGTGTATCCACCCGCCCAACCACCAGCCGTCCCGCAATACGGCTTCTATCCCGCTCCACAGGCACCGGCAGCCCCGCAGTACGGCGCTCAGCCACCAGCCGTCCCGCAGTACGGCGCTCAGCCACCAGCCGTCCCGCAGTACGGGTATCCGGCCGCGCAGTACGGCTACCCACAACAGGTCCAGCCGAAGAACCCAGGCCTCTCACTCCTGGCCTCGTTCTTCATCCCCGGCCTAGGCACCCTCATCAACGGCAACACCGGCCTGGGCATCGCCATCTTCGCCGCCTACTGCTTCGCCTGGCTAACCACCATGATCCTCATCGGCTTCCTACTGCTGCCCGCGGTGTGGGTCTGGGGCATGATCGACGCCTACCAAGGCGCCAAGAACTGGAACACCGCCCACGGAATCCTGAGCTGATCCCGGCTCAGCCGACTCCAGGCAGCGCCCCCTGCCACTGAGAACAGCTTCCCGAGGGGGCTCGCGGAAGAGGGGGAGTCATGCATCAGCAGCACCCACAACAGTCGACGTACCAGGTGTTCTGGAGACGCGAGAGATGCCAAAGATGCGCGCCGCCTGCCGGGCCGCGCGGCTCGGTCGCGACCACCGACGGCCGCTTATGTGAACGAGCAGCACGCCAAACCGAGGGCGACCGCCTCCGCTGCAGGCTCACCTAGACGGAGGGTACGACGGGGCCGCCGTCTAGTTGGTGGGGCCTGAGGCGGCGGGAGGTGCGTGGGTGCGACGTGAGCGCGTGGGACTTGCGGCTGACCACCAACGCCTGCTTGTGAGCGGGCGACGTAGGAGCGCGCGATGCCGGGCGGGTGCGAGCGGCGACGCAGGAGCTGCGTGGGGGCTTTTTACAAGCCGGCGACGCAGGAATCCGGCGTGCGGGGCTGTTCGTCGTACGAGAGTGCCAGAGGAGGGACTCGAACCCTCACACCCTAAAGGGCACCGGCACCTAAAGCCGGCGTGTCTGCCATTCCACCACTCTGGCGTGGGGAGACCTGCTCCCTAGGACATCTTAGGGAGCAGGTCTCCTGGATTGCTCAGCGACTCTGCAGTGCGTTGATGAAGACGCCTTGCAGGTCGGTGGGGTTGCGGGCCACGTAGCTGAGACCGCCGGTCGCGGCGGCCAGTTGGCCCAGTTCGTTGCCGTCTACGTCGGGACCCATACCGAGTGCGATGATCCGGACCGGTTGCGCCGGATCGCGCATGCCTTCCAGGGTGCGGATCGTCGCGGTCAGTGTGGGGCCGTTCGGGTCGTCGTTCTTGCCGTCGGTGAAGAGCATGACGGCGTTCACGGCGCTCGAGTCGTAGTTCTGCTTGACGGCCTTCACAGCCGCGATCGCGGTGGCGTAGAGCCCGGTGCCACCGTTGGGGATCGCGCTCTGCGCCGTCAGGCTGGCCAGCATCTTGCTGCGCTGGGCCGGTGTCAGCGGTGCGATCGGGACCAACTGCCTGAAGTCTTCCTTGTTCGGGCCGATGCTGGTCGAGAACGACCACAGTCCGAGCGCGGCGTTGTCCGGGAACAGTTTGAGGCCCTGTGTGGCGGCAGCGATGGTCAGCTGCATCCGTGTCTTGCCGCCGACCTTCTCGTTCATCGAGCCGGACACGTCGATCACCGCCAGCGAGTGCGCGGTCAGCGACAGCCTGGTCCAGTTGAGCAGCGCCTTCTCGACGACGCTCGCGTTCGGCTTGGTCAGCTGGGTGATGTCCCCGACGCCCCGGCCGCCGCCGAGCGGACTCAGCAGCGAGTCACGGAAGCCGGCGTCGTCGCGGGCCTGGCTGGACGCGTCCGACAGCATCTCCGCGGCCAGCGACTTGGCTGCCTCGGTGATGACGGTGTTGTCGGACTTGGCCGTCACCGCGATCGGATAGTCGAACAGAAGCGTGCCGGTGGCCGGCACGATCGCCTTCAGTTCGGCGTCCGGGTGCTCTTCCTGGTACTTCACGAAGGCCTGTTCCGAAGTCGGTACGACGACGGGGCTGCCCTCCGCGGCAGCTCGGCCGAGGAGGCCGTCCACCTCCTTGTACGGCTGCGCCAGCGAGCCCAGGCGCTGAGCGAGCGGAACCATCACCGAAGACACCAGGCTGTCGGCGGCCGAGGTTTTGGTTCGTTCGGCACCGACCGCCAGCAGGGCGAGCAGGCCGGACGATTGGGTCAGCGGGTCGAGCAGGGCCGGCTTGGTTCCCTGGAAGGATCCCAGCCAGGACGAGACGTTGGCGAAGTTCTCGTTCCGGCCGACCAGTACCAGCGGTGAGCTGGCGATGGACGGCACGACGACGGTCGGGACGGACTGACCGTCGTCGGCCTGAGCGACCCAGGCGGACGAGTCCGGCACCCAGAGATCGGGCTTGTTGTCAGCACCATTGGCGATGTTGCGAGCGTCCGACGCCGACGGGACCGCAGTAATCGTGAACTGCAGGCACGGGGCGTCCTTGTCCTTCTTGGCGGACAGTGCCTTGGCTGCCGCCTCCAGCTGAGGCTGGATCTCGGGCGTGGTGTGCAGCTGGATCTGGGTCGGGTCGTCACAAGACCCTCCACCCAGAAATCCGTCCGCACCCGATTCCGACCCGAAGGAGCGGACCACAAACACGGCGCCCAAAGACAGCACCAGTAGGCCGACGGCCGTCAAATAAACCGGACGACGGTTGTTGTTACTTTTCGTCACCGCAGAGGAGTGTTTTCCCATCGCGGCAGGTCCCTCCCTCCCAGAGGCAGACTGCGGGCGCAGATTACCCGGTTTGCACTGGTCAGGGCGAAGGTCACGGACTGGCTTCACGCTATGGACACAGGGTTGCAACTGAACGCTGGACGGTTAGCCAGTACTGCTCATCCCTGTATCGCCGCAAAATCTCACGGAGGGTAGCGTCTCCGCTCCGGTCAGGTGAGCTCAATGTGTGATCCAAATCACATCGTTGAGTTTGCTCAAACGACCGTTCTATGGACCAGACCCATGAAACGGTCGAGGGTTTCCCTTCGCCGGATGTCCTGACAAAGGAACTTGTACTACGGACGCCGCCGGACGGGAAAAGGTTGACTTTTCACCTTCAGGGTCCTCGCCAGACCTCGAAAGGAGAACCGGAGAATCAGAGACCGAGGTCCCGGCGGAGCTTGGCGACGTGGCCGGTGGCCTTCACGTTGTACTGCGCGATCGCGATCTTGCCGTCTCCGTCGACCACGAAGGTGGACCGGATCACGCCGGTCACCTTCTTGCCGTACATCGTCTTCTCGCCGAACGCGCCGTACGCCGTCAGCACTGCCTTGTCGGGGTCGCTCAGCAGCGGGAAGGTGACGCCGTCGCGCTCGCGGAACTTGGCCAGCTTGGCGGGCTTGTCCGGCGAGATCCCGAGCACGGTGTAGCCGTGCGCGACCAGCGAGTCGAGCGAGTCGCGGAAGTCGCAGGCCTGCTTCGTGCAGCCTGGCGTCATCGCGGCCGGGTAGAAGTAGACGATCACGTTCTTGCCGCGCAGGTCCGCCAGCGCTACGTCGTTGCCGTCGGCGTCGGGAAGGGTGAAGTCGGGTGCGGCATCGCCGACGGTCAGACGCTCGGACATCGGGTTCCCTTCGCAGCGGCTATTGTCCGACATTCTGCCGTACGCCGCTCCGCCCGCCACAGGTGGTTCTCAGTAGCCCCACCAGTCGCATGTGTTACAGGGAAGCCGTGCGTGCGTGAAAGCTGGCGGGCGGCCGGCAGGTCAGACGCGGCGGGGGAACTTGCGTGCGGGTTCGGCGCGCGGTGGAGTGGACGGCATGCGCGCGATGACGGTGGTGCCGGGCAAGGCGGACTCAGCTGCGGTCGGAGAGGTCGCCGAACCACCGCTGAGCGACGGCTCGATGCTGGTCGAGGGTCTGCTGGCCGGGATCTGCGGCACCGACCACGAACTCGTCGGTGGCGAGTTCGGCAGCGGCCGCTCCGGCTCGGATCGGCTGGTGATCGGCCACGAATCCCTCGGCCGCGTGCTGGAACCGGCCGCCGGCTTCACCGCGGGCGATCTGGTGCTGGGCATCGTCCGCCGCCCGGACCCGGTGCCGTGCCCGGCCTGCGCTCGCGGCGAGTGGGACTTCTGCCGCAACGGCCTCTACACCGAACGCGGCATCAAGGGCATGGACGGGTACGGCGCCGAACGCTGGCGGATCGACCCGTACTACGCGGTGCCGGTTCCCGCCACGCTCGGCAGCCTGGGCGTACTCGTGGAACCGGCCAGCATCCTCACCAAGGCCTGGGATCAGGTCGACCAGGTCGCCGCTCGCTCCTGGTTCGGGCCAAAGCACGTACTCGTCACCGGAGCCGGACCGATCGGGCTGCTCGCCGCGCTGATCGCAGTGCAGCGCGGCTACACGGTGCACGTACTGGACCGGGCTGCCGACGGACCGAAGCCGCAGTTGGTGCGAGACCTCGGCGCGCAGTACCTGACCGACCTCTCGGAGCTCGACGCTGTTCCCGACGTGGTGATCGAGGCCACCGGCGCCGGACAGGTCGTGGTGGAGTGCGCCAAGTTGCTGCCGGCGGCCGGGGTGATGTGCCTGACCGGGATCTCGCCGGGACCGACCTCGATCGACGTACAGCTGGATGCGTTGATCCGGCAGTTGGTGGTCCGCAACGCGGTCCTGGTCGGGTCGGTGAACGCGGCCAAGCGGCACTACGCGGATGCCGTGGAAGTCCTGCAGGCAGCGGATCCGGCCTGGCTCGGGCGGTTGATCACCAGGACCGTCCCGCTGTCGGACTGGCCGTCGGCACTGGTCCGGGAGCCCGGTGACATCAAGGTGGTCGTAGATCTGCAGGCCTGACCTGCAAGGATGGCGTCAGCGCGGCCATCCTGGGGCATCCCCGGGCAGGCCGGTGGCAAAAGTCAAGGTGCATCAGTCGAAGGGAGCGTCGGACAGATGTCGGACACGAAGGCTCGGACCGCCGACCAGATCGAGGCGGACATCGCCGCCACCCGCGTGCGACTCGCCTCGACCGTTGATGAACTGGTCGACCGCGCGCACCCGAAGAATGTCGCCAAGCGGCAGGTCGAGCAGGCGAAGGCGCAGGTCTTCGACGAGCGAGGTCAGCTGCGCACCCAGAAGCTGGTCGCGGTCGGCGGCGCGGCCGTCGGGGTGATCGCCGTACTGCTGCTGATCCGCCGGCTGGTGGGTCGCCGGTGACTTCTCGCAAGCGGCTCGCCGACGACAAACTGCCGATCCGGATGCTGCACGACCGGGTGCTGGTCGCGATCGAGACCGAGGGTGAACGCAAGTCCTCGGCCGGCATCCTGATCCCGGCCACCGCGCAGATGGGCCGCCGGCTCGCCTGGGCGAAGGTGGTCGCGGTCGGCGCCAACGTCCGGACCGTCGAGGTCGGCGACCGGGTGCTGTTCGATCCCGAGGACCGCGCCGAGGTCGAGGTCCGCGGCGACGACTACGTGCTGCTGCGCGAACGGGACCTGCACGCGGTCGCGGCCGGCCGTCTCGAAGACGGCCAGACCGGCCTCTACCTGTAGAACCCGAAAGGTTTTCGGGCTGATTGAACTCAGAAGCTGTTGGGGCCGAAGCGGAAGATCGCGACTACCAGCGCGAGAATCAGGATCACCGCGTTGATGATGATCGGCTGATTCTCCTTGCGGCGGCCGTGAGTGATGATCGCGCCGACCATGATGACGGCCAGTCCGGTCGCCGCGAGCGGGACCAGGATCTCGGCGATGTTCAGCACGGCCGGCAGGATCAGGCCGAGGGCGCCCAGTACTTCCGCCGTGCCGATGAGCTTCAGCGTTCTCGCGGAGAAGTCCTCGGTCCACTTCATGTTGGCGTTCGCGCCAAGCTTCTCCTTGGACTGGCTGAGCTTGCCCAGCCCGGCCGCCAGGAAGAACGCGGCCAGCACTCCGGCCAGGATCCACAGCACTACGTTCATAGCGTTCTTGCCTGCTCTCACTCGATTAGTTGATGTTTCAAGTCAACCGTAAACCGGCATGAGTTGATACGTCAACTCATGGTAGTACGATGGCCGGATGGGGGACGACGAGGTGCGCTGGCTGGAGCCGGACGAGTTGCAGACCTGGATGACGCTGGCGGCGTTGATGTTCAAGCTGCCCGGCGCCCTCGACTTCCAGTTGCAGCGCGACTCGGGGTTGACCCACTTCGAGTACCTGGTGATGGCCGGCCTGTCCGAGTCGCCGAGCCGGTCCCGCCGGATGAGCGAGCTGGCCGGCTTCGCGAGCGGCTCGCTGTCCCGGCTCTCGCACGTGGTGAAACGACTCGAGCAGCGCGGTTTCGTGGAGCGCTGCCCCTCGCCTGAGGACGGCCGGATCACGGTCGCCACCCTCACCGACGCGGGGTACGAGCAGGTGGTCGCGGCCGCTCCCGGTCATGTCGCGACGGTCCGCCAGTACGTGATCGACGCACTCAGCCCGGAGCAGCTCGGCCAGCTGAAGGCCATCGGTGGCCAGATCCTGCAGAAGGTCGAGCCCGGGCGAAGCTGCTGACGCTGTCCGGTTGGCGGCGCCCGGATCAGGGGCGCGGATCCGGCAGGAGACAATGCTGGGGTGACCTTCGCACCCACGTCCAGCCGCCTGCCCGACTTCCCCTGGGACAAGCTCGCCCCTTACAAGCAGAAGGCGGCGGCTCACCCGGACGGCATCGTCGACCTGTCCATCGGCAGCCCGGTCGACCCGGTGCCCGACCTGGTGAAGCAGGCACTCGCGGCAGCGGCCGACGCACCGGCGTACCCGACGACACTCGGTACTACGTCCGCGCGGCAGGCGGCGGTGGACTGGATGGCCCGCCGCTTGGGTGTATCCGGTGTGGACCCGCAGACCGGCGTGCTGCCGGTGATCGGTACGAAGGAGCTGATCATGCTGCTGCCGATGCTGCTCGGCGTCGGCGCCGGCGACACCGTGCTCATCCCCGACCTCGCCTACCCGACGTACGAGGCAGGCGCTGCGCTGGCCCGGGCCACTAGCGTCCCGATCGCCGACCCCACGACGTACGACGGTCCGGTGCGGGTCGCGTACCTCAACTCGCCGCGGAACCCGTCCGGTGCGATCACCACGGCAGCAGACCTTCGTACTGCGGTGGAGTGGGCCCGTGCCAACGACGTGCTCCTGGTGAACGACGAGTGCTACATCGAGCTCGGCTGGGACTCGCAGCCCGTGTCGGTGCTGCACCCGGACGTCTGCGGCGGCTCGTACGACAACCTGCTCGCGGTGCACTCGCTGTCCAAGCGGTCGAACCTGGCCGGCTACCGCGCCGGATTCGTCGCTGGTGACGAGGCGGTCGTCGCCGAGTTGCTGGCGGTCCGCAAGCACGCCGGGCTGATGGTGCCGTCGCCGATCCAGGCAGCCATGGCGGCCGCGTTGTCGGACGATGTCCACGTCGATGAGCAGCGTGCCCGGTACGAACGCCGCCGGGCCGTACTGCGGCAGGCGCTGACCGACGCGGGCTGGACCATCACGCTCTCCCAGGGCGGCCTCTACCTGTGGGCCGAGCATCCGGCGTACGACTCCTATGAGTCCGTCGCGGCGCTGGCGGATCGCGGCATCCTGGTGGCGCCCGGTGTCTTCTACGGGACGGCAGGGCACCGGCACGTACGGGTGGCGCTGACCGGGACCGATGAGCGGATCGATGCGGCGGTCAAGCGGCTGCAGGAATAAGAGAACCTTTGGCAGGAGTGTGACGTCCCTAGTAGTGGAAGCATCTAGGTAGGTAGTGGGGCCTGCCTGGGCTTCTTCTGAGGGGGAGGACGGCCATGAACCTGCGCGCTATGGGGGCTGCCGCGGTTGCGGCGATATTGCTGATCGGATTGGTCCCGACCGGGGCTTTCGCTGATCCTGATCCAGGCCTACCGGTCACCAGTACCACGGCGACTCCGGTGGCCACGCCGCCTGGCACACCTGCCTCGACACCTGCCTCGACGCCTGCCTCAACCCCGGCTACAACGCCGGCTACCACGCCTGCGACCACTCCGGCTACGACGCCTGCCACGACTCCGGTCGATCCGCCGGCGACTGTTCCGTCGAAGCCGACCCGTACGACGGCCGCGGACCCGCTGTCGATCTCGCTGGACCAGCCGGCCACCACCTGGGAGGACCGGCCGCTGACGTTCACCGGCAAGCTCAGCAACGGAGCCGTCGACTGGTACATCTCGCTGTGGCAGGCACTACCCAGCGGCTGGACCCTGCGCAGCTCGACGAAGTCGACCGCCGGCGGCGCGTACCGGATGACCTACACGCCGACCACTTCGATCAACACCACGTTCCGCGCGGTGATCGGGCCCAGGTTCTACGAAGCCCCGGCGATCTCACCAGCCCGCATCGGCACTGCGCAGGACCGCAAGATCGTCGCCAACACCCCGGCGCCGTCGTACATCACGCTGACCGGCGTCTCCGTGTATGGCCACACCACCCCGGCCGAGCCTGGGCTCGAAGTGGTTCTGCAGGACCTCCTCGGCAACGGCACCTGGCGCTGGCTGACCAGCGTGAAAGTAGATGCCAATGGCTACTTCCACCTGCCGATCCCGGACAACTTCCCGCACACCCGCACGATCCGGGTGGTCAGCCGGGGCGTGCCCGCCGCGGCGGTCGAGGTATCGGCGTCGGCCCGCTACGTGATCAAGGCCGCGCTGAACCCGGCGGTCTTCGCCGTCGCCGCGAGCATGGTCCCGAAGACCTATCGAGCGGGCTGCCCGGTGGGGCCGGCCTCACTGCGCTTGCTGGTGATGAACTACTGGGGCTTCGACGGCCGGGTCCACAAGGGCGAGCTGATCCTCCGCGACGCGGCCGTGCAGAAGATGATCACGGTCTGGACCGCGACCTTCAACGCGCACTTCCCGATCCGCCGGATGCAGCGCGTCGACGTCTTCGGCGGCAGCGATGTCTCCTCGATGACCGCCGACAACACCTCTGCCTTCAACTGCCGCCAGGTGACCGGCGATCCGTACTCACTCTCACCGCACTCGTACGGCACCGCGATCGACGTCAACACCGTCGAGAACCCGTACCTCGCGGCGAACAACGTCTGGTACCCGTCCAACGGCCTCAGCTACCGCACCCGCAGCGTCGCCCGCCCGGGCATGCTCTTCTCCAGCAGCGCCGCCACGAAGTCCCTGATCGGCCAGGGCTACTTCTGGGGTGCCAACTGGTCCAAGCCCGACTATCAGCACTTCGAACCGAAGTGAAGCCAGTACTAGCGGTCGTAGCGGCGCTGGGGCTGCTGGTGGGATGCAGCAACAGCGCGGCTTCGGGGGAGACGCCACCACCGACTACGCCGATCCCCAGCACTGTCGGCGGCACAGTGCCGGTCCCGACCAACACCTTGAGTACTGCGAAGCCAACTGACGCCGCCAAGCCGCCGCAGATACCCGAGCGGGCCACGGCGCCACCACCCGCGTCGGCCGGGCCGGTGACTGCGAAGAACCTGCCCGCACCGGAGAAGCTAGGGGACGGCTGGAAGACCTACACCGACCCGGGTGGCTCGGAGCAGGGCTTCCTGGGCAACGACACCTGGACCCGCCGGCGTGACGGCCACCAGGCCGCCTATGAGGCGCTACCGGTCGGCTGTGCGAACCCGCAGCCGAAGGGCTCGCTGCCGGTCCCGCTGCACGCCCTGCAGGGTTCCTACCGAACAGGCTCAGACCAACCCGCCAACGCGCTGCTCCTGCGCTTCGCGGACGCGACCAAGGCAACGGCGTACTTCACCGGCTACCAGGCCCGCATGAAGGGCTGCGGAGACAGCGGCGGCCTGGCAGTGCAGTCGCTGTGGTCCACGGACACCACCGCTGCCGCAGTACGCCGGTATGCCGAGGCAGACGCCTTCGTCGAGGTATCTGTCGTGCGTGGATCTACTGTTGCCCTACTGGCCCAGCAGTCGTCCAACCCCGAGACTGAAGGCAATTGGTCACATTCCGTAGCATCAGAGTTGGAAACTGTGATCGATTTGCCCTAAAGATGCACTACCTTTCAGTATTTTCTGGCCGTAAACTCCTGACATGGGCGATTTCGACAGCTACGCGCGACTCACGGCCGACCTCGAGACGCCGTACGCGGTGGTCGACCTGGCTGCCTTCCGCCGGAACGCGGACGACCTCGTCCGGCGCGCCGCCGGTACGCCGATCCGAGTGGCGTCCAAGTCGGTGCGCTGCCGTGCGCTGATCACCGAGGCGCTGCAACGGCCCGGCTTCCACGGCGTGATGTCGTATTCGCTGCCGGAAGCGCTCTGGCTTGCACGCAACGGCGTCGACGACATCCTGATGGGCTACCCGACCGTGCATCGGGCCGCGCTGCGTGAGCTGGCCGCCGATGCGGATGCGGCTTCACGGATCACCCTGATGATCGACGACGTCCAGCACCTCGAACTGATCAAGGCGATCACCGGTGGAGGCGAGCGGATCCAGGTCTGCCTCGACGTCGACGCCTCGTTGCGGATCTTCGGCCAGCACCTCGGCGTACGGCGCTCGCCGCTACGCACCCCCGAGCAGGTGCTCGGACTGGCCCGCACTGTCGTCGCCGATGACGCCTTCGAGCTGGTTGGGGTGATGTTCTACGAGGCGCAGATCGCGGGCCTGCCGGATACGTCGCCGGCTGTTCGCTGGGTCAAGCGCCGGTCCGCGGCCGAGTTGGCCGAGCGGCGCGGCATGGTCGTCGACGCGGTGAAGCAGATCGCCCCGCTGCGGCTGGTGAACAGTGGTGGCACCGGCAGCCTCGAGGTCAGCAGCGCCGACCGGGCCGTCACCGAGGTGACTGCTGGTTCCGGTCTCTACGGGCCCACGCTCTTCGACAAGTACGACATCTTCAAGCCCGAGCGCGCCGTCGCCTACGCCCTCAGCGTGGTCCGCCGTCCCACGCCGCGGATCGCGACGCTGTTCGGCGGTGGCTACATCGCGTCCGGTCCGGCGAAGAAGTCCCGGCAGCCGTCCCCGACCTGGCCGGCCCGGTCTCGGTCTGCTCGGCACCGAGGGTGCCGGGGAGGTGCAAACCCCCGTAGCGGGAGAATCGGCGCGTGGCCTGCGGATCGGCGACCGGGTCTGGATGCGGTACGCCAAGGCAGGCGAGATGCTGGAACGATTCGACCGGCTGTACGCGATCGACGGCACCGAGCTGACCGAGCTCGTGACGTATCGGGGTGAGGGGAAGAACTTCGGATGAGCACCTGGCGCAACTGGGCCGGCACCGAGTCGGCGACCGGGGTGGAGGTGCTCCGCCCGGCCTCCATCGACGAGGTGTCCGTCGCGGTGAAGACGGCCGCCGAGCAGGGCAAGAAGCTCAAGGCGGTCGGCTCCGGCCACTCGTTCACCGGGTGTTCGGTGCCGGAGCAGGTGATGATCCGGCTCGACGGGCTCGCCTCGATCACCACCGCCGACCGGGAGTCCGGGCGGGTCACGCTCGGCGCCGGTACCGGTCTGGCGAAGCTGAACGCGGGCCTGGCGTCCTTCGACCTGGCGATGGCGAACCTCGGCGACATCGACAAGCAGACCATCTCGGGCGCGATCTCCACCGGCACCCACGGCACCGGCGCCCGGCTCGGCGGCCTCGCGACCCAGATCGTCGCGCTCGAACTGGTCACCGCGGACGGCTCCGTGCTGCACTGCTCGGCCGAGGAGAACCCCGATGTCTTCGCCGCGGCGCGCGTCTCGGTCGGCGCGCTCGGTGTCATCACTTCTCTCACCCTGCAAAGCGTTCCGGCGTTCCTGCTCCGCGCGCAGGAGATGCCGCTGCCGCTCGGCGAGGTGCTCGACAGTTTCGATGAATTTGCCGACGGCAACGATCACTTCGAGTTCTACTGGTTCCCGCACACCGACCTGGCGCTGACCAAACGCAACAACCGGGTCGCCGCCGGGGTCGGCGCGTCCCCGGTCAGCCGGCTGCGCGGCTGGATCGACGACGAACTGCTGTCCAACCGGGTCTTCGAACTCACCAACCGGCTCGCGGTTCGCCGGCCCGGGTTGGTGCCGCGGATCAACCAGTTGGCGTCGCGCGCGCTGTCGGCCCGCGAGTACGTCGACGCGTCGTACAAAGTGTTCTGTTCCGAGCGGAACGTGATCTTCCGGGAGTCCGAGTACGCCGTACCGCGGGAGCATGTCGTCGAGGTGGTCCAGCAGTTGCGGGCGTGGATCGACCGGTCGGGGGAGCGGTTCCCGTTCCCGATCGAGGTACGGGTCGCGGCGGCGGACGACATCTGGCTGTCCACCGCGTACGGGCGGGACACGGCGTACGTCGCGATCCACCAGTACCACCGGCTGGAGCACGACAAGTACTTCGACGCGTTCGAGCAGATCGCCGGGGCCTTCGGCGGCCGGCCGCACTGGGGCAAGCTGCACACCCTCGCCGCGGACCAGTTCCGCGACCGCTACCCCCGCTTCGACGACTTCCTCGCCATCCGCGACCGCCTGGACCCCCACCGCGCCTTTACCAACCCCTACACCCGCCAAGTCTTCGGCCCCTGAATACACGGTAAAAAAGTTCACCAGACCGGGTGCCGGGCATAGCCTTCTTCGCATGACTGCACCTGAGCCGCTCGAGCCGCTGATTGAGGACTGGACGAAGGCCCTTGCCGTCGTCGCGCATCCTGACGACCTGGAATTCGGTGCCGCCGCCGCGATCGCGCGGTGGACCGCCCAGGGCAAGGAGGTCGTCTACTGCCTGCTCACCTCAGGCGAGGCGGGGATCGACGGCATCGCACCGGCCGAGTGCGGTCCGCTGCGGGAGGCCGAGCAGATCGAGTCCGCCCGGATCGTCGGCGTCGACACGGTCGAGTTCCTCGGCCAGCCCGACGGCACGATCGAGTACGGCGTACCGCTGCGGCGGTTGATCGCGCAGGCGGTCCGGCGGCACCAGCCGGAGATCGTCATCACGAACAACTTCCGCGAGACCTGGGACGGCGACGTCATGCTGAACATGGCGGACCACATCAACACCGGTCGCGCCACCTTGGACGCCGTCCGCGACGCCGCCAACCGGTGGATCTTCCCCGACGACGGTGAGCGCTGGAACGGGGTCCGCCAGGTCTGGGCCGGTGGTTCACCGACCGGGAAGCATGCGGTCGACACCACCGACACGTTCGAGCTCGGCGTCGACTCGCTGAAGGCGCACAAGGCGTATATCGACGGGCTCAACTGGCCGCACTTCGACCCGGCCGAGTTCCTCGAAGGCATCTCCCGCGGCACCGGCACCCGCCTCGGCACCACCTATGCGGCCCCCTTCGAAGTCTTCACCGTCTGAACCACCCGGCTCCGCACCACCTCGCAGGCCTTCAAGCTCCTCACCGTGTGAACCACCCGGCTCCGCACCGCCTCGCAGCCTTCAGGCTCCTCACCGTGTGAACCACCCGGCTCCGCTGGCCGTATGAGTGGGTGACAGGCGCTGCGGGGCACGCCGTAGCGGTTAGCGACAGGCGCTGCGGGCAGATTGCGTCATGTGTTGTCCATCTCCTGTTCGCCAGGGGCGACCTTCGGACCTGGCAGACTCGGAAATACATGACAGCGCAGCTATCAGCAGGCTCGAGGATCGGACAGGCGATGAGATCAGACGACGCCGGTGCCTCGGTGCGGTTGCTCAGGACCGCGCCCGAGTGGTCGAGTGGTACCTACCGGACCGATTGGTCGCGGACGGATCACTGGGCGGCCGGGAAGCAGGCTGCGATGGACATCGATGCTGCTGAGGCGTGGCAACCGCCGTGGTGGTTGCTGGTGTTCGGGCCGTTGTGCTGGCTGCTGGTCTCGGCGCTGGTGGTCGGTCAGCGCGGACTGCCGATCGGCCTCGTCGCCTTCGGACTGCTCGCGCCGGTCGGGATGCCGATTCCCGTCGTCATGCGCTGGATCCGCAAGCACCGCCGGCTGGACGGCGCCTATCTCGGCCCGCTCGCGTTCGCGGCCATGGCCATCGTCACCGACATCCCGCTCTGGGTCTGCGCCGCCGTCGGCCTCGGAGCCGCGTTCCTCAGCCTGATGCTAGGAGCCATGCGGGGCTTCGCCCACGGCTGAGGCTCAGCTCGCGCGGGGCTTCGCCCACGGCTGAGGCTCAGCTCACGCTGGGCTTCGCGCCCGGCTGACCTCGGGTGACTCCCTCAGCGGGGTCACCTTTGACGGCTGATGGTTAGCTGACTTCTTCGACGGCCGGCTCTAGCTGGAGTACTCGTTGGGCGTCGGCGAGGACTGCTGGGGAGGCCAGGGACTGCCAGCGGGGGATCTGCTCCTGCAGGAAGGGGCGGAGCTTCGGGGTCAGGTCGGGAGCGTGGTCGAGGACGTCGAGCTCGTTGACGATCGTGAGGTCGACGAACTCGCGGAGCTCGGAGTTGCTCAGCTCTTCCGTGGTCCCGGTGAAGCGATCCGTCACCATGCGATGCTCGGCGAGATCCCGCCAGGTCGTCTCCCGGTCGCAGGATCCGTACCGGTAGACGAGCAGCTCAGCCTCGGGCCCGATCACTGCTTCCAGCACCGGTCGCTCGGTCTGCCAGTCGAACAGATGCGTCGGGAACCCGTCCGTGCCGTACGCCGCGTGTGCCAGGCCCGCGATCCTCAGGGTGTCGGAGGCACCGAGCGAGGTGAGCCGCTTCGCGACCCGGTGCAGGTGCACGTACAACGTGCCGCCCGCGTGCTCCAGCTCGTCCGCGCCGCGAACCAGCAACAACGATCCCAGGTCTTCGAAGGTGCTCATCTGACCCCTTCTGGCTTTCGGAGTGGTCAGGGCCCTGACTGGACCGGCCCAGGCACCCAAGGTACGGCCTGGTGTGCACCGCCGCCCAGGGATGCGGCGTGCCGGATCGGTCACACTGCGGACACCCACTGGGCACCCACAAGTCACCGATCCGGCACCTCCTCATTCACCTCTCCCAAGGCCTTCTGTGCCGGACGCCTCTGACACAGACCTCAGGAAACCCACGAGCACACAAACCCGCTCCGGCTTGTCCAGTGCCCCGTGTCGGTAGTTCCGTTGTGCTACCGGCGCCCAGGCACGCACCTGACCACCGCTATCACTAACTGAACTACCGACACGGGGCACTCGCTGACGTGTGAGGGAAGCACCCGTCGGCGGGACGCGTACGCCGGGAGGGAGTGCGGCTGGTGAGGGTCTACTAGTCGTCGAGCTCGGCGAGCGCCTTGCGGGCTGCTTCGAGCTCGGCCTCGAGGGCGGCGACCTTGGCGGCCTGCTGCTCGCGGGCTGCGTCGATGACCTCGTCGATCGGGCCGGACAGGTCTTCGTGCAGCTCCTTGGCCGCGCGCGAGACGGCCGCGGCGGCGACCAGCAGGTTCTTCGCGATGAAGCTGTTGCCCTGCTTGAGCTCGGCCTTCCACTCGCCGTCGGCGGTGCCGGTGACGGTCAGGGTGAGCTCGAGCGTCTTGGTCTTCTTCGGAGCGGCCTTCTTGGCCGGTGCCTTCTTCGGCTTCTCCTCGGCCACCGGAGCAGCCGGCTCGGCGACGTCCGTGTCGGCGGCGTCAGTGCCGGCCTCCGGCGCGGCGTCAGCGGCTGACGTGACCACAGCCGCCGTCTCGGTCGGCGAGTCGATCACCGCTTCGGGAGTGTCGACGACGTCGGTCTGAGCTTCTCCTGCAAGGGTGTCTACAGTCATCGTTGCGGCGATCTCCCTGAGTGACAATTGTCCCCGCCGGAGCGGGCTGGCGCTGAGAGTGTATTAGAACACACGTTCGACCCCCAGCGCCAATCGCCTCGCTGCACTACCTCCGCTCAGGCGGACTGCTCCTTGCGATCTCCCGACCAGTCGAGGTGGAACGCACCCTCGCGGTCGATCCGGCGGTACGTGTGCGCCCCGAACAGGTCGCGCAGCCCCTGGATCAGAGCAGCCGGCAGCCGGTCGGCGCGCAGGCCGTCGTAGTACGAGAGAGCCGCGGAGAACCCAGGAGCTGGAACGCCAAAAGTGGCGGCCGCGGCGACAACGCGACGCCAGGCGTCCTGCCCACTCACGACAGCGTCCTTGAAGTAGTCGTCGACCAGCAGCGACGGCAATGCCGCGTCCCGGTCGTACGCCTCCTTGATGCGGTCCAGGAAACGGGCCCGGATGATGCAGCCGCCGCGCCAGATCTTCGCCATCGCGCCCAGGTCGATGTCCCAGCCGTACTGGTCGCTGGCGGCCCGGATCGCGTCGAAGCCCTGCGCGTACGCGACCAGCTTCGACGAGTACAGCGCGTGCCGTACATCCTCGATGAACGCATCCCGGTCGATGTCCAGCTTCGCCTCCGACGACGGCCCGGCCAGTACTCCGGCCGCGGCCTCCCGGCGTACGACGTCGCCCGACAGTGAGCGAGCGAAGACGGCCTCGGCCATGCCGCTGACGGGGATGCCCAGGTCCAGAGCGACCTGGACGGTCCAGCGCCCGGTGCCCTTCTGCTCGGCCTGGTCCAGCACCACGTCCACGAACGGCTGGCCGGTGGACTCGTCGACCTGGCTGAGCACCTCGGCGGTGATCTCGATCAGGAAGGACTCCAGGTCGCCCGTGTTCCAGTCGCGGAACACGTCGGCGATCTCGGTCGCGCTCAGTCCGAGCACGTGGCGGAGCAGGTCGTACGCCTCGGCGATCAGCTGCATGTCGGCGTACTCGATGCCGTTGTGCAGCATCTTCACGAAGTGGCCGGCGCCGTCCGGGCCGACGTGCACGCAGCAGGCCTCGCCGCCGACGTGGGCGGAGATCCTGGTCAGCATCGGCTCGAGCGCGGCGTAGGCGAAGGTGGAGCCGCCCGGCATGATGCTCGGCCCGTTCAGCGCGCCCTCCTCGCCACCGGAGACGCCGGCGCCGACGAAGTGCAGGCCCTTGGCCTTCAGGGCGTCCTCGCGCCGCCGGGTGTCGGCGAAGTGCGCGTTGCCGGCGTCGACGACGATGTCGCCCTCGTCCAGCAGCGGCACCAGCTCCTCGATCACCGCGTCGGTCGGCTCGCCCGCCTTGACCATGATGATGATCTTGCGCGGCTGCTCCAGCGCGGCCACCAGGGCCGGCAGGTCGTCCGCCGCGGTGAACTCACCCTCGTGGCCGAACTGCTCGATCAGCGCGTCCGTACGGGCCTTCGAGCGGTTGTGGACGGCGACGTGGAACCCGTTGCGCGCCAGGTTGCGGGCCAGGTTGCGACCCATCACCGCGAGTCCGGTGACAGCGATCTGGGCTGGAGCTGAACTCATGAAATCTCCTGCGGGTGGGTGCTGGAAGCTGCGTGCGGGACCCAGTCTGTCGCGTCCGGCAACCCCTGGGCCTATCGGGTATCCAACCCTTGGAACACGTTTCCCATTCCGTCGCCGAGGGATTGCCAGCGATCGTCTCCAGTGGTAAACATCTGAGAAATCGATTTCCCGGCAACGTGAGGTCCGCCCATGACCGCAGTTCTGCGTCGCGCAACCGCCCTCCTGCTAGGAGCACTTCTGGTGCTCCCGGTTTCCGTATCCACAGCCTCAGCCACCGGTACGCCGTACGCGGTGGCAGGCGTAAGCGCCCGAAGTGCAGGCAACGGGCCGGTGGGCTGGGACGTCTACCGCCGGCTCGACCGGCTGCCGGAGCTCCAGAACGGGGTCCGGTCCAAGCAGTTCTCCAGCTTCGGCCGCGACGGCACCAACAACGACGGCTTCGACGGCACCTACTCCTGCCTGCGTACTACGGCCGTCGGCTGCGTCATCGCCGAAGCCCGGGGAGCGGGCGAGATCGCGTCGATCTGGTTCACCCGGGACGAGGGCGACGTCCGCAGGACCGGCAAGATCACCGTCGAGGTCGACGGCAAGACCGTCCTGGACGCGCAGTTGCAGGACGTCGTGGACGGCAAGCTCGGCTCGCCCTTCGTCTATCCGCTGGTCGCCAACGCCCTGCAGACCTCGGGCGGCGTCTACATTCGCGTGCCGATGCCGTACCAGAAGTCGATGCGCGTCACCGTGCGGAACAACCCGCTCTTCTACCACGTCGACTACCGTCAGTTCCCCGATGTGGCAGGCGTCAGCACCTTCGACCCGACCGACAAGGCCGAGGACGTCGTCGCGCTGCTGCAGGGCTTCGGCACGAAGGACCCCAAGCCGGCGGCCGCCGGTGCGAAAAACACCGCGAAGCCGGTGAACCTTGCCCCCGGCAAGCAACTCACCTTGGCCGACGACGCGGGCCCCGGTGAGCTCAGCGCGCTCAGGCTGAAGTTCCCGCAGATCGTCGGCCTGGACCTGAAGACCTTCGCCGACGACGGCCGCGCGTTCCTCGGCGGCAGCCAGTTCACGATGAAGGTCGACCCGGCCAACACCGGCGTGAAGCTGATCCGCCGGATGGATCTGCGGATCGGCAACCAGCGCGCGAAGATCTTCGTCGACGGCGTCGCAGCCGGTGAGTGGGCACCGTTGCCGGCCAAGGGTGCGCAATGGGCCGACCAGATGGTCGACCTGCCGGCGGCAGTGACCGCAGGCAAGTCGCAGCTCGTGATCCGCAACGAGTTCGTCTCCTCCGACCTCGACTTCAACGAGTTCACCTACTGGGCCGACTCCGTCGTCGGCGGCACGGTGAAGCGCACCGACACCCTCGACGTCGGTCCGGACCACCTCGCCGACGAGCAGTCCCACGCCTACTCGATCACCAAGGAGAACTGGAGCGGCTCGCACTCGATGCCGTACGCCGTCACGGCCGACGACGCCGCCCGGGTGAAGTCGTCCGACGCGCTGCTGGCCGGAGTACGGGTCCAGGTCACTGTCGACGGCAAGAAGCGGGTGGACGCTCCGCTCGGTGAGTTCTTCGGCTCGGGACTCGGTGAGAACGAGGTGCGCTCCTTGTTCTTCGCGATGGATCCGAACGGCTGGTATTCCGCGTGGTGGCCGATGCCTTATCTAGCGCGAGCAACAGTCAGCCTGGTCAACACCACGCAGTACAAGTTGGATGGGCAGGCAGAGGTCACTACTGCTCGCAGCGCACAAGCAGGTGTCGACCTGGCGACCGGGAAGTCCGGCTACTTCACCGCACTCTCCAAGCGCGGTGAGGCGACCTTCGGGCAGGACTGGGCGATTGCGGACGCCACTGGACGCGGCAAGTTCGTCGGGGTCTCGCAGACCATGGAGGGGCTGCAGCCGGACGGCAACACGCGTGGCTACCTCGAAGGCGACGAGCGCGTGTACGTCGACGGCGAGCGCACCCCGGCGATCCACGGCACCGGCACCGAGGACTATTTCGAGTCCGGGTGGTACTTCAACCAGGGCACCTACTCCACGCCCTTCCACGGCAACTCCGGCCACGAGGTCGCCGCGGGCGAGTGCAAGAACGAGTGCGACAGCGCGTTCCGCCTGCACATCACCGACGCGGTCGACTTCCAGAACCAGCTCACCTTCGGAATCGAACACGGCCAGCAGGACGACCACCCGGCCGTCTACGGCACAACAGCCTTCCTGTACTCCGCCGCCCGGTTCGGTGCGCGCGAGACCGACCGGATCGACACCGGTTCGGCCGCCAGCCGTCAGCAGCACGGCTACGTCGACACAGGGACCGAGGCGGAGCTCACCAGCGTCTACGAGGGCGACCACGACGACACTGCGATCACCGACCAGGTCCGGTCGACCACTGCGCCGATCCGGTTCACGGTGAAGGTCGATCCGGTCAACCGCGGTGTGACGCTGCGGCGTACGGGAGACCAGAACGTCGCTGGACAGTCGGCCAAGGTCATCGTCAACGGCAAGGACGCCGGTACCTGGCTGCAGCCGCTGGGCAATGCAAAGCAGCGCTGGCTCGACGACAACTACCAGCTACCCGCATTGCTCACCTTCGGCAAGACCAAGCTCGCCATCGAGCTCCAGCCGACGGGACCGGGCTGGACCGCGTCCGCGTACGCCGTACAGTCGCTCGTCATCCCGTACGCCGACAAGCGGGCCCCGGCGCGACCCACGGACGTCACTGCGAAGAGCCGCACCGACAACGCGATCGCCCTTAGCTGGAGTGACTCGGCAGACGACAGCGGTATCGCGCGGTACAACGTCTATGCGGCCAAGGAAGGCGTCGAGGAGAAGCTGGTCGGCAGCAGCGTTGTCCCCGGCTTCGTGCACAGGGGGATCGGGCTGGGTGAGACCTGGAAGTACCGGGTCTCCGCAGTCGACCTGGCCGGACACGAGAGCGCCAAATCGGCAACGGTGGAGGGCACCTCGGGCAGCACGCTTCGAGTGGAAGCGGAGTCGCTCCTGCCAGCTGTGTCCGCCACTGTCCCGGCGGACGCGCAAGGGAGCTGCTGCGGGGTCAACTGGTCCGGCGGTGCCCAGCTGTGGATCCATGGGACCAAGGCCGGCGACAAGGTCGTGCTGGAGTTCGCAGTACCGACCACTGGGACCTACAACCTGTCGAGCGTGCTCACCAAGGCGGCTGACTACGGCATTGTGGACGTCGCTGTCGATGGCAAAGCGCCGGTCTCAGTCGACGGGTACGCCGCAACTGGCGTGAGTGTGCAGACGGTGAACCTGGGCGTCCAGGCACTGACGGCAGGCAAGCACCAGCTGAGCATCACAGTGACCGGCAAGAACCCAGCGGCGACCGGTTACCTGGTCGGTGTGGATCTGATCGATCTGGAGCTGAGCGTGATCCGTGACGTGCCGTTCGAGAAGGTCGACAAAGTAGTTGCCGCAGGCAAGTTCGCGAAGGTCTACGACCCGAGCGTCGGCGAGACCGGCCCGTGGTACTACAACGACCACACGCTGGTGCAGGATCGTAAGACCGGCACCTGGCACGTCTTCGCGATCACCCATGCCGAACCGGCGAACCCGCTCGACGAGAAAAGCTTCGGGCACACCACCGCGCCTTCGCCGAACGGCCCGTGGACCAAGCAGCCGCCGGCGCTCGTGGCCGATCCGGCCGCGGGGGAGAGCCACATCTGGGCGCCCTACGTCATGTACGACAAGGGCACCTACTACATGTTCTACGCGGGCGGGACGCCCGACCACACGGCGTACCGGATGCAGCTGGCGACGTCGACCGACCTGGTGCACTGGACCCGCAGTACGGCGAACCCCTTGTTCACCGACGGATTCGACGGGCGGGACCCGATGGTGCACAAGGTCGGCAACCAGTGGGTGATGTACTACACCGCCAACTCCACGCCGAGCGGTGGCAACCACATCGTCGCCTATCGGACCAGCACCGACCTGCGACATTGGAGTGAGCGGCAGACGGCGTTCCAGCATCCGGAGACCGGCACCTTCGGCGGTCCGACCGAGTCGCCGTTCGTGGTGCAGCGCGGCAAGGACTGGTACCTGTTCGTCTGCTGCGACGGCGGCTATGAATCCACCAAGGTCTACAAGAGCAAGGACCCGCTGCACTTCACCCTCGATCAACTGGTGGGGACGATCCAGGCGCACGCGGCCGAGGTGGTCCAGGACGGCGACAAGTGGTTCGTCACCGGCGCGGGCTGGGGCAAGGGCGGGCTCTTCGTCGCTCCACTCGACTTCAACGCCGTACAGGTGACGAAGGGACACGTGATCAGCAACAAGTACTACCGGGCGACCGTGCAGACGGCTCCGAAGGCGTCGTTGACCGCATTGGACGTGGATCCGTCCGGCCAAGGGAACTACAAAGCCGCCCTCGACTCCTCGTCACGAGCCACTGGGCCTTATCTGGGTGTCGGCACCTTCGGCGTCACCGACCTGGCCGGGGCCGCAGCCACCGTCGACAGCCAGACCGGGAAGCTCGAACTCACCGGCATCCCGTTCGGCGACGAGCCGGTGACCGCCGACTGGTCGTTCGACTTCGGCCCGAAGACGTTCGACACCAGCCTCAACTGGAAGGTGTCCGGTGTAGTCAATGCCCCGGTCTGGGAGGCTTCGTTCAACGTCGACTCGGCACTGCCCAACCAAGGCGATCCCGGTGGCTTCGAGCGCAACGGCGATGTCCCCGGCTTCCCGGACTGGTCGATGGCGACCGGCCCCGGTCTCAGCGTCGTCACTGCCTACAAACGTGGCTCGTCCTGGGCTGAGGACAACCACTGGTACGACCCACCCACCGGAACCGTTGCCTGGCAGCCGTTGTGGCAACCAGGTGGCCGCGCCCTACCGCCCGGCTCGTACGCCGGTGGCACCTGGCGAGTGGGCTTCTCCGCCACCGAAAAGGACACCACCCTCGCCAACCAGTTGGCAGGAGACCTCAACTAGTGCCCTGCTTCTGAAGTTCGCTGGATAGGTCTGACACCATGCCGGGCGCGGGGGACGAGGCCTTCCCCGGCCCCCGGCCCCCCGCTCCCCGGAAGGTGTCTGAGGCCGCACCGATGGCAGCCAACCCCGACGCCCCAAGTGCGGGCGTCTTTGTGCACCGGCTGAGTATTCCACCCGCGGAAAACGCTCAGCGGATGCACAGAGGCCGGCAACCGACGCGGGCGTTCCGCGCCCTTGTGCACGCCCTGAGCACGCGATCGGCCCGGAACACTCAGCCGATGCACAAAGACGCCCACACCGCAGGCAACAGCGAGCATCCCAGACACACACAGCCTCGGAGCCAGCCGACCCGCCCAATCACGCTCCGCGCACTTGACCAACCCCACCAGACCCCGGTGCCCCGACGGCGAACGAACTCCCACCCGATCCCGGCGGGCGAAGGACTACTGCCACGCAGCCGAAGCCGCTACCGCCAACGCGGCACAGGACAAAACACCCGAGACCAACTTATCCAGCGAACTTCAGAAACAGGGCACTAGGGTCGGGACCATGACCACCCCTGTCCTGGAACCCCGTCGTACCGCGTTGATCCTGATCGACTTGATGCCGCGCATCATCGCCCTGGACACCGCTCCGCTGTCCGGGCCGGAGGTGCTCGAGCGATGCGTCGCGCTGGCCAAGGCGACCAGGGCCGTCGGCGGGCTGGTCGTCAACGTCCGGGTCGAGCGGCCGAACGTCGAGGTCCAGCCCGACGGCAGCGGGCTCGCGCCCGAGCTCGACCCGCAGCCGGGTGACGTCGAGCTCGTGAAGCGCACGGTCGGCGCGTTCCACCAGACAGGCCTGGACGACGTGCTGCGCTCGCACGGCGTCGAGACCGTTGTCCTCGGCGGCATCGCGACCAATTTCGGGGTCGAGTCCACCGGCCGGGTCGCGGACGAGCACGGCTATCGCACGATCTACGTCACCGACGCGATGACCGGCCTGGACGCGCACGCCCACGAGTTCGCCGTCTCGTACGTCTTCCCCCGCTTCGGCGAGACCTGCACCGGCACGGAGTACGTCGCGGCATTGAGCCAGCCTTAGGGCGCGATCACCAGAACAGGCCCGTGTTCTCCCGGACCCATTCCTGCAAGGTTCGCGGGGGATGCCCGGTCACCGTTTCGACGGCGTCGGTGACCGTCGTCTCGTCAACGTTGCCGTCGGCAAAGAATCCCTCGATCGCGCTCGCATAAGTCGCCGGCATCGAGGCGAACAACTCCTCGTGCGACTCGGCCCGGCTCAACTCACGCGCCACCAGCGTCCGGCCGAGAGCCTGACCGACGATTTCCAGCTGCTCGGCAGGCTTCAACGCGACCGGCCCGCTCAGCCGGTACGCCGTACCCGAGTGTCCGTCGCCGGTCAGAGCCCGGACCGCGACGTCCGCGATGTCGCGCGGGTGGATCGTCGAGATCGGTACGTCGGGGAACTGGACCCGAACCACGTCGCCCGCACGCAACTGGTCCAGCCAGCGCAGGGTGTTGGACATGAAGGTGTTCGGTCGCAGGAAGGTCCACTCCAACCCGGACGCGATCACCGCGGCCTCGGTGGCGAGGTGGTAGGCGGCGACCGCGTTGTCGGTGGATTTGCCGACGACCGAACTGCTCGACAACACAGCGACCCGTCGTACGCCGGCCTGGACCGCCTTCGCCAGCAGCTCGTCGACCCGGTCGTATCCGCTCAGCAGGAAGAGTCCGGTCACGCCCGCGAGTGAGTCGGCGAACGTGTCCGGCTGGTTGAGATCGCCGTACACAGGCTCGATCCCGGCCGGCAGCTCCATCGGCTTACGAACCAAGGCCCGTCCGGCAAGTCCCTCGGCCGCCAGCGATGCGACCACCGCACCACCCGCGTTACCACTCGCTCCGGTCACCAGAATCGTCACAGAATCCCTTTCGTCGCCCTGATCGCAGCACGGACCTCGCTGGTCGGGTCGTCCTCGTGGTAGACCCGCTCACTGGTCTCGATGTTGTCCAGGAAGCGCTGATAGGTGACCGCGCCGAGGAGCCGGGCCGACCACCTTCTTGGTCTCTTCCACCTCGCCAGTGTGGAGACCCGACTCCGTCCCGCCAACCGGATTTCCGCCCTCGCCCTCTCCGCGCCGTGGGGATTCGGGTTGGGTCCGGGGATTCGGTTCGCTCAGGTGGGTGGGGTGAGGCGGTGCCAGGTCCGGCGGCCGGAGCGGAGGGTGGCGGGCGTGCTGAGGTCGACGAGCTCTTCCGGGTCAGTCTTCTTCGCCCCACCGACCGAGACCGCGCCCTGCTGGATCAGCCGGCGCAGTTCCGAGTTGCTGTCCGCCGGGCGCGCCAGCCTCAGGAGCTGGATCAAGCTCGCCGGAGTGCGGCCGACCGGAACTTCCGGGATGTCGGTCGGCTCCTCGCGATGAGTGAAGGTGTTCAGGAAGGCGTCCTGTTCCGTCCGGGCGGCGCCGGCGCCGTGGTAGCGAGTGACGACCGCCGAAGCCAGCCGGAGCTTGGCGTCGCGGGCAGGCGGACCGCCTTGCGCGGCGGCATCGGCAAGAGCGGCGACAGCGTCCAGGGGAAGTTCGGTGTAGACGCGGGCGTACACCTCGACGAGCGAGTCGGGCAGGCTCATCAGCTTGCCGAACTTGTCCCGTGGGGTGTCCGTCAGGGCGACGAAGTTGTTGAGCGACTTCGATTGCTTCGGCCCACCGTCCAGGCCAGGGGTGATCGTGCTGGTGATCACCACCTGCGGCGGTATCCCGAGGCGTTGCTGGAACTGCCGGCCCATCTGCTCGTTGAACAATTGGTCCGTTCCCACGATGGTGAGGTCGCTGCCGACGGCGAAACTGTCGTAGCCCTGCAGTACCGGGTAGATCAGCTCATGCAGCCCGATCTCGCGGCCTTCGGCGATCCGGGTCCGGAACATGTCCCTAGCCATCAGTTGCGCGTGCGTGACCTGGCTGAACAATCCGAGCAGGGTCGCGGTGTCCATCGCGTCGTACCACTCGGAGTTCCGGCGTACTTCGAAGACGTCGGGTGAGGTCCGTAGTACCAGCCCGACTTGTTCGGTGAAAGCGGCCGCGTTGGCGTCGATCTCGGCCGGCGTGAGCACCGGGCGGGTCTCGGAGCGGCCGGTGGGATCGCCGATCCGGGTGGTCAGGTCGCCGAGCAGGAAGACGACCTGATGACCCAGATCCTGCAACTGCCGCATCATCCACAGGTTCACGGCGTGCCCGAGATGCAGGAACGGCGCGGTGCAGTCGACGCCGTACTTGATCCGCAACGGCCGGTCGGAAGCGAGTCGCTGAAGCAGGTCGGCCTCGCCGATGATGCTGTCCGTCGTACGCCGCAGTCTTTCCAGCACAGCGGAGGTGTCGGTCATGACAAGGAGCTCCTCAACAGAAGGAGACAGCCCAGTAGGTGCCTCCGGCAACGGAAAAGGCAGGAACCGGAGTGGTTCCTGCCTTGGAGGCTCTGGGGTGGGGCGCGACTGTCGCGGTACTACGAAGTGCCGGCTCTTCCCAGAGCCGGTCGATACCGCGCGAGTCGCTCGATCACGCGAGGAGGTTAGCAGTTCCCGGTCCGGCCGGCCATCGCCTATTTCGCGGGCGGTCCGGCCAGGGCGGCTACGCTCGGTCAGGTGATGACGGAGAAGGTGGTCTTGGTCGATGAGGCCGGGCGGGCGATCGGGACCCAGGACAAGGCGACGGTCCACCACGCCGAGACGCCGTTGCACCTTGCTTTCTCCAGCTACGTCTTCGACGACCGGGGCCGGGTTCTGCTGACTCGGCGGGCCCACTCGAAGAAGACCTGGCCGGGGGTCTGGACGAACAGCTGCTGCGGTCACCCGCTCCCCGGCGAGCCGATCGAAGCCGCCGTACGCCGTCGGCTGGCGGACGAGCTCGGGCTGGTTCCGGCGACGGTCGAGTTGGTGCTGCCCAGGTTCCGGTATCGGGCTGAGATGCCCGACGGGGTCGTGGAGAACGAGCTCTGTCCGGTCTTCCGGGTCACCTGCAGTGGTGATCCGACGCCCGATCCGGCCGAGGTCGCGGCGTACAAATGGGTGGACTGGCCGGTCGGCGACGTTCATAGTGGGCTCGAGGCAGCGCTGCGGGCCGCTCTCTCGCCTTGGTGCGTGTTGCAGGCGCAGGAGCTGTCGCGACTCGGCGCTGGGCCGGCGGAATGGCCGGTGGCTGATCCGGCACTGCTGCCGCCGGCGGCACAGTAGGGGGCAGAGATGAACGAGGTACTGATCCGCGAGGCCACGACGGACGCGGACTACGACCAGTGGCGTGAGATCCGGATCGCGGCTCTTCCGCACGAGCGGTGCCCTAGCGCGGCCGAGCTGCGGGACCTCGACAAGCCGGGGCGGCTGATGCTGCTGGCCGAGTGGGACGGGAAGGTCGTCGGCCACGGGCTGTCGGACCAGTCGAACGAGACCGGTCGCGCGGCTGTCGTACCGCGGGTCCGTCCGGACGCGCGCCGGCAGGGCATCGGTACGGCACTGCTGCTGGCGCTGGCAGAGCATGCCGTTGCCCAAGGCTACGATCGTGCCGGCTGCACGGTGGACGACGCCGGATCTGTGGTCTTCGCCGAGAGGTTCGGTTTCGCCGAGGTGAGTCGTCAGGTCGAGCAGGTCCGCCCGATCGGGGCCGAGCCCTGGCCGGCGCCGCCCACCGGCTACGAGGTGGTCACCGTGGCCGAGCGGCCGGACCTCTGGCCGCTCGCCTACCACCAGGTCGCAGTCACGACCTTCCCGGACATGGACGTCCCCAGTCTCCTCAACGTCTCCGAGCACGCCTGGGCGACGGAGTGGATGACGGACCCGGAGTCGATGTTCGTGGCCGTCGCCGGCGACGAGGTGATCGGCGTCGCCGGTCTGCTGCTCGATCCGGACAAACCGGAACGCGCCGAGGTCGCCTACACCGGCGTACGCCGGGAATGGCGCGGCCAGTCGGTCGCCTCGACCCTCAAGCGCACGAGCATGGCCTGGGCCGCCGAGCACGGGATCACCGAGATCTACACGTGGACGCAGCACGGCAACGCGAACATGCGGCGCCTCAACGAGCACCTCGGCTTCACCTACGGCATCACCAGCATCGACGTCCGCAGCCCCCTCCCACTCACCGCGCCGAACTGAAGCCTGTCCGGTGAAGGCCGTTGGACTCCGACTGCCTGGGCAGGGTCAGCCGGCCCGGGTCAGCTCCTCGAGCAGTTCCGGACCCGACCAGGCCCTCCGCGGACCCACCTCGGCGGCACGGATCAGCTCGACCAGCTTCGCGTTGACCGGCGCCTCGCGGCCAAGGGATTCGGCCAGCCGGACGACCTCGCCGTTGATGTAGTCGATCTCCGTACGCCGGCCGGCCACCAGGTCCTCCCACATCGAGGTCCGGGCCAGCGGGTCGATCGCCAGGGTCTTGCTCGCCAGGCGTTTGTAGATGAAATCGGGCAGCCGGAGCAACATCGGGAAGCGGTGGGGCGGGATCACCATCAACTGAGCCGGCTTGATCCCCTCAATCGTCAGCAGGGCAAGCGTTTCGGCCTGCGCGGCGGCCAGGCAGCGCCGGAACGCCCGCTGGGACAGCTCGTCTCGCAACGGCACGTCCGCCAGCGCGTTGATCGGATTGTTCAAGTTCAGCAGGAGCTTCGCCCACTGCACCGGCAGGATGTCGGCGTGCTGCGTGAGCGGCAGACCGGCCGTCGCAAACCCTTCCACGTACGGCGTGAGCGCGGCGTGCCGCTGGACGTCCAACCCTCCCGAGGTGCCCTGGTGGAAAGCGCCACCACCACGGTTGAGCACGTTGAACGGCACCATGCCGGACAACACCACCTGATCCGGCAGCCGCTCGCGCAGGATGTCGCCGTTACGGATGCCGTTCTGGAAGCTGACCACCACCGCACCCGGCTTCAGCGCTCCGGCCAACTCATCGGCCGCCGTCGGCGTTCCGGCAGACTTCACCGTCACCAGAACCAGATCCGCATCCGCCACGGCAGCCGGCTCGGTCTCGAACGGGACATCTCGGACACTCAGCTCCGCGCCCAGGTAGTCAGTGAGGTGCAACCCGTGCTCCGCGAGCTCGTCGCCCATCCGCCGCCGGCCGATCAGCGTCACCGGCGTACCGGTCGCGGCCAGCCGCCCGCCGACATAACATCCGATCCCGCCGGCTCCATAGACCGCGATCCTCACCCGCACATCCCCCTCGGTCGAAAGTCGCCGGAACCCCGCCCGACAGTACGTCAAGCGCCGGCTGGATCGTGTTCTTCACGGCCCGGATGGCTTGGAGTTCCACCGGTACTCCCGCTGATCACCACGCCAGGAGCGCCACTCACCATGCCAGGAGCGCCACCGGCGATCCTCCGTGCTTGATCCTTCGGGCGGTCGGCTGGGGGCGCTGGCCGACGAGAGCGTCGCGCCGGCGTTGGTTCATCGATACCCCTCCCGTCGATGGACCGTCGCCGTGCGGTTCGAGACTCTCGTCGGCCTGCCCCCCGTGGGCTACCTGAACCGCCGGCGGGTCCAGGCAGCCGGCCGGCGTGGTGGCACCGGCCGGCTGGACCATCAGTGCAGCCGGACCCGCGGATCGAGGACGGCGTACACGACGTCGACCAGGATGTTCGCGATCACCACGGCCGCCGAGGCGAACAGGACGATCCCGATGATCACCGGCAGGTCCTGCTGGTTGATCGCGGTCACCGCGGTCTTGCCCAGCCCAGGAAGGCTGAACACGGTCTCGGTGACGACCACGCCACCGATCAGCTGGCCGAGGTCGATCCCGAACTGGGTGACCACCGGCGTCAGCGCGCTGCGCAGCCCGTGCCGCACGATCACCCGGCTCTCCCGGATGCCCTTCGACCGCGCGGTACGGATGTAGTCCTCGCCGAGCACGTCCAGCATCGAGCCGCGCGTCAACCGCGTATAGGTTGCTGCTAGCAACAATGCCAGTGCGAGCCACGGCAGTACGAGGTGCTGCACCCAAGCACCCAGGCCCTGGGTGAAACCGCTGTACCCGCCGGCGGGGAACCAGGTGTAGCCGGCCAGCGTGAGCCGGAAGTACAGGAAGTACAGCAGCAGCAGGCCGAGCAGGAATGACGGGAACGAGTAGAAGAACAGCGCGAACAGCGTGAGTCCGCGATCGGCCAGCGAGCGTGGATGCACCGCGGAGATCACCCCGTTGAACACGCCGAGCAGCAACCACAGGACCGAGGCGCCGAGGGCGAGCGACACCGTCACCGGCAGCGCCTGCCCGATGATCGTCGTCACCGCGACCTGGTGGTAGTAGTCGTAGCCGAGGTTGCCCTGGACGGCGTTCTCGATGAAGTGCAGGTACTGCTTCCAGATCGGCAGGTCCAGCCCGAGCCGGTGGTTGATCAGCGCGATCGTCTCCGGCGTCGCCTGCCGGCCGGCCAGGGTCTGTGCGACGTTGCTAGGGGCAACGAAGAACAGGCCGAAGACGGCGAGTGTGATCAGCCAGAGCACGAGTATGCCGTGGCCGAGGCGGCGGAGCAGGAACAGAGCCATGGGACACCTTCCTCAGCGCAGTCGGTCGGCTCGTGGATCGAAGGCGTCCCGGACGCCGTCGCCGAACAGGTTGAACGCGAGCGTCGTGGTCAGCAGCGCGATACCGGGGAAGAGGATGAACCACCACGCGGTCGTGTAGTAGTTCTGCGACGAGCTGATCATCCCGCCCCAGTCCGCCGTCGGTGGCGGCAGTCCGAGCCCGAGGAACGACAGCGTCGCCTGGGTGACGATCACGACCGGGATCAGCAGGGTGGTGTAGACGATCACCGGCGCCAGCACGTTCGGCAGGACGTCGACGAACATGATCCGGGTGTCGCCGGCACCGAGCGACCGGGCCGCCTCGACGAACTCGCGTTCGCGCAGCGAGAGCACCTGGCCGCGGACGATCCGGGCCACCGAGGCCCAGCTGAAGAACCCGATCACCATCACCGTGACGGTCAGACTGGGGCCGGTGATGGACACCAGTGCGATCGCGACGAGCAGGAACGGCACCGACAGTACGACGTCGATCAGCCGGGCGAGGATGGTATCGACGATGCCACCGAGGAACCCCGCCGCCAGGCCGAGTACGACGCCGATGACGACCGTGATGGCGGTCGCGAATACTCCGACCAGCAGTGAGATCCGGGCGCCGTACGCGATCCGGACCAGGATGTCGCGGCCGAGATCGTCGGTGCCGAACCAGAACGTGCCGTTCGGCCCGCGCGGCAGCCCGTCCGGGGTCAGTCCGATGTCGCGGTACTGCTCGTTCGGCGGATGCCCGGTGATCGCGGCGAAGGCCGGCGCGAACACCGCCATCAACACGATCAGGATGATCACCGCGAGCGAGATCATCGCCACCTTGTCCCGGCGCAGCCTCCGGATCGCGAGCACGAACGGGCTGCGCCCTTCGATCGCCTTGGCCGGTACGGCGTCGAGCACTTCCGCAACGGCGGTCATGATGCTTTCAAATCCGGTACCGCGGTGGACAGGTCCTCGCCCGGCCGCAACGGGAAATAGCACGCGATCTCGTGTTCGGCGTGCTCGGCCGCGATCGGCTCCAGCACCGGTTCGGCGCCGGCGCACTCGGTCCGGGCCTTCGGGCACCGGGTATGGAACCGGCAGCCGGACGGCGGATTCGTCGCGGACGGGATGTCGCCGACCAGGATGATCCGCTCCCGGCTGTCGGCCGTGTCCGGATCGCTGACCGGGAGGGCGGACAGCAACGCCCGGGTGTACGGATGCCGGGTCTGCTCGAACAGTTCCTCGGTCGGCGAGATCTCGACGATCTTGCCCAGGTACATCACCGCGATCCGGTCGCTGACGTGCCGGACCACCGACAGGTCGTGCGAGATGAACACGTAGGTGAGGTCGAACTCGTGCTGCAGATCGGCCAGCAGGTTGATGATCTGTGCCTGGATCGAGACGTCCAGTGCGGAGACCGGCTCGTCGCAGATCACCAGCTTCGGTCGCAGTGCCAGCGCCCGGGCGACCCCGATCCGCTGCCGCTGCCCACCGGAGAACTCGGCCGGGAACCTGTTGTAGTGCTCGGGATTCAGCCCGACCAGCTCCATCAGTTCCTGCACCTTCTTCTTCCGTTCGGTCCCCGACGAGATGCCGTGGCCATACTCTTTGCGATGGATGGCGAACGGGTCGCCGATGATCGAGCCGACCCGGCGGCGCGGGTTCAGGGAGCCGTACGGGTCCTGGAAGATCATCTGGATCTCACGGCGCAACGGGCGCATCTCCCGCCGGGACAACCCGGTCAGCTCGGTCCCGTCGAACCAGACCGCGCCCGCCGTCACGTCGTACAGGTGAGCCATGCAGCGGGCCAGCGTCGACTTGCCGCAGCCGGTCTCGCCTACCAGGCCGAGGGTCTCGCCCCGCTTCACCTCCAGCGAGACCCCGTCGACCGCACGGACCACTTCTCTGCGCTGGGTCGGGAACTCCTTGCGGACGTCCTGGACCCGCAGTAACGGCTCGGTCATGAAGCCACCGCCTCATTCGCGTCATGGTTCAGGAAGCAGGCCGACTGGTGCCGCGGATCATCGAAGACATCGGTCAACGGTGGTGTCTCGACCCGGCAGCGATCGAAGACGTGCGGGCACCGGGCGGCGAACGGGCACCCTTCCGCCAGCGTGATCAGGCTCGGCGGCGTCCCCGGGATCGGGGTCAGCCGCTTGCCGCTCCGGGCCGGCAACGAGGCCAGCAGGCCTTGCGTATAAGGGTGATGGTTGCGGTAGAAGATGTCCCGCCGGGGCGCCTTCTCCATCGCGGCACCGGCGTACATCACGATCACCTCGTCGGACATCTCGGCGACCACGCCGAGGTCGTGGGTGATCAGGATGATCGCCGTGCCGAACTCCTCCTGGAGCCGGCGCATCACCGTCAGCACCTGCGCCTGCACGGTCACGTCCAGCGCCGTCGTCGGCTCGTCCGCGATCAGCAGCGCCGGGTCGAGTGCCATCGCCATCGCGATCATCACCCGTTGCCGCATCCCGCCGGAGAACTGGTGCGGATAGTCGTCCAGCCGGTCGGACGCCCGCGGGATCCCGACCAGGGTGAGCAGTTCCGCGGCCCGGCGGCGGGCCGCCTGCTTGGAGATCTGCCGGTCGTGCGCCTGGATCATCTCCACGATCTGCCAGCCGATCCGGTAGTGCGGATGCAGGCTGGACAGTGGGTCCTGGAAGATCATCGCGATCTCGGCCCCGCGGAGCCGCCGCAGGGTGGCGGCATCCGCGGTGATCAGGTCCGTGCCGTCGAAGACCGCCGAGCCGGTGATGGTGGCGCCACGGGTCAGACCGGTGATGGTCTGGGTGGCGACGCTCTTGCCGGAACCGGATTCGCCCACGACGGCCAGCGTCTGGCCGCGCTCGATGCTGAACGACAGCCCCCGGACGGCGCGGACGATGCCGTCCGGGGTGTCGAACGAGACCCGGAGGTCCCGGACGTCGAGCAGGGCTCCTGAAGACGCCACCGGTCAGCTCTGCTTGCCCTTGGCCAGCCAGACGTTCGTCGGATCGAACGACTGCAGCGACGGGACGTAGACCGCGTTGTTCACCTGTTCGGCGTGGTAGTTGGCCTGCTTGTTGTTGGTCAGCGGGAAGAACGCCGCGTTCGCCATCACCCGCTGGTCCGCCTTGGCCCACAGCGGTGCGGCCAGGTCCGCGCTCGGGGCCGCGATCGCTTCCTTGATCAGCGTGTTCGTCTCCGCGTCGTTGTAGAGACCGAAGTTGCTGCCGACCGGCGGGAACGACGGCTCACCCGAGAAGAGCGGGTTGAAGAACGACACCGCGGCGTTGCCGTACCAGTCGGCTCCCCAGCCGGCCAGTGACAGATCCCAGACCCCCCGCTGCGCGACGCTCGGCACCTGCAGGTACTTCACGTAGAAGTCGGCGTTGGGCGACGGTACGCCGACCACGGTGATGCCGACCTTGGACAGGTCCTGCTGGATCGTCTGGAAGCCCTTGCTGCTGCCCTCGGACGCGTTGCGGTACAGGAACTTCAGCGTCAGGTGCGGCACGCCGGCCTCGGCGAGCAACTGCTTGGCCTTGTCCGGGTTGTACGGGTACGGATCGTTCGGCTGCGAGCCGACGATGACGTCCGGCAGTACGTGAGTCAACGGCGGGTTGATGGTCGGGCCGCCGAGGACCTGGATGATGTGGTCGCGGTTGATCGCGTAGCTCAGCGCCTGCCGGACCTTGGGGTTGGTCAGCGCCTTGTTGTTGTTCGGCGACGCGGTGTTGTAGATGACGTACGGGTTGGATCCCGCGGTGTCGCCGATGTTCAGCTTGGGGTCCTTCTTGGCCTTCAGCGCAGGAAGCTGCGAAGGCGGCGGAGCGACGTCCCATTCCATGTCGGCGCTCTGCGTACCGGTCTGCAGTTGCTGCTGGACCGATTCCTGGCTGACCGTCTCGTTCACCACGATCTTGTCGACGTACGCCTTGCGGACCGGGTCGGTGGACGCGTTCCAGGCCGGGTTGCGGGAGTAGTTGATCGACTTCGTCGGAACCCACGAGTCGACCTTGTACGGGCCGTCGGACGGGTAGTTGTTGCCGAGCTCGGTGCTGGCCGGCAGGTACTTGAGCGACTCGACCGGGGCCGGCGAGAAGGCCGGCAGCGTGAGCATGCCGACGAAGTACGACGCGGAGTGGGTCAGGTGGAAGACCACGGTGGTCTCGTCCTTGGCCTCCACGCCCGGCAGCGGCGTCTTGTCGATGTAGTCCTGGATCGCGGCCGGCGTCTTGGCCACCTTGGCGAAGCCGCTCGCGAAGGACTGGAAGCCGACGATCAGATCGGCGTAGTCGGGGATGCCGCCGAACGGCTGGACCGGGTTCGCGGTCCGCTTGAGGCCACGGACCAGGTCGGCCGCCGTCACCTGGCGGGACGGGGTGGTGCTCCACTTGGCGCCCGGCCGGATCTTGATCGTGTAGGTCTTGCCGTCCGCGCTGATGCCGCCGTTCGCGGCGGTCGGGAGGTCGGTGGCCAGATCCGCGACCGGATCGGTGTTCTTGCCGCCCGGATCGGCCGGATAGGTGAACAACTGACGGCTCCACATCCGCAGGTTCAGGTAACCGACGGAGTAATAGCTGATGTTCGGATCCATGTAGTCGACGTCACCGGCCCCCAGCAGGTTGAGGGTGCCGCCGCTGACCGCGTCGCCGCCTGTGCTCGGGGTGCCGCCGGGCGGGGTGGCGCCGTTGCTGTTGCAAGCCGCCAGCGTGATCGTCAGCGCTGCGACTATGGTGGCCGTCGCGAGCCGTCTTGCTGCCATTGGTCCTCCTCCGGAACTCGGTACGGCCGAAAGTAGGACCGGGCGAGGGGGACGGTGGGGCAGTCACGGAACCGTCAAGGTTTTGTCATCGGGCCCGCGCCGCAAGATGACGAATTCATGACGGAAGTCACCTGCCGGTCGCCCTCCGGCGAGCCACACTGGTGACGTGGCACACAGCTTGCTGTTGGTGGACGACGAGCCCCGGATCCGGCGGGTACTGCGACTTGCCCTGGAGGACGAGGGGTACGACGTGGCTGAGGCGGCGAACGGGCTGGATGCGCTGGCCGCGCTGCGCCGTGAGCCGCCCGACGTGGTGCTGCTCGATCTGATGCTGCCGGACCGGGACGGCTTCACGGTCTGCCGCGAGATCCGGCGTACGAGTGATGTACCGGTGATCATGGTGACCGCCCGGGCCGACAGCCACGACGTGGTCGCCGGGCTCGAGGCGGGCGCGGACGACTACGTGACGAAGCCGCTGGTCGCGAAGGAGTTGTCCGCCCGGATCCGGGCCCTGCTCCGCCGGGTCGAGCCTGCCAGTACGCCGCAATCCGACACCTTCGTCGTCGGCGAACTGGAGATCCACGTCGCGGCGGCCGAGGTGATCCGCGACGGCGGGGTGCTGCCGCTGACCCGGACCGAATTCAAGTTGCTGGTCGAGCTCGCCGGTGCGGAGGGCAAGGTGTGCAGCCGGGAGCACCTGCTGTCCAAGGTCTGGGGCTACGGGTACTTCGGTGACAGCCGGATCGTCGACGTCCATATCCGCCGGCTACGGCTGAAGATCGAGCGGGACCCGGCCGGCCCGAAGCACCTCGTCACCGCGCGCGGCCTCGGCTATCGACTGGTGAGCTGACCTTGCGGCGGCGGTTCGGCCTGCGCGACCGGGTGATGCTGGCGTACGGCCTGCTCGCCCTCGGGCTCTCGACGGGGCTCGCGCTGGTCACCTTCAACGTGGTGGCGAACTACCTCACCGACCAGCGGGAATCGTCCGCGGTGGTGGAGACCCTGGACAACCAGGTGGCCTTGGACTACGGGCTTTTCGGCACCACGTCCAACTGCCTGCCGATCCGGACCCGCGGCGAGACCGAGTGCAGCAGCATCGTCGTCCGGGCCAACGTGAACGTGATCAATCTGCTGTACTCGTTGCCGGCCCGCCGACTCGGCGACCTCGATGGTGTATTTCGACGGCCACTGGTACTCCGCTGCCGGGCGGCCCGAAGACCTCCCCGCGGACATGGTGACGGCGGTCCGGTTCGGCGACGTCGAGCAGCATCGCCGGATCGAGGTCGGCGGCCAGCAGGTGCTCGCGGTCGGCGTACCGATGGCCCGGCAGGGTGAGGCGTTCTTCGAGTGGCACCCGTTGTCGAACCTGGACAACACCCTGCGGAAGTTGAAGGTCGCGCTCATCATCGCCGCGGTGATCACCGGCCTGCTCGGCCTGGCGGTCGGCCGGCTCGCCAGTACGGTCGCGTTGCGGCCGCTGGCCAAGCTGACCCAGGTCGCGGCGGCGGTGGCCCGCGGGCGGCTCGATGCGCGACTGCAGGCCGAGGACGACCCGGACCTCGGCGGGCTGGCGCGGTCGTTCAACCAGACCGCCGCGACGCTGGAGCAGCGGGTGATCGCCGATGCCCGGTTCGCCGGTGACATCAGCCATGAGCTGCGGACGCCGCTGATGACGATGCTCAACTCGATGCAGCTGATCCAGAACCATCGCACCGAACTGCCCGCCACCGTGCGGGAACCGGTCGACCTGCTGGGCGACGACCTGGAGCGGTTCCGCCGGCTGGTGATCGACCTGCTGGAGATCTCCCGCGACGACGGGGGCGACCAGGGCAGCCGGGAGATCGTCCGGATCGCCGACCTGGTCCGGGCGGCCGCCGATGCCGCGGGAGGTCGCGAGCTCACGACGGTGTCGCATGACGCGGAAGGGATGACTTTCCAGGCGGACAAGCGCCGGCTCGAACGGGTGATCGCCAACCTGGTCGAGAACGCCGAGTACCACGCCGGTGGCTGCAAAGGTGTGCTGGTCCAGGCCGGTGGGCTCGGCGTCATCGTGTACGTCGACGACGCGGGCCCCGGCGTACCGGTCGCGGATCGCGAGCGCATCTTCGAGCGGTTCGGCCGGAGCGAGGACAACCGCCGGGGTATCGGCCTGGGGCTGGCGATCGTGGCCCGGCACGTCGAATGGCACCACGGGACGATCCGGGTCAAGGACCGTCCGGAGGGTGGCGCCCGCTTCATCGTCGAGCTGCCCGCCAAAACCAGCTGACCCCCACCAACGCCTTCCTTCCGGCCCTAAATCCTTTTTGGATTTTTGCTGTTGCCCCTACCCTTGGGGCATGGCTACTTGCCTCTGTGTCTAGCTGCGCGACCCGCTTCCGTGCCTGAAGTGCGTCCAGCAGTAGTCACAGAGAGTAACCACCATGATCACCGCTCGCGGTGTCGACCTGCGCGTCGGCGCTCAGCTTCTGCTTTCCGACCTGTCCTTCCACATCAGCCCTGGCGACCGCATCGGTCTGGTCGGGCGGAACGGTGCAGGCAAGACCACCTTGATGCGCGCCCTGGCCGGCGAGACCCGTGCGGCCGTCGGCTCCATCGCGATCACCGGTTCCGTCGGTTACCTGCCGCAGGACCCGCGCGCGGCCGATCCCGCGCTCACCGTCACGGCCCGGATTCTGTCCGCCCGCGGCTTGGACCTCGTAGTACAGCGCCTTCGTAAGGCCGAGGCGGCGATGAGTACCGCCACCGGTGAAGCGCAGGAGCGTGCGATGGCGGCGTACGCGCGGGCGGAGACCGAGTTCCAGGCCGGCGGTGGCTATGCGGTCGAGGCCGAGGCGGCGCGACTTGCTGCCGGAGTCGGGCTGCCTACCCGCGCTCTGGAGCAGCCGGTCGGCCAACTGTCCGGCGGCCAGCGTCGCCGGGTCGAACTGGCCCGGATCCTGTTCGCTGATCACGGCACGTTGCTGCTCGACGAGCCGACCAACCACCTCGATGCGGATTCGGTCGTCTGGCTGCGGTCGTTCCTGCTCGGATACCAGGGCGGTCTGGTCGTCATCAGCCACGACCGGGAGTTGCTCGCGGCCACTGTCAACCGGGTGTTCCACCTGGATCCGCAGCGGGTCACGATCGACATCCACAACACGGGCTGGAAGAAGTACCTGGCTCAGCTCGACACCGACGAGCGTCGCCGTGCGCGAGAACGCAGTACGGCGGAACGTAAGGCGTCAGTCCTCCACGCGCAGGCGGACAAGATGCGGGCGGGCGCAAGCACGGCTGTTGCCGCCCGCAACATGGCTCGCCGCGCAGACAAGCTGCTGTCCGACCTGGAGCCCGTACGGCGTGCGTCGCGCGTGGCCCGGATCCGCCTGCCCGAGCCAGTGCCGTCCGGGCGTACTCCGCTGAGCGCGAGCGGCCTGACCAAGTCGTACGGCGGGTTGCAGGTGCTGAATGGGGTTGACCTGACCGTCGACCGGGGGAGCCGGTTGGTCATCCTGGGGCTCAATGGTGCCGGGAAGACCACGCTCCTGCGGGTCCTTGCCGGCCATGAGCAGGCCGACTCGGGTCAGGTCGTACACGGTCATGGACTGCGGCTGGGCTACTTCGCGCAGGAGCACGACACGCTTGACCTGGCCGGCACAGTCCGGCAGAACCTGGCTACTGCGGCTCCGCGGTTGACCGACGGCGAAGTACGGAATGTCCTTGGCTCGTTCCTCTTCAGCGGCGACGACGCGGACAAGCCTGCCGCCGTGCTGTCCGGCGGCGAGAAGACACGCCTGGCGTTGGCAGGCCTCGTCCACTCAGGAGCAAACGTGCTCCTCCTCGACGAACCCACCAACAACCTGGACCCGGCTTCGCGTGATGAGGTTTTGGGTGCTGTCAGCAACTACCCAGGCGCGTTGGTGATGGTCACCCACGACGAGGGCGCCATCGAAGCCCTCCACCCCGACCGAGTCCTCATCCTCCCCGACGCAACCGAAGACCTCTGGACAGACGACTACCTCTCCCTGGTCTCCCTCGCCTAACCCCCGCCGCGGCCCCTGCTCTTGTGGTGGTCTGGCAGGGGCCGCGGGGCTTGGGTTAGCGCAGGCCGAGTTCTGTGTTGACCCAGGCGAGGCGGTCGTCCTTGGCCGGCTGGTTGAGGAAATGGTCGGCTGTCTCGTAGAGAGACACCTTGGCTGTGGGTTTGGCGGCGCTGAAAGCAGCCCGGACCTCGGGGGTGACGAAGATGTCGCGGCCGGCCCATTGGAAGTACACGTCGTGGGCCTTGCTCACGTTGTCGACCGGGTCGAGTCCGGCGAAAACCTTGCGGTAGGCAACGGTTTGGTCGGCGGGGAGGCCGAGCCAGAACGTGTCGAACCAGTTCGCCCAAGTGGCGTCGCCGGCCATGAACACCATCGCGTGCACGCGTTTGCGCAGCAGGGACGCGTACATCGCGCCGTAGTCGTGCCCGATCACGGCCGTCCGGCGCTCGTCGACGCCGTCCTGCCGGAGCAGGGTCCCGTACGCCGCTTCGACGGCGGCCAACTGGTTGGTCACCTTCGTCCGGTCCGACTTGTCGCCGACCGGATCGCCCTCCCACGGGAAGGTGAGCTGAGGCAGTACGGCGACGGCGCCCTTCCCGGCGAGCGCGATCGCTTCGGAGAGGAACTCCGTGCGGTTCTGCGTCGATGCCGGCGGCTCGAACCAGTGCAGGTAAAGCGCTCCGGCCAGGTGGTTGTGGTGCTTCGCAGGCCTGACCAGGTACGCCGTGACGGGTGCCTGTCCTGGGACGGGGATCTGGATGTCCGTCACCACCACCGGCTCCGGAGCCCGCTGCTTCGACGCGCTCTGTACCGCGCTCGACCCGCCGGCCGCCGTGACGCCCAGGACCAACGCCCCGACGACCGTCGCGATCAGAAATCTCTTCATCGCCCACCCCTTTGACTATCATCTACTAAAATGCTTTAACAACTGATGACGGTAGAGCCGGGTAGGCCTGATGGTCAAGACGGGGGAGGATGTGCGGGATGAGCAGAGTGCCGGCCGCCGATTCCTTGCTGGCCTTCGTGCTGGACTTCTGCAACACCTATGACTTGCTGGAGGATCCGCCGGACCGGCTGAGCATCCCGCTCGTCGATCGGGTCGCCGAGCGGCACGGCGTACCGGGCTTCGGCCTACGCGCCGCCGACCTGGAGCCAGTGCGGGTGGTGCGCAATGAGCTGTACGGCGTGTTCGCGGCGGAATCGCCGGCGGCGCAGGTCGAGATCCTCAACCGCCTGTTGAGCACGTACGGCGCTGTACCGCGACTCGTCATCGGATCCGGCGCCTCGCTGAGTGGCGACGGCGTACGGGTGGCGGCGACAGGCGGAGACAGTCCGGTGGCGCGGCTCGCGGTGGCGGCGGCCGATGCGCTCGCCCGGGCGGTCGCGGACGGCTCGGCAGACCGACTGCGGACCTGCTTGGGCGATCCCTGCCGGTGTGTGTACGTCGACCGGACCAAGGCGAACCGGCAGCGCTACTGCTGCGAGCTATGTAACGACCGGATGGCCTCAGCCGCCTACCGCCGCCGCAACCGCTGAGCCCGGGGCACTAGCTGCTTCGGTGGCGGCCTGGGGTGGTGCCGATGATGGCGGTGAAGGCCGTGATGAAGCTGCTGGGGTTCGCCCATCCGCAGGCGTGAGCGACGTGGGTGGTGTCGTGGCCTTCGGCGAGCAGGACGAGCGCGTGACCGATCCGCAGTTGGGTGCGCCATTCGTAGAAGGTCATACCGAGTTCGCCACTGAACAGGCGGCTGAGCGTGCGGCTACTGGCTCCGACCGCCTGCCCGAGTCCGGCCAGTGAGGTGTTGTCCGCCGGGTCGTCGTACAGCAATCGTGCAACGGCGCGCAGCCGGTCGTCCTGCGGATCTGGTAGCTGCAGTGGCTGCTCGTGCGCCTCGTCGAGTTCATCCACGAGGACCCGGCAGAGGCGGGTGCGAGCGGCACGGTCGTAGTCCGGTACGGCGGGGTCGTAGCTTCGTGGACCCGTCAAGGCGAGAAGGACTTCGCGGGCGAGGCCGGAGGCCGTGAACACGGTCGGCCGGGCAGGAACCAGCCGGGCAAGGGAGGGCGGCAGGAACACGATGCGCATGTCGGTCTGGCCGTGAGCGCGGTGCTGGTGCGGAAAGCCGGCCGGGGTCCAGGCAACGCGATTGGCGGGAACGATCGAGGTGCCACGTTCGGTATGAACAGACAGCACGCCACTGGCCGCGTAAACGAGGTGCCCGCGCGCATGGGTCCGCAGCGAACTCGTCCCACCCGACGGCCAGAGGTGCGCCCCGCCGGATGGCCAGATGCGCGACGCCGGGCGCGATGGGGGATCCTGGCGGCCAACGGGCATAATCCGGCACTCTATCGGCGACCCGCCACGGCGTAGGTGAGCAGGCGGGTGGCAGGATGTTCGGGTGTCATTTTCGATGCGGGTTCGGCGGGGTGGGCGGGCGGATGTGCCCGCGGTGTTGGGGTTGCTGGACGGGGCGACCGAGTGGCTGGTCGCGCGGGGTCGGGCTGATCAGTGGGGTACTGAGCCGCATTCGACCAACCCGCGGCGGATCGAGCAGATCACCGGATTCGCTGAGGACGGCGGCCTGTGGATCGCCGAAGCCGAGGACCCGGACGCAGCAGGATCCAGCGCCGATGCCCAGCGGAGCGGCGTACAGGTTGTCGGGGCGTTGGCGGTGGGGGAGGCGCTGTCGTATGTGCCGGCCGCGACCGAGCCTGAGTTGTACGTGCGGCTGCTCGTGACTGATCGCCGGCTGGTCGGCCAGGGGATCGGCACGCAACTGCTGGACCATGCGCGACTGCTCGCCCGAGCAACTGGGGCCGGACTGTTGCGGGTGGACTGTTTCGCCGGCGGAGATGGTGCCTTGATCCGGTACTACGAGAAGCAGGGCTTCACGCGCGCCGAGCAGTTCGCAGTACCGGTCAATGACTCGGAATGGCTTGGTCAGGTTCTGATTCAGCGGTTGTGATCGGGCGGTGGTACGTCCCGTGCGCGTCGCTGCAGTGCGCTGTCTCATCGTCGGCAGAGGCGTGGTCCACCTGAAGCGTCGAGTGCGTCAGGTGGTGCCGCTCCGCCAGCAGCGTCTCGAGCTGACCGCGGATCAGGTGGCAGTCCAGCCCCTCCTGGACCAGGATGTGCGCGGACGCTGCCGGCTCGCCTGAAGTGATCTCCCAGACATGCAGGTCGTGGATCTCGATCACGCCCGGTACTGCGCACAGCTCAGCGCCAAGCGCCTGCGGGTCGATCCGGGACGGCGCGGCTTCGAGGAAGATCCGGCCGGAGTCGCGGACCAGGCCGATCCCGGCCTTCAACATCAGTACTGCGACCACCAGCGCGGCGATCGAGTCGGCGCGGGCGAAGCCGGTCAGCAGCACGACGAGCCCGGCGATGGCGGTCGCGACAAAGGCGAACAGGTCGTTCAGGATGTGCTGGAAAGCGCCCTCGACGTTGAGGCTGGTCCGATTCGCCTTGCTGATCAGCCAACTGGCGAAGAGGTTGACCACGATGCCGACGACACCGGTGATCAGCACCAACACACCCTCGACCTCGGGCGGATGGATCATCCGGGCGACCGACTCGTACAAGAAGAAGGCCGCGAGCAGCAGCAGTGTGATGCCGTTGGCCTGCGCCGACAGGATCTCGACCCGCTTCAGCCCGTACGTGAACCCTCCGGCCGGCGGCCGTGCCGACAATCGGATCGCGATCAGTGCAAGGGCGATCGCGGCGGCATCGGTGAGCATGTGCGCGGCGTCGGTGATCAGCGCCAGCGATCCGGCCGCGAAACCGACGATCACCTCGGCGGCCATGAACGCGAGAATCAGCGCCAGCGCACCGCTCAGCAACCGCCGATCAGCCTCCGCGCTGACACCGTGCCCGTGACCGTGTCCGGCGCCCATCAGTGCCGCTCCGGGTGGATGGCGTCGGTGTGTTCGGTGTGCGCGACGGCGAGGTCGACGAGCATCCGGACGTGCGCGTCGTCGAGCCGGTAGTAGGCCATCCGGCCGTCGCGACGGACCACGACGACACGATGGGCGCGGAGCAGCCGGAGTGCGTGGGAGGTGGCGGACTCGCTCATCCCCGTCACGGCCCGCGAGGTCGCAGACGCAGAGTTCGCCGTCCAGCAGCGCGACCAGCAACTTCAGCCGCCGCGGATCACCGAGCAGGCCGAACACATCCGCCGTGTCGACGATGTCCTGCTCCGAAGGCATCCTGGCATGGACGGCAGCCACCCGCTCGGGATCGACCAGCCGCACGTTGCACTCGTCGATCACCGCTGCAGCTTGCACATCTGCAGAACTCTTCATATATCTCACAGTAGCGTACGCCGCGGAGGCGAAGGAGTTCTGCGGCGTACCACGGCAGGTTGAAGGCCGTGGCCGCAAGTAGACCCCCGCCATCTGTCACCAGGAACTACTGACTGTAACGATGTGCGCTCCGGAGCGATGTAGCAGGCAGGGGAATCCGGGAGGCGACCGTGACCACTGCTACGCCACCGACAATCGACGCACTGGCAACCGACGAGCCGGCGATCGAAGTACGGCCGCCTGAGCCGCCACCGGTGCCCGCACCGGAGCCGGCCGACTTGCGAACGGTCGGCGCCTTCCTGGCCGTCCTGCTCGTGCTCTGGTTGGCGATGAACGAGATCAGCCTGCTGTCGGCCGGATTCCTGGCCACCGACGGAACCTCCTGGTCCTTCGGCGGGATGTCCGGCCCGAAGGACGGCGCCAGGATCGCCCAGTGGAACAGCATCCTGACCCCCGACCAACTGCCCTACTGGAAAGAACTACTGCGCGACTACCTGGTCCTGGACTTCCTGTTCATCGCCACCTACACGATCGCGCTCTACCGCCTCGTCCCCAACCGCCCCCGGGTCTGGTACGCCGTCTTCCTCCTGCCACTTTTCGACCTCGCAGAGAACATCGTCACCGGCGTACTGCGAAGCAAGCGCTGCGCCGATCTCGACTGCGTGCCTGACGGTCTGGTCAACGGATTGACCTGGTTCACGGCGTTGAAGTGGCTGGCAGTCGTAGCACTGGTGGTGCTCGGCCTCGTCAAACTCCAGGACCAGCCGCTGCGGCGGATCGGGCGAGCCCTGTACCTCCAGCGGTTCAGCCTGCTCGCGTTCCTGCCGATCGCGGCCATGTCCATCGTGCCGGGCAGCAGCGTGCTCGACCAACTGCCCGATGTCCAACGCCGCTGGCTGGACGAAGGGCCTGGCCTGCGCCATGCCGCGATCGCGGGATGCGTCTACCTTGTCCTTCTCCTGACGATCTTCCTGCTGGGCAGACTCCGCAGCGACTGGGCGCTCCGGCGGGTGCGCGGCCTTGACCTCTGGCCGTTCTACGACGGTCCGGGGATAACGAACGAACGCCACTACGACTCCCGGCTGTGGAAGATCGGTCCGCTGCTGCTCCCGGCCCTTGCCTTGGTGCTTTGGCTGGCCGACTGGGGCACGGTGTTCTTGGTCCGACTGGTGATCTTCTGCGCCATTCCGCTGCTGGTGGTGGCGCTTTCGCGGTGGCGACGGGGCAAGAATGGACGGCAGCCGCGGCCGCTGCGACCTGTCTACCCCGAATATCCCTCGTATGTGATGGCCACCGGAGACGCGATCGCGGTGGCCTCGGTGTCGCTGGGCGGCCTGGGCATGATCCGCGCGTTCTCCGGGCTGACGGCCCTCGATCTCGTCGACCTGGTCCCGCCGCCGCACGTGCGTCCGCTGATCGCGTTGCTCATCGGTGCCGTGCTGGCTGTCGGACCTTGGTTCGCGGCCGGCCCGGTCCTGCGGATGATCGCCCGCTGGGACAGCGAGAGTGGTGTCCGGGGGAGAATCGGCCGCTTCCTCACCCCGGGCAAGAACAGCCAGGAGAACAACTCGGGGATCAACATCGAGCCGATCACCTGGCTGCGGTTCGTGCTGCTGCTGATCTCGGTGGTCACCTTCCTCCTGCTGGCTGCGTTCCCTCGGCCATTCGGGAACACCCTAGGGGTGCTCGCGGCGGCGATCCTGGCGCTCAGCGTCCTGGTCATAATGCTCGGCGTGATGGTGGTCTACGCGCAGGACCGGCAACCGCCTGATCTCTTCCAGTGGGGGCCCGAGCGGCTGCGAACGCGCTCGACTCCGATCATCACCCTGCTCGTCCTCGCGCTGTTGCTGACCGGACTGGCCGGTGGGAAGAACGACATCCACCCGGTCACCGCCCGCGGAACCGTTCCGGAGCGGCCGACCATGGAGCAAGCGTTCGAGGCCTGGGTGGCCCAGGACGATGGCTGCAGCATTCGGCTGGCAGACACCGGCCGACCGGGTGAGCTTTCGTTGCGCCCGATGCTGATGCTGGCCGCGGAGGGTGGCGGCATCCGTGCCGCCTACTGGACCGCGGCGACGCTGGGACAGATCGGTGCCGCCGGCGCAGGTTGTGGCGGGCATTCCACGCTGTTCTCGGCGGGCGCGAGCGGCGGCGCGCTGGGGCTGAGTCTGGGGAGATTCACCACCGACCCGGCGGCCGCCGCCAAGTCCATCTCCGGTCACCAGGCGCTGGGTGCTGCCATGATCTCGTTGCTGTCCGGTGATCTGCTGGCGACCAGTGCCGGCCTGCGGTTCGATGCCGGTTCTCCGTACCGTGATCCCAAGAACCAGCCGCTGGACCGGGCCGGGCTGATGGAGACCTCGTGGGAAAAGATCCTCCCGGAGCTCCGGACGCCGTTCCTCGCCGCGGACAGCACCACCGCGGCCCGTGATGGCGCGAAAACCGTGACCGGACAGCTCGTCCTCAACTCGACGGTGGTCCGCGACGGCTGCGTCGCCCTGGTGAGCCAGGTGGATCTCAGCGCAGGATCCCGGTCTGCCAGCGGCACACCGGTCTGTGGGTCCGAGGAGGCGGGATCGCACAATTTCGACTTCTTCGGCTTCTACGGCCGGGGCAGCAACGATGACGAGAAGCACTGTGTCGGCAACCTCCCCGCGCTGGCCGGCACCATGCTGGCGAACCGCTTCCCGTACGTCACGCCATCCGGTACTGCGGCCCGCTGCCGCGGTCTCGACCCGGCTCAGCTGGTCGACGGCGGATACACCGACAACACCGGACTGGGTACCGTCGTCGACCTCGCGCCACACTGGAACAAGCTGGTCAAGGACCACAACGATCAGGTCGCCAAGGACGGCCACGGGGAGTTCGTCGTACCGATGGTCGTCTACATCGAGAACGGAACAGGACCCGACTTCAGTACCGGCAACAAGGAGCCGATGTACGACTCCCGCGTCAAGCCAGGCACCGGTACGAAGTGGCCGTCGGACCTTCCCTTCGTACCCCGGACGGTCGTGCCTCTGGTCCCTGAGTTGGTGGTGCCGCCGGTCACGATCTTTCTTACTGCGAAGGGAGACACCACCAACAGCCCCCAGCTGCTCTCGGAGGCCTCGCGGAGGTTGGCTCCGGAGTCGCTCTGCACGTCGTCGCCGCTCTGCGACCGGTTACGGGCGCAGAAGCAGTTGCCGAACAACGTGTTCGTCGTGCATCAGAGTAGGCAGCCGTCGCTGTCCGCGCCGCTGGGGTGGGTGTTGTCCGAGACCAGTCAGAGCGATCTGAACGGTGACCTGGCGATGCAGGCCGAGGACGGCTGCTCGGATTCGGACTGCGGATATCCGACCCTGCGCAACCTCGTCGACATCCTCAAGCCGCCACTCCCGAAGCCCTGATGGCACAAGGCTTCAGCTGAAGACTCCCGCCAGGTCGGGCCAGCGCTCGGCCTTCGCGTAGACAGGGACGACCTCGAGCGGGACCTCGCGGGTGACCTCGGCGCCGCCGGTGACGGGCTCGCCGGTCCAGGCGTCGATCCAGTCGCCGGCCGGGAGGTACGTCGTCCAGGTGGTAGCGCCGGGTTCGAGGACCGGGTTGATCAGCAGGTCGTCGCCGAGTTTGTACTGGTGCGGGTGGTTCCAGATCTCCTCGTCGGCCGGGTGGTCGAAGAAAAGCGGGCGCATCAGGGGCCGGTCGGTGGCGATCGCGCGAGCCGTTTGCTCGGTGAGGTACGGGATGAGGCGCTCACGCAGTACGGCGTACTGGCGGAAGAGCGGGATCACCCGGTCGTCGCCGGTGGTTTCCGCGACGTGCCACGGCGTACGGTCGCGCAGCGGGAGTTGGTGGTGGTTGAACTCCGAGTGGTACTGCATGATCGGCAGGAAGACCGAGGCTGCTGCTGCCCGGAGATACAGCTCGGCGTCGGGGATCGGGCCGGAGAAGCCGGCGAGATCCCAGCCCCAGTAGACGATTCCGCAGGACGCCGCGGTGAGTCCGGCGGTGATGGAGGAGCGGAACGCCTCCCAGGTGGAGTCTTCGTCGCCGGCCCAGAAGATGCCGTGCGCCTGGGATCCGGTGAAACCGGCCCGCGAGAACGTCACCGGGGCCTTGCCTGCCGAGCGGAGCAGATCCCCGAAGGTGTGGGCGTAGTGGACCGGGAACAAGTTGTTGCCCTCAGCACCCAGCTTGCCATCGGCGTACCGGAGGTCATGGCCCCAGGCGTGCTCACCACCGTCGGTCTTGAAGCCGTCGACATCGAGGTCCTCGACCAGGTAGCGGCGCTTCTCGGTCCACCAGTCGCGGGTGCGCTGGACGGAGAGGTCGGGCATCAGCGCCTTCGGGAACCACCAGCCGCGGTTGTGGTACGCCTTACCGTCGGACTCCAGTACTGCGTGACCGTCGCGGACCATCGCCTCGGCGTCAGCCGCGACCTGGCCGGTGCTGAACTCCGTTTTCTGCAACGGGATCTGCCAGAGGATCACCTTGATGTCCCGGGCGTGGAGCTCGTCGACCATCGCCTTCGGATCCGGCCAGGCGCCGTCCGCGCGGTACTCGAAGTCCGCTGCCTTGTGCGCGCTGCCGTCAGCGGTCACCTCGTACCGCGCGTCGCGCCAGATGGTGATCCCCTCCTCGTCACTCCAGGCCTCGATCACCACCGCACCGACCGGGATCGCGAGGTCGCGATGCGCGTCCATCCGCCCCATCACCAGCTCCTGGGTATTCCACTCGTTGCCCGAGGCCCACAATTTGAACACCCAGTCCGGCAGTTCCTCGGCGCGCCCGACCTCGTCCAGAAACTGCTTCAGAACCGCGGTCGCGTCACCCTCATAGATCCCGAGGTCGACCATCGCCTCATCACCAAGCTCGACCTCCACGGTCAGTGCGTGGTCGTCCGACGAGTACCACGTACGCCGAGACGTCCGCACATGAAACCCCCAGTCGCTTCCGACCACGTGCGCGAACGGCATCGGCAGGTACGTCCGCCCATGCACCCCCTGCGACTTGTACTGCTCGAACACCACCGCATCCAGCTGCCTTCCCCGCTGGTCGAGGGCGTCGTACCTCTCCCCGAACCCCACCAGCCGATCCCCAGCCGCAAGCGGCAACACGAACCGAGCCCGGTGCACGCCGTTCGCCGACCTCAACCACTCAACCCCGCGAACCCGGTCCCCACCCCCAAGCACCTCACCACCATCAGACCCCCACGATGCCGGAGCCACTTCAAACCACTCACTCACCTCACCCGCCGCGTCAATGGCGGCGGCGGGCGCCATCGGCGACGTTTCCGCCGCTATCGACGCGGCGGGTGAGGTGAGTTCGTCTGTTGTGTAGGTGTGGAAGCGGTAGCGGGTGGGGGTGGTTATCGGGGGTGTTGTTACCGACCAGCCGCCGTCGCCTCCTAGCGCGCCGGCCTGGGCGGCGCTCAGGTGGCCCTCGCCACCGGCCAGGGCGGCGGTGTCGGCGGAGTTCGCCTTGACCGGCTCCAGTTCGAGCTCGGTGCCGTCCCACTCGCACACGACCCGGGTGATGTCGGCGCCGACGATCACGCCCAGGCGTACGGGTTCACCGATCAGGGGGAGCACCGGGACGCGTTGGTCGGGGGAGGTGGCGTAGGGATGTTCGATGCCGTGGGGGCGATGGGTGATCATCGGGCGTCCTTTGGGGTGATGCCGAGTTCGTCGGTGAGGATCAGGTACATGCCGTGGGACCACAGGAGCGGGGTCGCCACGGTGCCCCAGCGGGCGATCCATTCGTCGCGGGAGCCGGGGTGCAGGAGGTGGTGCGGGACCTGTTCGGGGAGGTCGCCGTGTTCGTCCACCTGGTCGGCTATCCAGCGAAGGTGCCGCAGGGCACCGGCCGTGTCACCCGCGGCGGCGAGGTTCCAGCCGAGGAGCGCCGACAGCAGGATCCATTGGCCACCACCGTAGAACACGTCCGCCGTGAACCGGTGCACCCCACCATCGAAGTCGAGGTCCTTCGCGACCGCCGCCCGCGTCATCGCGGCGAGGCCGTCGTCGGGAGCAACCAGCCCGAACGGTACGACGCAAGCCGGCAACGACCCGTCGACGGCCGAACTCCCGAGCCACTTCACCAAGTGCCCGTCCACGATGCCCTCCGCCGACACCAGCGAACGGATGTCGGCGGCAACCTTCAGCGCCGCCGCCGACCACGGTGCCGACCGCAACCCGGAGCAGGTGCCGACAGCAACCAATCCGCCATGGATCGCGCCCAGGGTGGAGACATGCCGATGCTCGACATGCTCCTCCCACCAGTCGTAACAAGGCCGGTCCCAGAACGCGACCAGGTAGTCGACTGCTACGTCGATCCCCTCCTGCCAGCGCGACAGATCCAACCCGTGCCGCGTGGCGTGAGTGACCACCGACCACAGCCACATCCCGTAGCCGTCGGTCTGGAAGTCCCACCACGGATCCGACCGGTCCTTCCCGTCGAAGGTGAACCGCGTCGGCAGCATCGCTTCGTTCGGCGGCACCTCACCGCGGGCGAGCGCCGCGCGCAGGTCGTCCACCTGCGCGCGGCGACGACGCAGTACGTCGTTCACCCAGTCGTGGAACCGGTCTGCCGACACCAGATCGCCGTACCGCGAGATGCCCTCCGCGGTGAACGAACCGTCGCGCAGCCAGGCATACCCCCGGTACGCCGAGAAGGTGGGCGCGGCCGGGTAGGCGCCGGCCGGGTCCTGGTGCTCGGTGATGACGGCGTGGCTGTGCCGGGCGAGTTCGCGCAGACGGGTGAGCTCGGACAGGTCCAGGGCGGCGATCATGGGTTCCTTCACTTCTTCAGCAGGCCGTTGACCTTGGTCTGGGCATCCGCGAGGGCCTTCTCCACCGGCTTGCGACCGGCCGCGGCGGAGCCGAGTTCAGCGGTGACCAGGTCCTGCATCTCCTGCTGGCGCTCGATCACCGGCGGCAGCACGGTGTTCTCGAGTGCGGTGAAGACGGCCTTACGGTTGGCCGGCTTCTTCTGGTCCAGGTACGGCGCGAGCTTGGCCTCGTCCGCGACCGGCGGCAGCTCCCAGGAGGTCGCCAGCCGGGTCTTCGTGGTGTCGTCGGACGACGCCAGGAAGGTGACCCACTTCTGCGCGGCCTCGGCGTTCTTCGACGCGGCCGACACGACCAGCCCGTTCACGAACATCGCCGACGCCTTCTGGGTGTTGCCCGGCTCGACCACGACGTCCCAGTCGAACGGCGCGTCGGCCATCGCCGAGAACATCCAGATCCCGGTGTGCCACATCGCGAGCTTGCCGGACTTGAACAGCTTCGAGTCGAAGTCCGGCGTACCGGCGCCGTCGGCCTCGGTCGGCATCGTCTTGCCGACCTTGTCGACCAGGAACTTCGCGGCCTCGACACCCTGCGGGGAGTTGAAGGTCGCCTCGGTCCGGTCGGCGTTCAGGAACTCGCCGCCGTTCTGCGCGAGCACCTTGTAGAACTCGTTGTACGACACGGGCTGGTAGTCGCCCCAGGTCTTCGTCGCCTTGTTCGTCAGCTTGAGACCGGCGGCCTGTTCTTCCTTCCAGGTCCAGTCGGCGGTCGGCTCGGCGACCCCGGCCTTCTTGAAGAGAGCCTTGTTGTAGAAGAGCACGACGTTCGAGAACGACTCCGGTACGCCGTACTGCTTGCCACCGTCGTTGAATGCGTCGATCAGCGACTTCTTGTACGCCGCCGAGTCCACGTTCTTGAGCTCGGCCAGCGAGCCGTTCTTCGCGTACGTCACGAAGTTCTCGTAGTTCAGCTCGAACGCGTCGGCCGCGGTGCCACCAGCCACCGAGGTCTGCAGCTTCGTGAAGTAGTCGGCGTACGGAACGGTCTCGACCTGGACGGTGATGTTCGGGTTGGCCGTCTGGAAGGCGTTGACGATCGTGGTCAGGTCCTTCTCGTGCCCGTCGTTGGACGAGAAGTTCATGTACCGGACGACGCTCTTGCCTTCTGGCGCCGCGGCCTCCTTGGTCGCCGAGCCTTGGCCGCAGGCGGTCAACGCCAGCGCGACGGTCAGGCCGATCGCCCCGATCTTGAGTGTGCGCATGATGGTTCCCTCTCTTGCTTACTTGATGCCTGTGTGGGCGACACCGGCGATGATGTGGCGCTGTGCCACCAGATAGACGATGGCGATCGGGACGATCGAGACGACGGAGCCCGCCATCACGACATCCCACTGAGTGGTGAACTGGCCTTGCAGGGTGGACAGACCCAGCGGAAGCGTCATGAACTCCGGCGACCGGATCACGACGAGTGGCCAGAGGAAGCTGTTCCAGCTGCCCATGAACGCGAACACCGCGACGGTCGCGAGCGCGGGCCGGATCAGCGGCAGCACGATGGTGGTGAAGATCCGGAGGTGGCCGGCGCCGTCGATCGTGGCCGCCTCGTCGAGCTCCATCGGTACGGCGGTGACCGCCTGGCGGAGCAGGAAGACGCCGAACGCCGACGCGATCGTGGGCGCCAGCAACGCGAAGTACGTGTCCTGCAGGTCGAGTGTCTTCATCTCGATGAAGAGCGGGACGACGAGCACCTGCAGCGGCACCATCAGGGTCGCGAGGTAGAACCCGAAGATCACGTTCTTCAACGGGAAGCGCAACCGCGCGAACCCGTACGCCGCCATCGAGCCGGTGACGAGTTGCAACGCCGTGGAGACGATCGCCACGCCGAGCGAGTTCAGGATGATCCGCCAGATCGGCATCGCGTCCAGCAGGGTGCGATAGGCGTTCAGGGTCGGGTGGTCGACGAAGACGGTCGGACCGTCGGCGAGGGAGCCCTCCGGCGTGATCGAGGTGATCACCGTCCACAGGAACGGGAAGAGCATGATCGCGGCGCCGACCAGGACCGCGGCGTACAGGGCGATCTTCGCCGGCAGCGTGCGGGGGTCACGCATAGTGCACCCACCTCCGCTGACCGCGGATCTGGAAGACGGTGATGATCAGGATTACCGCGAAGAGAATCCAGGACAGCGCTGACGCCTCGCCCGCCCGGCCGTAGCGGAAGGTGAGGTCGTAGATCTGGCCGACGACCACCTGGCTGGACCCGGCCGGGCCGCCGCCGGTCATCACGTAGACCTGGTCGAAAACCTGGAACCCGTTGATCAGCGAGATCACCACCACGAAGAAGGTCGAGGGCGACAGGAGCGGCAGGGTGATCCGCCAGAACCTTTGCCAGCTGTTGGATCCGTCCACCTTCGCGGCCTCGTAGACGTCAGTCGGGATGGACTGCAGACCGGCCAGCAGGATGACCATGACGAAGCCCAGGTCTTTCCAGGCGGACGAGAGGATCACTGCCGGAAGCGCCCAGTGCGGGTCGGTCCACCAGCCTGGCTGGGGCAGGCCGAGCCCGCCGAGGAGTTGGTTGACGAGGCCGTTGGTCGGATTGAGCAACCACTTCCAGACCAGCGCGACGACAACCCAACTGGTGACGACCGGGAGGAAGTAGGTCGCCCTCAGGAAGGAGCGCCCCTTCAGCTTCTGGTTGAGCGCCAGCGCGAGGAGCAGGCCGCCCGCGTAGACGATCGGGAGGTAGCCGACGACATAGATCAACGTGTGCAGGAAGACCCGCCGAGTCATCTCGTCGCCAAGCAGGTTGGTGTAGTTGCGAAGCCCGACCCACTCCATCGGCGAGATCAGATTCCACTTGTGCAGGCTCACCCAGAGCGAGGACACCATCGGCACGAGCGTGAAAACAAACAACGGAATCGCACTAGGCAACAGAAAAAACGCCACCCAGCCAAGCTTCTTCAGCTGTCCGGGTCTCGTCCTACGGTGTGCGACCGGCGCGCGGTTCTGTTTCATCCCGCGCCCAGACGGGCTCGGACCAGGCGGCTTTGTTCGCCGCCGTTGCCGGCTGAGTCGAAGGGGCTGGAGAGGACCAGGGAAGCGGCTCCTCGGGCCCACTGGACTTCCGTCCACGGTTCCACCACGACGGGTACGGCTTTGCGGGCTGGTAGCAACGATCGCCGGAACGACGGCTCGAAGCCGGTCTGCCAGAACTCCCATCCGTCCACTCCCTCACCCATCAGCACCACCACCTCGGGATCCACCGTGTGAATCACCCCCGCCAACGCCCGTCCCAACATCGAACCGGCTGCTTCGAAGATCTGTTGCGCACCGGGGTCCCCACCCGTTGCTGCTCGCAACAAGGTCGCGGCGGTGCCGCGCGGCCCGATCACGCCGCGGGCGCGGGCGGTCCGCAGCAAACCCGCACTGCCGATGTGCGCCTCCAAGCACCCGGTCGAGCCACAGGTGCACTGCGGTTCGCCTTCGGCTACGCCGAGCGAGGGGGCGGGGGAAGAGGAGAGCGGGCCCCCGGAGGTCCTGCCGGCTGCACCGGCGGGAGCGGTGGCGGTAGCTGAGGGCCAGACCGGGATGTGGCCGATCTCGCCGGCGCCTCCGTTGGCGCCTCGGTAGATGCCGCCGTCGACGACTATGCCGCAGCCGATGCCCCGTCCGATGGTGACGACCAGGTACGACGAGTGGTCGCGGCCGATGCCGTAGAGGCGTTCTGCTGCGGCGAGGGTATTGACGTCGTTGTCGACCAGGACCGGCGTGCCGATGGCGGCCCGTAGTACGGCCCCTACCGGCGCGGCCTGCCAGCCGAGGGTCGGTGCGTCGACGACTCCCGACGCTTGCGAGTCGACAGCCCCGGGTACGCCGACGCCGACGCCGAGCAGCCGGTCGTCAAGTTCCGCCACCTGCTTGGCCAGGAGTTGCCCGAGTCGCTCGATCGCATCGCCGGCACCCGGGTCGTACCCGAGCTCTGTCGACGACCTGACGGTTCCATCCAGCTCGACGGTCACGACTGCCACGTGATCAGCAGTCACCTTGGCGCCAAGGGCTACCCCCGCATCGCTCACCAGTCCCAGCAGTCGCGACGGCCGCCCGCCCTTCGACGGCACCGATTCGAGCTCCTCGACCAACCCGCGGGCGATCAGATCCTTGGTCACCTGAGTAACGGTCGCCGGACTCAACCCGAGCGCCCGGGCGATATCCGTCCGCGCCGTCGGCCCCTGCGTCCCCAGCAACCCGACGATGCCCGACGGCACCAGATCACCGCGGGGGACAGGACCTTGCAGGTTCACCACAGCACGCTCCAGCGAGACTTAGTTCGGCACTAAATTTAGCCAAAAACTAAGCCCCTCGGAACGCGCTGTCAAGAGTTGGTGAATGGTGAGGCGAGGATGCGCCCACGCTGTGCGCTGGGAGGTCGCTCGACTCAGGCGACGTGGACGGCGGGAGGCACGGCGAGCGCGAAGAGGCGGTCGAAGACCGGAACCCGGTCGAACTGCAACGCGTACGACCGTGCGCGCCGCTCAGCTGCCGCCCGCTGCTCGTAGGTCCAGTCGCACACGACCTCATCAAGCACGGCCCGCAGCATGGCGGGGTCACGCTGCGGCACCAACAGGGCCGTATCACCGACCGCCTCGGGTACGCCGCCGGTCGCACAGGTGATGATCGGCCCGCCGCCGGCGAGCGCCTTCTCGACCAGCGCGATCCCGAACGTCTCAACGAACTCCGGCTGCTCGCGGGTCGGCAGCACGAACGCCGCGCTCCCGGCCATCAGCGCCGGCTTCTCCGCGTCGTCCACGTCGGTCAGCACCCGTACCCGCTCGCCCAGGCCCGCTGCCGCCACCCGCGCCACCACCTCGTCTTCCTGCGGCCCGCGCCCGGCCAGGACCAACTGCACCCGCTCGGCTGACCGCGACCCGGCGTAGGCGTCGATCAGGTCGTCGACCCCCTTCGCCGAGGCGATCCGTGACAGGAACAGAACGTACCCGTCCCGCGAAAGGCCGCGTCGGGCAAGAGTTTCGGCGATTTTGTCATCGGTGAGCGACAGGTAGGACCAGGAGTCGACCGCCGGGTAGGAGATGGTGATCCGCTCACGGCACCGCTGCGCGAACGTCGTGCCGCGCAGGCCGTCGAGGGCCGCCGCCGAGGCCACGATCAGGTCCCTGGTGTACTCCGACACCGCCACGCAGTGGTCGGCCGCGAGGTAGACAGACAGGATGTGCGCGGCCGCCCCGAACCGGCCGGTGTCAACGCACTCGCGAACCACGTTGGTGATGTCCGAGCCCACCGCCTCAGCGACCGTGATGACCCGTGCGGGCCCGATCCGGCGCGCGACCTGGACGGCCTCCTGCACGGCGATCGCGTGCGGGCTCAGGTAGAGGGACATTGCCACCGTCGGCACTCCGTCGCTGAACAGCTCGACCAGCCGCCCGGTGAGCCCGGACAGATAGCGCCCGTCCGGAACCCGGTAGTCGCCAACGGGATCGGGCCGCTCCACGGTGATGCCAGGGCTGTACGGCAGCACGCGGTCGAGTGGTTTCAACGGCAGTCCGGCCGCCTCCAGCGCCTCCAGCGGCCAGGTCACGATCCGCACGTCGTCGAACCCGCGGGTGAGCGCCACCTCCGCGAGGCACCGTGCCTCACCGGAGTGCCCGCAGATCACCGGGTCGGCGCGGACGACGATGACCAGGCGGCGGTTGGGTGCGGACGGAACGAGTGCGTCGTCGGCGATGCTCATGCCTCACCTCCAGTGGCGTGCAGCGGGTCGGATGTGGAGGGTGGCCTGATCTGAGTCCCCCAGCCGGAGGGGCGAGGGCCGAGCTCGATGTGCAGGTTGCGGAGGTGCCGCAGTTCCCGGCCGGAGATCCAGGGGCGTTCGAGTGTCTTGCCGTCCACCGCGATGGATTGGACATAGGAGACCGGTCCGCCTGCCTCGACCGGCTCGAATCCTGTGGTGGTGATCGACAGGTCGCTCTCCGGCAGCCGGGTCATGGACTCCGCCACGGCCGGCGCGCTCACCAGGAACAGGTTCTGCCCAGCCACCGGGAACAGTCCGAGCGTCGCCCACACGTACCACGCGGACAGCCCGCCGGAGTCGTCATTGCCTGGCAACCCGCCCCGGCCGGTGCCGAACTGGTTGGCGATGACGGCATGCACGACCTCTGCGGTTCGATCCGGCCGTCCCGCGTAGTGGTAGGACCACGGCGCGTCGTAGTCCGGTTCGTTGTTCAGTCCCTCGAAACGGCACAGGTCGTACCCGGCGGCCATCTCGGCCACGCTCGGCGCCACTCCCGGCTGGGTGACCGGCGCGGCGCCGTACCCGAAGAACCGGTCGAGCAGGCCCACGAACGCCTCGTCGCCGCCGGCGAGCGCGATCCGGGCGCGCATGTCGTGCAGCAGCCGGAAGGAGTAGTTCCACCGGCCGCCCTCATAGAACGTCGAGTCGCGCAGCAGGCCGGTGCCCGGGTCGTACGCCGCCCGCCAGCCTTGGGCGAGGTCGCGCATCTGCTGGGCCAGCGCCCGGTCGCGCACCTTGTGGGCGATCGCCGCGGTGCAGTGGTAGGCGTACGCCAGGTCGAGGGTGTGGCTGATCGGGTGCGCCACACCGTGCACCAGGTAGTCCTCGCCGTACGTCCGGCGCAGGTCCATCTCCAGGTGCACCATGGCCCAATCCCAGTCGATACCAGGCAGATCCAGTTGGCACAGGTCGGCCAGGAAGGTGTGCGCGAGCGCGCTGCCCTGCCGGGAGAACCGGTCGGCGCCCTTGGCCATCCGGTAGCCGATCGGCAGGTTGCCCTCCTGCTCGGCGATCGACAGCAGCGCGCCGGCCAGCGCGACCGAACGCTGCGGGAACAGCGTGGTCATCAGCGGCAGTTGGGTGCGGTAGATGTCCCACATGGTGCAGATGTCGAACGCGTACGGGCCCTCGGTCGTCCACGACGGGCTTTCGTCCGGGGCGAAGCACGGCTTGACCAGCGAGTGGTAGAGCGCGGTGCCGAAAACCGTTGCCTGGTCGTCGGACTCGGCCTTGATCTCAACCTTGCCGAGATGGTCGCGCCAGCTGGCTGCCGTGCGGTCGCGCCGCCCGGCGAAGGTGGCCTGGGTGCGGCCGACGTCCGTGCGCAGGTTGTCGCGGGCCGTCTCGCACCCACGCAGGGAGAACCCCAGCCGCACCTCGACGGTCTGCTCGGCGCGCGAGGGGCCCATGAAGATCAGCCCGAACGGCCGCAAGGTGGTCGGTCGGATGTAGTCGAAGTCGAGGCGAGTGCCGCCGGGCATCAGGCGCCGGTCGTACCACAGCGCCTGCCGCCAGCCAGGGGCGTCGACCTCCAGGTGGACGGCCAGCGGGACCCCCTCGACGTGGATCTCCCCCTGAGCCACCCCAGGCCCCAGCATCGCCAGGTGCGCCTTCAGCGGCACGGTCTGGCTGTGCGGGATGGCCAGGCCGCCGGTCGAGGCGTCGATGACGATCCGGGCGGCGTCATGCGCCGGGAAGGTGTACCGATGGACGGCCGACTTGGGGCCGACCGTCACCTCGCAGCGCATCCCCGAGCTCAGCGTCGCCGCGTAGTAGCCGGGCTCGGCGACCTCGTCCAGCAGGTCCCAGGTGGTGCCCAGGTCATCGAGCGGGCCGAGCATCGGCGTGACCCGGAAGTAGTTGTAGTACTTGCGGATCGCGCCGGTGCCGGACTGCTGGAAGTGGGTGAAGCCGGAGGCGACCGGGCGGTCGTACAACAGGTCGGGCACGCCCTCGGTGTTGAAGTCGTACAGCCCGTAGCCGGTCGGGTAGGCCCCGGAGTACGGGCAGGCCGACACCATCCCGAAGGGGTGCATGGCGCCCGGGTGGGTGTTGCCGACCTGCGCCTTGGGCCACCACCAGGTCCCTGCCAGGCCCTTTGGCGTGGGCAGGTCGGTAGCGCCGGTCCCGATGAACGGGTCAACGTGCTCGTACATGGGCTCACCCGCCTCGCGTGGCCGACGTGGGCTCCCAAGGTAAGAAGCGCACGTTTCAGCCGCGTGACCGAAGAAGACGCGCAGGTTACGACCCCCTCCGCTTCGGTTCACCGAGGTCATCAGGATGCTGATCGAAGGAGCTCGGTGGGGGGTGGGGTAGGGCTGAGGTCTTGACCGGGGTCGCGGAGCGGGGTTAGCGTCCGGAGACTTCCTTCGGTGACCTTAGTAAGGGGTGGGCGGGTGCAGCCGGTACGAGTGGGGAGCAAGGAACTGATCCGCGAGATCAACTCCTCGCTGGTGCTGGGCGAGCTGCGGGGTGGGCTGGTCTCGCGGACCGAGTTGGCCAAGCGGACCGGGCTGAGCCTGCCTACCGTGTCCGAGATCGTTGGCGAGATGCTTGCGTCCGGCGTGATCGAGGAGCGGGAGACGGCCAGTTCCGGCGGTGGGCGTAGGCCGGTGTTGCTGGGGCTCAAAGCTGATGCCGGGTACGTGATCGGTATCAAGCTCACCGAGACCAAGGTGATCGCGGTGCTCACCGACCTCAACGCGGGCATCGTCGAGCGGGCCACGGCCGCCGTCACCACGAACGACGTCGGCACCGTCGTACGGACTGTCGCCAAGGTGGTCCGCACTCTCACTGGCAAGAGATCCGTGTACGGCGTGGGCGTCGGCGTGGCCGGGGTGATCGACCGGGCGACCGGGGTGGTCCGGCACGGGACGTACTCCGACTGGCACGACGTGGATCTCGCGGCGTTGCTGGAGAAGAAGCTCGGCCTGCCGGTGGTGGTGGACAACGACGTCAACACCCTGGTGGCCAGTGAGCAGTGGTTCGGAGCCGGGCGGGGTGTGTCCGATGTCGCGGTGGTCAGTATCGGCCGCGGTATCGGACTCGGCATGGTTCTGGACGGCCGGCTGTACCGCGGTGCCGGTGGCGGGGCGGGTGAGTTCGGGCATACAAAGGTCGTTGCTGACGGCCCCTTGTGTGCCTGCGGCGGCAACGGCTGCCTCGAAGCGCTGATCGGCGAACCGGCGATCTGCGCACAGGCGGGAACGAAGACCATCGAGCAAGCCATCGACAAGGCCCGTCAGGGCGACAAGGCAACGACTGAGATCTTCGAACAAGTCGGCCGGATCCTGGGAACGGCCGTCGGCAATCTGGTCAATCTCCTCAACCCGAAGCTGATCGTCCTCGCCGGAGAGGGAACCCGGGCAGGCGATCTGTTCGGCCCGTCCTTCGACGAGGCACTACGCGAGACCGTCTTCGACGGACTCCAGCGGGACCTGGAGGTCGTGGTGGACGACTGGGACGACGAAGCCTGGGCGCAAGGCGCCGCGGGCCTCTTCCTGGGCGAGCTGTTCCAGCCGAACCTCCGGCCCGACGAGGCCGGCCGGCCGTCGCTGACCGCCCGCTCAGCCAGCTAGCCGGCCGGCGCCCCGGATCACCCGAGGCGCAGGCCGGCCAACCAACCAGCGTCTTGGGCCGCCAAGGCCGAGGCACTCGTACTCCGGCGCCGGTTCGCTGACCTGGCGCCTGATCTCCAGATCCGGTCGGTGGCCGGAGAGAAGTGAGGCTGTAGATGAGGCATGCCGTCACGCCGCGAAGGCGGTGGACCGCTGCGATCCTGGTGCTCGCAGCGCTGATCTTCCAATTCACCCCGGCCCCCGCCTGGGCCGGCACACTGACCGGAGTCTTCCACGCGCCGTACGGCGCCGACGAGTTGTACAACACCACCGCCACCGAGCGGGCGCCGCGCGACCCGATGGCGGGTGACGCGGTGCAACTCAAGGCCACCACCTGGCCGGTCTCGTCCGGGCAGACGGTCTGGATCACCTGGACCAAGAACGGCGTGAACCAGACGCCGATCGGGGCGGCCTTCGACTACAACAGTGGCAACAACACGTACTGGAAGCTCTCGATGGGCACCTTCGCCCGCGGCGACCAGATCACCTACACCGTCAACGCCGACGTGGACGGCGCCAACCAGAAGACCACCGGCCCGTTCTCCTTCGGAGTCACGTCGTACTCCGGTACCAGTAACGTCTCCGGCTTCGTCAACAACGGCACCAGCGTGGACGTGACGACCGGCGACACCGCGGGCAGCTTCACCCCGAAGGTGCGGTTCGCGTTCCCCGCGATCGACCGGTTCCACGTCCAGGTCGCACCGACCGGGAGCGGCCTGAACATCACCGGCTCCTCGTCGTACACGGTGACGGACAGCGCGGGCACCCTCCAGATCGCCACCACGAAAGTCGTGCTGAAGATCCAGAAGTCGCCGTACCGGGTCGCGGTCTACAAGGGCGACGGGACGACGCTGATCGCCCGGCAGTACGACCCTGCCACCTTCCGGAACACCGGCTGGGCCAGCGACGGCAGTACTACGGTCACCAAGGTCGAGGATCATTGGCTGTCTCCGGCGAGTGAACGCTTCGAGGGGCTCGGCGAGCGGTACGACTCGCTCAATCAGCGCGGTAAGGACGTCAGCAACTACGTCTACAACCAGTACCAGGACCAGGGCCCGACAGCGCGGACCTATCTGAGCGTCCCGTTCGTCACGAACTCGGCAGGCTACGGCATCTACGTGCCGAGCACCCGGTACTCCGTGTTCAACCTCGGTACGCACTTCAGTGACATGGCCGGATTCACCGTCGACACCGGCGGCGCGCTCAACTCGACCGTCGACTACTACTTCTTCACCGGTACCCGGGCAGAGATGCTCGACCAGTACACCGCGACGACCGCGCGCCCCAAGCTCCCGCCGAAGTGGTCCTTCGGGCTGTGGGGTTCCGCGAACGAGTGGAACACCCAGGCTGAAGTGAGCGCCGAGCTCTCGAACATGACCGCCAACCAGATCCCGCACAGCGCGATGGTGCTGGAGCAGTGGAGCGACGAGGCGACCTTCTACCTGTGGCACGGCGCGACGTACACCCCGAAGCCGGGGAACCAGGCGCTGACGTACGCCGATCTGACCTTCCCCGCGGGTGGCGAGTGGACCAACCCGAAGGCGATGGTCACGGCGGCACATGCCCAGAACGTCAAGATGATCCTCTGGCAGATCCCTGTCCTGAAACAGGATTTCGACACCAACCCGGCGACGCCGCCGCAGCAGCACGTCAACGACCGCGACTATGCCGTTGCCCAGGGCTACGTTCTCGGAGACGGCGCCGGCGGCCCGTACCGGATCCCGGCCGGGCAGTGGTTCGGCAACAGCACGGTGCCGGACTTCACCAAGACCGCGGCCACCAACTGGTGGATGAGCAAGCGGTCCTACCTGTTCGACGACATCGGCATCGACGGGCTCAAGACGGACGGCAGCGAGGCGGTCTTCGGCCGTAACGTCACCAGTGGCAGCGGTCGCAAGGGCGACGAGCTGCACAACGCCTACCCGAACGAGTACACCCGGGCGTACAAGGACTTCGTCGAGACCAAGACAGGGACCCAGGGCACGTTGTTCAGCCGCGGCGGTACGTCGGGCGCGCAGGCGAACTCGATCTTCTGGGCGGGCGACCAGTCGTCGACCTTCGACGCCTTCCAGCAGGCGGTCCGGGCCGGTCAGAGCGCCGGCGCGTCCGGCATCCCCTTCTGGTCCTGGGATCTGGCCGGGTTCACCGGAACGTTCCCGGGCAGCGAGCTCTACCTCCGGGCGGCCGCGCAGGCGACCTTCTCGCCGATCATGCAGTACCACTCGGAGAAGTCGAACCCTGGTGTCTCCGAGGCCCGTACGCCGTGGAACGTGCAGGCGCGCTCCGGTGACACCACGGTGATCCCGAAGTTCCGCAAGTTCGCCAACACCCGGATGAACCTGATCCCGTACCTCTACACGGAAGCCAAGAACGCTTCCACCACAGGGCTTCCGATGATGCAGGCGATGAGCATCGCCTACTCGAACGACGCGACAGCGGCGGCTCAGGAGCAGCAGTACATGTTCGGCCGTCAGTTGCTGGTGGCACCGATCACGACGCAGGGCGCGACCAGCAAGAGCGTCTACCTGCCCGCGGGTGAGTGGTACGACTTCTGGAACGGCGGCCGCGCCCAAGGTGCCGGGACGAAGGTCTACAACGCCGACACCGGCACGATTCCCGTCTATGCCAAGGCCGGTGCGATCGTCCCGCTCAACCTGAACGCGAACTACGAGCTCGGCGGCAACATCGGCAACAGCGTCGACACCTACGCCAACCTGGCGTTCCGGATCTACCCGTCCGGTACTACGAGCTACGGGTACTTCGAAGACTCGGCGAACCAGACCAGGACGGTCACGTCAACGGAGAACTTCGCCGGTCACCAGGTGACGGTGAGCGTGCCTCCGTTGGCGACCACGAGCACGTTGCAGGTGGCGTCGTCGAAGCCGAGCGGGGTGACGAAGGGTGGGGTGGCGATGACCACCCACGCCACTCTCGCCGCGCTGCAGAGTGCCGGCGAGGGCTGGTACTGGGATCCGGTCCAGCAGCTCACGCTGGTCAAGACCGCCTCCAGTGCGAGTGCGCGCAGCGTAGTACTGAGTGGCGTGGACAAGCCGGGTTATGAGGCTGAGTTCGGCACCAACACCGGTACGACGACGAACACGGATCACCCTGGCTACACGGGAACCGGATTCGTGGACGGCTTCGAGACGGCCGGGGACTCGGTGTCGGTGGACGCGAACGCCGATGTCACCGGCAGCCACGCGATCAAGCTCCGCTACGCCAACGGCGCGGCCACCACGGCGACGCGAACGATCCAGATCGACGGTGTCAGCGCCGGGTCGGTCAACCTGCCGAGCACCGGCAGTTGGGATACCTGGGGGACCGCGACGCTGACTACCAGCCTCACGGCCGGGAAACGCGTGGTGAAAGTTCTGACAGGCACAGGCGGGATAAACCTCGACAACGTGACGGTGGCAAGGCCATGAGAAAACAACAGAACACCCCCTCGCTCCGCTCGGGGGCGAGGAGAGAGAGCCGCTCGGGGGCTGGGTGGGGGAGGGCGGCGCTGACCAGGCTGGCTGGGCTGGTGCTGTTGTTGCCCTTGCTTGTGGTGCTTCCTGCGGAGGTTGCCCATGCCGCTGTGCAGCGGGTGCAGTTCACTGCCGGGGGCAACTATCTGGTGGTGGAGTTTCTCGACGATGATCTTGTGCACTTCGAGATGGGAGCTGGAGCGGGACCGGGGGCCGGGGCGTCGATCTTCACGACCGATCAGATCGCCAAGACCAACTACACCGGGCCGACCAGCTTCAATCAGACCGGGAACACGCTGACCACGGCCGGGCTCAAGGTCGATGTCAACGCGACCACCCTGTGCGCGACGGTCACCGACACGACCCGTTCGCCGCAGTTGTTGCTCAACACCACCTGTCCGCGGAATCTCAGCCAGGCTTGGAAGGGGCTGAGTTTCACCAAGTCGTCCATGCAGAACGCGTATGGGCTCGGCGAGCAGTTCTTCATGGGTGGTAGCGCTGACGGTGACTGGGTGGGGCGTCAGCGCACCAGCGGTACCTACGGCAACGCGATGCTGTACGACACGGACAACGGGCCGGTCGGCAACGCGCAGATCCCCGTACTGCTCGCTGTCGGCGCGAACACCACCAACTACGGCATGTTCGTCGACCAGGTCTACAAGCAGGACTGGAACCTGACCGGCGACCCGTGGACGATGGACACCTTCGGCGACCAACTCCGCTGGTATGTGATGTCGGGCCCGGATCTCCCGGACCTGCGGAAGGACTATCTGGAGCTGACCGGTCGCCCGCCGGTGCCGCCGAAGAAGGCGTTCGGGTTGTGGATGTCGGAGTACGGCTACGACAACTGGAACGAGATCGACACCACCCTCAGCGGGCTGCGGGCGAACAAGTTCCCGACCGACGGCGTGATGCTCGACGTGAACTGGTTCGGCGGCGTCACGGCAGGGTCGGACAACACCCGGATGGGCACGCTGGAGTGGGACCCGGTCAACTTCCCGAACGCGGCGACCAAGCTGGCGACGTACAAGAACACCAACGGCGTCGGCGTGATGACGATCGAGGAGTCGTACATCGGGAAGAACCTGCCCGAGCACACCGACATGGCCTCCAGCGGCTACCTGATCAGAGCCGGCTGCTCGAGCTGCAGTCCGTCGTACCTGACCGGGAACGACTGGTGGGGTCGCGGCGGCATGATCGACTGGACGCAGCCTGCGGCCAGCGCGCATTGGCACTCCACTCAGCGACAGCCTCTGATCAACGACGGCGTGATGGGTCACTGGCTCGACCTCGGTGAGCCCGAGATGTACGACGCGAACGACTGGACCTCTGGAGTCCTTGCCGGCAAGCACGCGCACTCCGACTACCACAACCTCTACAACCTCGAATGGGCGAAGGGAATCGCCAAGGGATACACGGACAACGCGGTCCAGCAACGCCCGTTCATGCTCGCGCGATCCGCGGCCGGTGGCATCCAGCGCACCGGTACGGCGATGTGGTCCGGCGACATCGGGTCAAAGCTGACTGCGTTGGCCGCCCAGCAGAACGTCCAGATGCAGATGTCGATGTCCGGGATCGACTACTTCGGCTCCGACATCGGCGGCTTCCGGCGGGAGATGCTGAACTCCGACCTGAACGAGCTCTATACCCAGTGGTTCGCGAACTCGTCCTGGTTCGACGTACCGATCCGCCCGCACACGGAGAACCTCTGCAACTGCGCGAAGACCTCGCCGGACTCGATCGGTGACGTGCCGAGCAACCTGGCCAACCTGCGGCAACGGTACGAGCTCACGCCGTACTATTACTCCCTTGCCCACAAGGCGTACACGACCGGCGAACCGCTGATTCCGCCGCTGGTCTACCAGTACCAGAACGACCCGAACGTGCGGGAGACCGGTCACGAGAAGCTGATCGGCAAGGACCTGCTCGTCGGCGTCGCGGCCGGAGCGAACCAGCGCAAGCGGGACGTCTACCTGCCGGCCGGGACCTGGTACGACTACTACACCAACACCAAGACGGTCAGCACGGGCCAGACGCTGACCGACGTGCCGCTGTGGCGCAACGGCAAGTTCCAGCTGCCCGCCTACGCCCGCGGCGGCGCGATCATCCCGAAGATGTACGTCGACGACCAGACCATGAACGTGCTCGGCAAACGCGCCGACGGTACGACGCGCAACGAGCTCGTGGCCCGGGTCTACTCGGACCCGACCGCCTCGTCGTTCACGCTCGCCGAGGACGACGGCGCCACCGTCGGCTACCAGACCGGGTCCAAGCGGACCACCGATCTGACCCAGTCGCGATCAGGCAGTACTGCGACCGTCGGCATCGCGGCCTCGTCGGGGACCTACACCGGCGCCCCGAGCAGCCGGTCGAACGCGGTCGAGCTGGTGGCCGACACCCAGGCGTCGGCCGTGACGCTGAACGGGTCGGCGCTCACGCAGTACGCGAACAAGGCGGCCTTCGACGCGGCCCGCGAGTGGTTGGTACAACGCGGGCGGGAACCTGGTCGTGGCCAAGTCGGCCTCGGTCGCGGTCAGTACGGCGAAGTCGTTCGTCTTCACCCTCGGCCAGGCGGTCGTCTCGAAGACGTTCAGCTGCACCAACGGGACCACTACGACCGGCCAGTCCGTGTACGTCGTCGGCAACGTGCCGCAGCTCGGTGCCTGGTCGGTCGCGAGTGCGGTGAAGCTGGCGCCGACCGGCTACCCGACCTGGACCGGCACGATCAGCAACCTGCCGCCGAACACCTCGGTGGACTGGAAGTGCATCAAACGGCAGGAGGCGAACTACCCGGCGACGGCCGATCAATGGGGCCCGGACCCGAATCTCACCTTCACCTCTCCGGCGACAGGGAGTGGCGGAACGACTACTGGCGGTTTCTGATTCGCTCTCACCCGACTGCGGGCTGTGGCACAGCGATGCCAGTGTCACAGCCCGCGATGGCTTCTGAGACCCTTGTCACGGTCGCATATGTCCTGAGTAAGGACTTAGTGAAGATTCGCTGCTGACGGCTCTGTCGGTGTGAATCCGCGCAGCTGCGGCCGTAGGTTCGGAGAGGTATCAGCCGAAGTCAGGAGTGAGCGAAGTGCAACGGGGCAGTCAGGCCGTGCCGTCGGCATGCCTGTGGGGATCGGCGTCGGCCCGACCATGACGACGCTGAACAAGATTCTGGCGATCGCCGGGGTGGCCCTGCTGCTCGGTGGTCTCGCCCTCGGTTTCCGCTCGGTCTCGGCCGACGAGACCAGCTGCGGTTCGGTCTTCCAGCCCGCCCGCGGCATCACCCCGATGGCCTGCGACGGCCGGCTGAACAGCTCGGCTACCCTCGTCACCGTGCTGATGATCGTCGGCGGCGTCGGCTTGGCCGCCGCCATCGCTCTCAAGGTCATCCGCGACCGCGTCAAGATCTGACTAGCCCTGCTGGACCGGGCTCCGGAGCTGTCTGCCGTGAAACCCGGGTGCGGTCGCGGAGGCGTTGCGAGAGGGTGTTGCCATGAGCATCGAATCGTTCCGGATCGAGTTTCCGCAGTCGGCTTTGGACGATCTGAACGAGCGGCTGGATCGGGTCCGGTGGCCTGACGAGTTGCCAGGCGTCGGCTGGGAGTACGGCGTACCGCTGGGATATCTGCAGGAGTTGGTGCGGTACTGGCGGCACGAGTACGACTGGCGCGCGGCGGAGGCGAAGCTCAACGAGTGGCCGCAGTTCGTCACCACCATCGACGGTGCCCGCATTCACTTCGCGCACGTTCGATCGCCGGAGCCGACCGCGACACCGCTGCTGATCTCACACGGCTGGCCGGGGTCGATCGTGGAGTTCCTCAAGGTGGCCGGGCCGTTGACCGATCCCCGCGCACACGGTGGCGATCCGGCCGACGCCTTCCATCTGGTCATCCCGAGCATCCCCGGATTCACGCTGTCCGGCCCGACCCGGGAGACCGGGTGGGAGTACAAGCGGGTGGCCGCGGCGTACGCCGTACTGATGGAAGAACTCGGCTATCCCGCGTACGGCGTCCAGGGCGGCGACTGGGGTTCGGCGATCGTGCGCGAACTCGGGCGGATCCGTCCGGAGCGGGTGATCGGTGTCCACCTGAACCTTATCCCCGGGGTCGGCGCGACGCACGAGCCGACCGCCGACGAACTCGCTCCGCTCGAGCCGGCCGAACGCGAGCGGACGATCGCGTCGTGGCAGCGGCATCAGGGCTGGGCGAAGGACAAGCAGGGGTACGCCGACCTCCAGTCGACCAAGCCGCAGACGCTCGCCTACGGGCTGACGGATTCGCCGGTGGGTCAGCTGGCCTGGATCGCGGAGAAGCTCGAGGAATGGTCCGACCAGCCGATTGACCGAGACCAGTTACTGACGAACGTGATGCTCTACTGGCTGACCGGTACGGCGGCGTCGTCGGGGCGGATCTACTACGAACGAGCGCATGCCGCCTACTGGGGACAGCCCGACGAACCGTCCCCGGTGCCGACCGGGATGGCGGATTTCCCGAACGACAACTTCATCCCGTTGCGCTGGCTGGCGGAACGGGCGAACACCATCGCTCGCTGGACCTCGTTCGATGCCGGCGGCCACTTTCCCGCGATGGAGGTGCCGGAGTTGCTGACCGGCGACATCCGGGCCTTCTTCCGCGACCTGCGAGGGACCGCCGGTGGCGAGCTGGGTTTTACGGCCGGATGATCAGCTTGCCGGTGGTACGGCGGGCGAGCAGGTCCTCGTGGGCGTGCCGGGCCTGGTCGAGTGCGTACTCGCCGCCGAGGATCGGGCTGATCGTCCCGGCCGCGGTGAGGCGGAGCAGTTCGGCGAGCGGTTCACGGTAGCCGCCGGCATAGTTCAGCGCCGGGACCAGCCAGAAGCCGGCCACCGACTGGTTGCCCTCAGCAAGTACGCCGATGTCGACGAGCGGCCGGCCTTCCCGGCCCGCGTTCCCGTACGAGGAGAGCCAGCGCTTGGCCGTCGGTGACCTCGTCCGGTACGTCCACCGCGCGGGCCTCGGGGATGACAGTCAACTCGGCGTACCCGCCGCCCAGGCGCGCGGCCGGGCGAAGATCGGTCCCAGCTTGCGGGCCTCGAAGATCGGTGCGAGCAGGCGCCGGCCGTCCGCGGTCCGGCCGACGACCTCGACGCCGGGGACGAACGGGAGCTGGGTACCGCCGCGGTACGACCCGTCGGTGCGGTGGGTGTCGGCATAGTTGACGCCGGCCGCGCTGGTCCGCACCAGGATCTGACCCGGTCCGGCGACCGGGTCAGGAAGCTCGGCGGGGACGAGGACCTCTGGTCCGCCGTAGCGGCTGACCTGGATGGCACGCATAACTGGGATTCCGTTCCGTCGAGTGGTGTCCGGTCCGGCAGTCCGGGAGTTGGGCCGCGAACTGCGGTCTCTATCGTGACTGTTATGAGTTTCACCGGGTTCCCGACCGCCGCGCTCGACTTCTACGACGACCTGGAGATGGACAACACCAAGACGTTCTGGAACGAGCACAAGCACGTCTACGAGGAGTCGGTAAAGGCGCCGATGACTGCGCTGCTCGCGGAGCTGGAGGCGGAGTTCGGGGCGGCCAAGCTGTTCCGGCCTTATCGCGATGTGCGGTTCGCCAAGGACAAGACGCCCTACAAGACGCATCAGGGCGCGTTCCTCGATCTGGGGCCTTCGACCGGCTGGTACGTCCAGGTCTCCGCGCCCGGAGTACGGGTCGGCGCCGGCTTCTACGAGGCGTCGGCGGATCGGCTGGCGAGAGTGCGGAACGCGATCGACGAGGACCGGCGCGGGAAAGAGCTGGAGAAGCTGCTCGCGAAGCTGGAGAAGGCCGGCTGGACGCTCGGTGGCGACAAGCTGAAGACCAGTCCGCGCGGCTACGACGCCGACCATCCCCGGATCGAGTTGCTCCGGCACAAGTCGATGACGCTTGGGAAGTCCTACGGGTTCGAGCCGATCATCCACAGCCCGGAACTGGTCGACCAGATCCGGCGGGACTGGCGCGCCACCCGCCCGTTCCTGGATTGGATCGCCGCGAACGCTTGACGGCTTTGAACCCCCGACCTCCTGCCGCCGCGCGGTCGGCGCTATTCGTCGAAGTCTTTGAGGATGCGGGCGATGTGGTCGCGGGTCTTGTTGGGCGGGGGAGCGGCGACGCAGAGGGCTTCCATGGTGGCCGTGTACTGGTCGAGGTCCTCGAGCTTGTCCAGGTAGAGCGCGCTGGTGAGGTGCTCGATGTAGACGATGTCGGGCAGGTCCTGCTCGGGGAACCGGAGGATGCTGTACGCGCCACCCGTCGCCGCGTGCCCGCCGGACTCGAACGGCATGACCTGAAGGGTTACGTTCGGCAGGTGGGTCGCCTCGATCAACGCCTCCAGCTGGATCCGCATCGCCTTCACGCCGCCGATCGGGCGCCGCAGTACGGACTCGTCGACCACGGCCCAGAGCCGGACCGGGCTCTGCGCACGGTGCAGCACCTCCTGCCGGCTGACCCGCAGCGCGACGCGGCGCTCGACCTCCTCGGCCGGGATCAGTCCACGACCGAGCTGGACGACGGCTCGCACGTACTCCTGGGTCTGCAACAGGCCGGGGATGAACTGGAGCTCATAGGTACGGAGCAGTTGGGCGGCGGCTTCGAGGCCGAGGTAGGAGTGGAACCAGCTCGGCAGCACGTCGCCGAAGCGGTGCCACCAGCCCGGGTTGTTCGCGTCCCGGGCGAGCGACATCAGACGCTCGCGTTCCTCGCCGTCGTCCAGTCCGTACAGCGAGAGCAGGTCGCCGACGTCGCGTTCCTTGAACCCGACCCGGCCCAGCTCCATCCGGCTGACCTTGGACTCCGATGAGCGGATCTCCCAGCCGGCGTCCGACCGGCTGATACCGGCCGCCTCCCGCATCCGGCGGAGATGCGCTCCGAGAATGATCCGCAGCGCTGTCGGTCCGCTCTGCGCGCCCGACTCAGTCACGCTCACCTCCGACGCCCCAGCCAATACCCAGCGGACGGTGTGCCCACCCCGACCAAATCATCGCACGTCCTCGCACTGAACTGTCGAAGTTCTTACACAAGAGTCGCCTCTAGTGGTCGCGGTCGCCATCTCGATCACAGAGCGTCAGCATAGCTCTTTCCGGCATCGATGCCAGTTTTCAGCCAAGTCCTGACAAAGTCGAGTCGTTTGGGGGTCGTATTCGGGTCCTTCGAGGTTGCTCCGAAGCCCGATTTGAGCGTGCGAACGGCCTCGAAACGGTTACAACTGAAAAACGTGCGGATGCACGTGCATCGGGCGCTTGCATTCGTACTGTGCGACCGCCATGATTGCTTCATGCACAGAAGGTGAGCTGGAACACGCGAATAGTGACATCGCGTGATCTGGCGGGCCGGTCCACTGATCGTCGGCGGAGACGCCGACCTGACTGGTTGGGGAACCCGAGTCGATGAGCAACTACGACATCGAGGCCGTCGAACACGGCGCCGACACCAGCGGTGGGCGGGCGCCTGACGAGCTGACCGAGCGGGAGATCCAGGAACTGGTCGCGCGCTGCCCCGAGCAGCAGCGGTGGGCCTTCGAAGGCTGGCTGCGAGGAGTCCGTCAACTCGACGGCGACCCGATCGTGAGCCTGGGATGAACAGCGACCGAGTAGGAGGCCGGAAGATGGTGCGGATCTGGTTGGGCGACCATCTGATCGCCGAGTACGTCGCGGAGCCCGACCGGGCATCGCGTTACCAGCGGATCATGACGCCCAAGTTCACCGGATTGCGAATCACCGTTGACAATGCGGCCACGGCCGGCGCCGTCTCGGAGCTTCCGAAGAGCGAGCAGCTCTGGCCGCTCACCGTGCAGTAACGCGGTAGCCGCTCTCCTCTTGTCTTACCTATAGCTGCCGCGCGGCTGCCGTAGGACGGGTACCACGAAAGGCCGATCTTCACTGAAGATCGGCCTTCTCTTTTGCTCTCTGCCCGTCTCAGGCCCGCCTGGTCGGGCTCGCGGCTCTTCAGATGGGTCGCCGGAACGTCAGAGACCCCCTCACCACTCGCCTGGTGAAGGGGTCTCTTGCCTTTGGGGTTCGGTCAGACGAGGTCTTCGAATTCCCCGTCGTGTACTCCACCGAGGAATGCCTCGATCTCCGCCTTGGTGAAAACCAGCGCCGGTCCGGACGTGAAGCGCGAGTTGCGCACCGCCACACCACCGTCCGCCAGCTTCGCCACCTCTACGCAGTTGCCGTTAGGGCCACTTCGCTGACTCTTCCGCCAGGTCAGCTCGCTCATGGCGTCCCCGGGCATGCCGTTGTAGATAGCAGTCATCAGCTGCACCTTCCGTACGTCTTTGGCATATGCACGTGCATTTGGGCTTGCATTTGCATCGTACACGCTAGAGGGTCCTGTGTCCGGTCCATTACTCACCGTCGTCCCACGCCCCTCCACCCCGGCGCGCCGGTAGCTCACCGTGAGTAGAACGGCCCGATCTGCCGGCGAAATGCGCTCCGCGACACCCGAAGCGCGCGGCGACACCCGAAGCGCTCCGCGACACCCGAAGCGCGCGGCGACACCCGAAGTGCGCGGCGACACCCGAAGTGCGCGGCGACACCCGAAGTGCGCGGCGACACCCGAAGCGCGCGGCGACACCCGAAGTGCGCGGCGACACCCGAAGTGCTCCGCGACACCCGAAGTGCGCGACGAGGGCCTCGGAGCGGGGATCCGTGATCAGGACGGCGCGGCTCCTCTGCCGCGGCTAAGAGGTGCGCGGCGCCCGCCCCGCCGTCCCCACGACTCACCTGACGAACTGGAGAAGGCCGGCTTCGTCGAACTACAGCCCACGGATGCGGCTCCTGCGCCGGCGAGTCGCGTCGCCACGCCGACCCACCCACGCCAAGCGGCGCCCCCATCCCAAGGCGCCGCTCCCGCACCACAATTGAGAAGTGCGCCCCTCGTCTCCACGGCTCGCTTCGCGGAGGCGCGCAGTTCCTGCGCCGCAACTAAGAAAGTGCGCGGCCCCTCGCTCCACGACTCACCTCGCGGAGGTGTGACCCGCCGGGTGTGGTCGGCGAGGTCAGCCCAGATTCGCACGGCCTTGGTGAGGCCGGCCCCGGTCCGGGGGCCGACCGATCGCCCCCGATTCGGCGTCTTTGAGCACCGGTTGAGCATTCCTCCGCGGTGGCCGTGCTCATCTGGTGCACAAGGATCGCCCCGGTGTCGCATTGTGGAAGGGGTGTCAGGTGCTACCGGTCGAACGCTGCCGAGCTTGCTCGACGAGGCGGGTTTGGGAAGGACCGTCCGTCTTCGGCCAGGTCCTCGAGGCCGGCGCCCACTCGGCTCGGCCAACACCTGGCTGACGAAATGGTTTCGAGCTGCCGGGTTCTTCGTCCGCTGCCGGACTTATAGCGCGCTATCGGCCGAACATCGCGTCAGCGGACCCGATTCCGGGCGGGTTGGCGGGACTGGGGACACCTTGCCGGGTGCTCGGACATGTTGTTCGGTGTTCGCAGCCCCCGGATGGTGACCGAGCACTCCAGATGGTGTCCGCAGCCCCGGCGTACTTGCCCGGCGTACGGGCTCATCCTTCTGGTGTTTCGGGGTGGCGGAAGGGGTCTTGTGTGATTGAGGGATCAGGTAGTTTCCTGCCTTACCTGGAATCCTTGCCAGAAATACACCGGGGAGAGCTGATCCACCCTTCCACTGGTATTGAGATGTACTAGGCTGACTGGAACGATCCCCCCCGACACGAAGGCTCCGCCGATGGCGACTCCCGACGGCCCGGACGCAACTCCTGGCTTCGACACCTCCCAGCCGACCATCGCGCGCGTCTATGACGCATTGCTCGGTGGCAAGGACAACTTCGCCGCCGACCGCGAGGGCGCGGCGACTTACCTGAAGTACGTACCGGACGCCGGTCGCTGTGCGATCGACAACCGGGCAGCACTGGTGAAGGGTGTTCAGTATCTCGCGCGCACCGCGGGAATCGACCAGTTCCTCGACATCGGCAGCGGTCTGCCGACGCAGAAGAACACTCACCAGGCGGCGCAGGAGGCCAACTCCAAGGCCAAGGTCGTGTACGTCGATGTCGACCCGATCGTGCTCGCGCACGGCCGCGCGTTGCTCGCGACCGACGACAGCACGATCGTCGTCACCGCCGACCTGCGTGAGCCGCAGAGCATCCTCGACAACGAGGAGATCAAGCAGCACCTGGACTTCACCCGGCCGATCGCGCTGATGATCGTCGGCATCCACATGCATTTCCACGACGACGAGAAGCCGGACGAGTGGGTCCGCACGTTGATGAACGCGCTGCCGAGCGGCAGCTACCTGTTCATCACCGACTTCGTCAACACCGGTGAGCCGCTGCAGGCAGCGATCGAGCGGGCCGGCCTGGAGAGCCTGGGTAACGGCTACATCCGGACCCCGGAGCGGATCGAGCAGCACTTCCTCGGCATGCCGCTGGTGGCGCCCGGCCTCGACTTCCTCGCCCGCTGGTTCCCGGAGAACCCCACCGGCGAAGTACCGGCCGCTGAGGACCTCCAGCCGTACCAGCGCATCCTGATGGCGGGAATCGCCAAGAAGGACTGACACAGCACCGACAAAAAGGCGCGCGACCAGCTGGTGGCGCGCCTTTTGCGTGCACGAAGAATCAGCTTGGTGGTCGACGGCAAGCAGTCGCGGGTGTGCCGGTTGTGACGCTGCGTACCGGGTACCGGCACAATGGGGCTGACAGCTTCTATTGATGAGGACCAAGTGCACTACCGGATGATCAGGACGGTGCCCGCCGACGCGGTCGCCATCGTGCGGGCGTACCCGCCGATGGTGATCTGCTTCGCGGCGGCCCTGGCCGGTACGGCGCTGGTCTTCGACGTGTTCTACCTGGTCGCGAGTCCCGGCCTGACGCTGGCGATGGTCTATACGGTGCCGGTGCTCGCGGGATTGATCGCGGGTCTGGTCGCCGCCTCGGACGAGGTCGGCCTGGAGCGCAAGGTGCTCGGCTGGACAGTGGCGGCGACGATCTCCGTCGCCATCACCAATGTGGTGGTGGTCGCGATGATCGCGGCGATGCGCCGGACCGGGCGGTCGAACTGGTCGGCCGGGTTCCGGGCGATCCTGTTCGCGGGCTGCAGCGTGCTGGCGGTCGCTATCACGATCGTTGTCGTCGGCAACCTGATTCCGCGGCTCGGGATCGAGATCAGGACCAAGCTGCCGAAGCGGACGAAGAAGGTCTACGTCCCGCCGCCCGCGCTCGCCGCGCCGAAGCCGCGAGCCAGTAAAGAGGCGGCCGCCCGGGCGAAGCCGGTGCGGGTCGAGCCCGCGCCCGAGGTGATCGAACCCGAGCCCTTCGAGGAGCAGTACGCCGCCCCGGCGTTCGTCCCGCCGCCGCCGAAGGTGGTCGACCTCGAGGTGCCACGCGAGGTCGTCCTGCGATCCGAGGGCACCGGTCACGCCGATCGCCTCGTGCCACGCCCACGCCGTACGCCGTCGGTCCCACCATCCCGCCGCCCCCACCGCCCCCACCGCCCCGGCCGCCGCGACCGCTGACCCGGCAGTCCTTAGGTCGGGCTCAGGGCTTCTTGAGTTTGCGCCAGCCGCCGGCGCGGTTGTTGGCGATGATGTGCCGGAACATGTCCGCGAGGGCCGGGGCGGGCAATGTCTCGCCTTCGCGGACCGAGACCGTCCGGGCGGTCGAGTTGTCGTGGCCGGCGGTGATGATGCCCTCCGGGTCGGGCACGATCGCGCCGTCGTACAGGAAGACGTTGACGTGCGTCTTGGCGGCGAGCAGGGCGCAGATGTTGCCGTCGAGCACGAAGTACGGCTGGACCGTGCGCTTGATCGTCTCCACGACCTCGTCGTCGACACTGTGCACCAGGTCCCGCACCTGGTGACAGATCTGCTGCTGCCACTCCGGCAACGCATCGATGTAGGTGTCGACGCGCGGGTCCTTCTGATAGCTCATGTCGCCATGCTGCCAGTCAGGTCAGAGTGCGGCGAGGCGCCACGGGGCAGCGGAAGTCAGTACCACGACCTTGCGGAGCCTCAGGGGTAGTTCTCCTGTCGTCCGCGACGGGTGCTCCGATCCTGACCCGGGCCGGGCGTCGACCAGCGTGTTCGAGCAGGGAAACGGTGGGTGACACTGGTAGTCGTCGAGGAGGCACCGGTGAAGCTGGTCTGGGACTTGGTCGTGGTGGGTGCGGGTCCAGCAGGTACCGCGACCGCGCTGGGCGCGCTGGCGGCTGATCCGTCACTCTCGGTCCTGTTGGTCGACCGGCATGACTTTCCCCGCGACAAGCCCTGCGGGGATGGCATTGCGCCGCAGGTGCTCGACCTGCTCGAGTCGGTTGGCGTGACTGGGCTGCTGGACGACCGTACGCCGGTGCGCCGCCTCGCGCTCCGCCGTGGTGAACTGGAGGTCGCGCGGGATATGGCGAGGCCGGCTTGGGTCGTGCCGCGGAAGGTGTTCGACCAGCGACTCGTGGAGGCGGCGCAGGCGGCGGGGGCTCATCTCGTCCGGCACCGGGTCAAGTCGATCGACGTACGCCGGGACTCCGTGCAGGTGGACCACCTCGCGGGAGCGATCGTGGTCGGAGCGGACGGAGCCAACTCCGTCGTACGGCGGGCAATCGGCGAGCGCGACCACGTGGCTGGGAACTCCGCCTTGGCCAGCTCCTCGGCGCCCTCCTCCTCAGACGAGGTCGGTCGTGATGGTTCGGCCGAGAGGCGGTGGCGGGCACCAGGCGAGTGGCCGTTCTTCGACCGTACGGCGGGTAGGCCGGTGGCGTTGGCCATCCGGGGCTATGCGCCGACTCCGCCGGAGCGGGCCGCGCGGCAGGAGATCGTGTTCGGTCTCGGACGCCAACCGTCGTACGCGTGGTCCTTCGACCGCGGCGACGGGCTGTCCAACGTCGGCTACGGCGAACAGTTGATCTCGAGCCGCCCGCACCCGACGCGGGCGGAGCTGCTGGAACGACTCGAAGAGTTGCTGCCGGGGGCAAGCGCAGATGGGGGCGACTGGCGAGGGCATCATCTGCCGCTCTCCTCCTGGTCGTGGCGCCCGCGCAACGGGCGAGTGCTGCTCGCAGGAGACGCGGCCGGCCTGATCAACCCGATGACTGGCGAAGGCATCTACTACGCGATCGCCAGCGGCCTACTAGCCGGCCAAGCAGCCGCCGCCGCGATCAGGTCAGGCAACGCGGGCAGGGGTGGCGAGCTGCTCGGTAGCGCCACCGGTCGGTGGTCGGGTCGAACCCGTGCGGTGACCGTGGTCGACGCGGGGGCGGCGTATCGGCGTACGGCTGGGCGGTTGCTTGGCAGTCATCTGCGGCATACGGCGTTGACCGCGTTGCTCTGCAGGTCGGGGTGGGTGCTTGATCGCGGGATTCGCGCGTCGGCGGCGGATCAGGGGGTATTCGACGACCTGGTTGAGATCGGCCTGGCCAACGGACGCATCACACCGCAGTTGGTGCGTGGGCTGTTAAAGCCTTTCGCTGGGTGGCCGTGAGGCGGAGGGGTTTGGCGATGACGGTGTAGGTGTCGTCGGGGTGGTGGTTGATGACGACGGGGTCGGTGAAGTAGGCGTAGGTTTCTGCGGCTTGCAGGGCGTCGTCGACGCGAGGACGAGGCCAGGTCAGGGCGGTGCTGAGCTGGGGCGCGGTGAGTGGTGTGCCGGCGTGGATCAGTGCGGCGAGGACGGTCATGGCGTCGTCCGCGGCGATGGCGGTCGGGCCGCCGTTCATGTCGTCGCTGAGTTGCGCGAAGAAGACGCCCATCTTGTCCAGTCGCGAGCCGGCCGGAGTCTCCAGGCCGAAGAGCTTCGCGCCGTACTGCGCGGCTTCGGCCCAGTCCGCGTTCGTTCGGGCGCTCGTCATCCAGGCCCGGAGCCAGACGTCGTCCTCGATCACGTAGTACTCGTGCCGCTGGCCGGTCTCTCGTCGTCGCTCGATCATCTCTACCTTCTCCAGGTAGGCGATCGCCTTCGAGATCGAGGCGGGGCTGACTCGCAGTTGGCGGACGAGCTCGGCAGCGGTGAGGCTGCGGGAGTCCGTCGTGTAGAGGCTGGCCAGCACGCGCGCGACCATCCGGGGGAGACCGGCTTCGACCATCAACTCGGCGAACCGCTCGGCATACTCGCGAACCGCGACAGCATCGCGCCCATACTCGTCCAGCTCTACGCGTTGCCGCCCCGGATCGCGTCCGTCCTCGTCCGCCTCGTCCGCCTCGACGCGTTGGCGGCCTGGACCGGCTCCGGCGTGATCGAGCACCTCGCCAGGCGGCCGCCTGCTTCGGCGAGCGCGGCTCTCGGTGGCGTAGTGCGCGTGGTCGGCCCGGTACCCGGCCGGACCGCCGTTGCGGGCGATCTCGCGGCTGATGGTGGAGGTCGGCCGGTCCAGCTGCCTGGCGATCTCGGCATATCCGAGACCTTCCGCGAGACCGGCCGCGATGGTCTGGCGATCCTGGTGCCGGAGCCTGCCGCCTGGCATTCGTCCTCCCGATGCATTCACCGTCAGCTCATTGCAACGGTCACCGAGGGACCTTTGCGTTTGCTGTCATTTCCCTTGCAACGATAGCCTTGTTTGCTCCAGAAAGTTGTTCTCGATTACCGCAGCTTTGTTGCCGGGTGCTGAAACGCAACGTAGTTTCCGGGCAGAAGCGAGGGAGCTGATGATGACTGGTGAGGTTGTGCTCGGGGTCGACGGACTGCGGATGCGGTACGGCGCGACGGACGTGTTGCAGGACGTGTCGTTCGAGGCGAGACGGGGAGAAGTGCTGGTTCTGCTGGGCCCGAATGGCGCCGGGAAGACCACGACGATCGAGATTCTGGAGGGGTTTCGCGGCCGGTCAGCCGGAGAGGTCTCCGTGCTGGGGACCGACCCGGCGTACGGCGACGAACGGTGGCGATCGCGGCTCGGCGTAGTACTGCAGTCGTGGCGTGATCATGGCAACTGGCGGGTGCAGGAACTGCTTGCCCACTTCGGCACGTACTACGCGCCGTACGCGACCGCCGCGGTGCCGCGACCGTGGGATGCCGCTGAGCTGATCGACGCGGTCGGGCTGACCGCGCAGGCTGGTCAGAAGATCAAGACGTTGTCGGGCGGGCAGCGGCGGCGGCTGGACGTGGCGATCGGGATCGTCGGACGGCCGGAGGTGCTGTTCCTGGACGAGCCGACGGTGGGATTCGATCCGGCTGCGCGGTACGAGTTCCATCAGTTGGTGCGGGAGTTGGAAGGCACGGTGCTGCTCACCACGCACGACCTGGACGAGGCGAGCAAACTCGCCGACCGCATCCTGATCCTGGCGGGTGGGCGGATCATCGCAACCGGTACGCCCGCGGAGCTGAGCCGGCAGATCGCAGCCGAGGACGAGGTGCGCTGGAGCCGCGACGGAGAGCACTTCGCGCTCTCTACCGCGGACTCGACTGCCTTCGTGCGAGAGCTGTTCGGCCAGTACGGCGAGGCGATCGCCGACCTGGAGGTCCGTCGGGCGTCCCTCGAGGACGCCTACCTGCAACTGATCCGAGAGGCGGCGTGATGAGTGGAGGGGACAGCGGAACGGCGGGCGGTCCACGATGCGGCGCGACAAGTCGACGGAGCGGCGTACGGGCGGCTGATCCGCGCGTGATGACCGGGTCGCACGACGTACGGGCAGGTGATCCGGCGTGATGACCGGGCTGAAGGGCGTGCGGGTGGGTGATCCGCGAGGTCGCTGGATGAGCCGGCGGAACGGCGTACGGGCGGGTGGTCCGCGCGTGATGACCGGGTCGCACGACGTACGGGCAGGTGATCCGGCGTGATGACCGGGCTGAAGGGCGTGCGGGCGGGTGATCCGCGGGTTGTGGCGGTTCGGAGTGGGGTGGCTCAGGGGTGGATCGAGTTGCGGCAGTCGTTTACTTCTGCGGGTGAGTTGGTTGGGCATTTCCTCTGGCCGGCTTTGCTGCTGATCGCGCTGTTCTTCTTGCGGGACAGGACTTTCGGCGGATTCCAGCTCGGCGCGCTGGTGTTGCCGAGCATGGTTGGGATGAACGCGGCGATGGGCATGGTCAGCATGAGTCAGCAGCTCACCGCCGATCGCGAGGACGGGACGTTGCTGAGGGCAAAGGCCACTCCGAACGGGATGCTCGGCTACCTGGTCGGCAAGGTCGTTTCGGTGGCCGGTGGATTGCTGGCGGACTTGATGATCCTGCTGATCCCCGGCCTGCTTCTGGTCGACGGGCTGACGATCGGTGGGTCGTGGATCGCCTTACTGTGGGTGCTTCTGATCGGCCTGGTCGCGACGCTGCCGCTCGGTGCGGTACTGGGGTCGGTCTTCACCACGGCCCGTGCGCAAGGGCTGATCCAGCTACCCGTACTCGGGCTGATCGCGATCTCCGGCATCTTCTACCCGATCACCGCGCTCCCGGACTGGGTGCAGTGGATCGCGCAGGTGTTCCCGATCTACTGGCTGGGTTTGGGCATGCGGTCCGCGTTCCTGCCGGATTCCTTTGTGGGCGTGGAGATCGGCGACTCGTGGCGGCACCTGGAGACCATCGGCGTACTCGGAACCTGGGCCGTACTCGGGCTACTGATCGCACCCGTCGTCCTCCGCCGGATGGCTCGCCGCGAATCCGGTTCCGCTGTCGCGAGTCGTCGCGAACGGGCCCTTCAACGAGTCGGCTGAGCAGTACGGCTGAAGTTCATTGTCTTGGCGGCAGGCCGAGCAAGGGAAAGACCGTCGGGTCGACAAAAGAGGTGACGGCCGCGATCTTCTCGCCATCAAAGGTGAGCACGTCGATGGACCACGGGAGGTGCTCGCTGTCGGCTGTTTCGCCCAGATAGCCAGCGATGGCGACCTGACCGTTGACGGTGACGGGGATGTGCCGCCAACTCGGGCACAGGGTCAACGGGATCGTGGTAGCGAAGTCGCGGACGGCCTCGATCCCGTCGTACCAGTGACCCAGGGGCGGCATCGACCAGGTGACGTCCTTGGTGAGTAGCGCGATGAACGACTCGGCGTCGCCTTGCTCGAGCGCTGTCGAGTACTGCGTGACGATGTCGCGAATCTTGGTGTCGCCGAGGTCGCGCAGGGTGCGCTGCTGGCTGACGGCCGGCACCTTGTCGTTCACGATCCGCCGGGCGCGCTGCAGGGCGCTGTTCACCGACGCGGTCGAGGTGTCCATCATCTCGGCGATCTCGGCCGCGCTGAAGTCCAGTACTTCGAACAGCAGCAGCGCCGCCCGCTGATTTCCGGGCAGGTGCTGCAACGCCGCGACGAAGGCGAGCTGAACCGCCTCGCGCTGCTCGTAGCTGTCGCCGGGCTGGTCCGGATACGGGCCGAGCCAGCTGATCTCGGTCAGCGGCGGGTTGTCGAGTACTGCGCGGTCGCTGGACGGCCCGAGATCCATCGGCAACGCCCGCCGGCCGCGCTGCTCGACCAGGTCCAGGCAGGTCCGGGTCGCGACCGTATACAGCCACGACCGAACCGAACTCCGCCCCTCGAACCGGGCCAGCCCCTTCCAAGCCCGCAACAGCGCATCCTGGAGAGCGTCATCGGCGTCGTATGAGGATCCGAGCATCCGATAGCAGTGCGCGTGCAACTCCCGCCGCAACGGCCCGACCAGCCGATCGAACGCCAGGTCATCCCCACCCCGCGCCGCCTCCAGCTCAGCAGTCACCGCCCATCCCCTCCCACCGCTCAACTCCAGCGAGCTCATCCCGCCGTGTCTTCCGCCTTGCCCAGGCGGGCTCAACCCACCACGCCGGCCTCAGCCCGCGACCCACCACCGACGAACTCGTCCCGTCACGCCGACCTCAGCCCGCCGGTCTACTGGCGGACGTGATCTTCCCAGTCGGGTGGGACGCTGCCGCCCGGGACGGGCTGGGTGACCGGGTGGGCGTCAGGGGAAGCGAGGTCCGGACCCTCGACGAACGTCTCGGTCACGTAGTTCCAGAACCACTGCTCGCCCGGCTCGTAGGAACGAATGACCGGATGCCCCGCGCTCGCGGCGTGGTTGCTCGCGTGCTGCTCAGGCGAACTGTCACAGCAGCCGATATGCCCGCACTCGGCACAGCGCCGCAGGTGGAACCACCAGCCGCCGTTGTCCAGGCATTCGACACAGCCGTCCCCAGACGGGCTGACCTCCGGCCGAATCCCGGTGATGTCCGACATCCAAGCTCCTCTCTCACTGCACCCAAAAGCCCCGCCGTACCGCGGGCGGCTGGTCACAACCGGCAGGTTCGCCGGTCCCGACCACCACCCTGGCACATACCCCGTCCAAGCGCGCGGGTCGTCTACTTCGCGATCTCCCCCAGATGACCGGCCGGTCGGCAAAGAGCGCCGTCCGGCCCGCCGAGTTCCCCACTGCCCGCTCTTCGCTCATCACCGGCTCCTCATCCCCGGCAGAGCCAACCCCACCGACACCCACTACGTCGGACCAAACCCGAACGCCTCGACAAATCCACCACCAGCCCGTTCAGCTTGGTTGGCGTCGAGGGTGAGCGTGCGGGCGGATTGCGCGTGAGGGGTGGGCAATGGGCGCCGATACCGGGTCGCCTGCCGCCGATACGTGACCTCGCTCGCCGGCCACTCCCCGCCTCGAACACGTGCACGCCAAGGACCAGGTCGGTGGCCGCAAGCTGTGGGGACGCGTCGCCGGCACGTCCGTCGGGCTGGACCGAGCCGGGCCGCATCCGCTATGCGTCTCGGTGCCGCCTGCTGCGTGCGCTGAGCCGCGACGTAAAAGGGGCGACCCGGGGTGGGTTGGGTCGAGCAGGCCGGCGGAGGAGGCGCGAAGCGGGCACAGTACGGGGCGCGAAGTGGGCCGTAGTACGGCTGATGGGTTGCGCGAGGTGTGGGGGTGGGTTTACGGTCCCGGTTAACGTTTAAGTGAGCGTTGGTGAGCGAAATCAGCAAGATTAGATCACTAACGGTCAACGATCCGAGTGAGGTCAGCGATGGTTCGGTCTACGGAGAGTCAGGTCAGCCGGCGGGGGTTCCTGCGGTTGAGCGGTATGGCGGTGGGGGCGGTCGCGCTCGCGCCGACCCTCGCGGCCTGTGGTGACGGCGGTAAGGCGAATGGTGGGGCCAAGGCGTCGGGGGATCTCAAGCTGCCGACGTACAAGGCCTTCGAGGGCTTCACGCCGGATCTGCCCGGCGCCGAGTCCGGGCTCGAGCCGGGCTTCCTGCAGTTCCCCGAGAACGCGATCGCCAGCGTGCAGGGCGTCCCGCTGAAGAGTTCGGTCACCGCGTTGACCGAGACGTTCGCGACGCCACCGCCGCCGATGGGCAGCAACCAGATGTGGCAGGCGCTCAACCAGGCGATCGGCGGGGATCTCAAGCTCACCATCGGTACCGACCCCGGCTACCCGGAGAAGTTCGCGACGCTGCTCGCCAGCGACTCGCTGCCGGACCTGATGTGGCTCCCGCCGAACCAGGGCATCCCCAACATCGGCCCGATGCTGGAAGCCAAGTTCCAGGACCTGACCACGTACCTCTCGGGCGACGCCGTCCTGGAGTACCCGAACCTCGCGGCCCTCAAGCCGGCCTCCTGGCGCACAGCGGTGGTGAACGGCAAGATCTGGGGCGCACCCATCCCGTCCACCCCGTTCGGCCAGGTCATGATGGGCAACCCGAAGACCTGGGCCAAGGTCGGCGGCCTGCAGTGCGAGACGGCCGACGAGTTCTTCGCCAAGTGCAAGGAGCTCACCCGCGGTACGAACTACGCGCTCGAGCCGGCGATCGTCAACATGCTGCACATGTTCGGCGAGTGGTTCGGCGCCCCGACCAGTTGGCGGGTCAACCAGGACAGGTCGCTCACGCACCTCTACGAGACCGACAACTACAAGGCCGCGGTCGAGTACGCCGCGAAGCTCTGGGCCGCGAAGGTGTTCTACCCCGACCTCAACTTGGCCGACGCGACCCCGAAGACGGTCAACGGCCAGATCGCGGCTCAGGTGACCGTCGGACCGCGCGCGACCGCCGACTTCCGCGTCCTCGATCCGAGCCTGTTCGTCGAGACGATGATCCCCTTCGGTCACGACGGCAAGGCCAAGCCGGTCTACGACATGGGCTACGGAACCGTCGGCTTCACCCCGTTCAAGAAGACCGACGAGGGTCGCATCCGCGAGCTGCTTGCCCTGATCAACTACCTCTCGGCACCCTTCGGCACCAAGGAATACCTGCAGAAGAATTTCGGTACTGCGGGCCAGCAGTACACCGTCGACGCCAAGAAGAACCCAGTGCTCACTCAGGCCGGCAACCAGCAGGCACCCGGCCTGGTCAGCGCGCTGCAGATCATGACGTCGCCCGAAAGCGTCATCTTCAACCCGGCGTTCCCCGAGGACACCAAGAAGATCCACGCCACCGAGCAGGAGCTGCTCAAGTACGCGATGCGCAACCCGACCGCGGGCACGTACTCCGACACCAGCAGCAAGGTCGGCCCCAAGCTGACCGCGGCCTTCCGCGACACGATCGTCGACATCGTCACCGGCCGGCAGAAGATCGCCGCGTACGACGAGGCGCTGCGGCGGTGGAAGAGTGGCGGGGGAGACAAGATGCGCGGCGAGTTCGAGGCCGTGCTGCCGTCGAGCGTCCCGGTCACCCAGTCCTGAGTACGCCGATGGAAACCCTCACAGCAGACCCGCCGCGCACAACCGGGAGCGGACCCGCCGAGCGCAGTACCAGGCGGGTGAAAGCGAAGTTGCCGTTCGGAGTCCGGTGGCGGCGGGACTGGCAGATGGTCCTGATGATGGTGCCGGGCGTGCTGTTCCTGCTGGTGTTCTTCTATCTCCCGGTGATCGGCAACGTCGTCGCGTTCCAGGACTTCCAGCCGTACCTCGGGATCATGCACAGCGAGTGGAACGGCATCCAGAACTTCATCAATCTCTACGACAACCCGGATTTCTGGGATGCCCTGAGAAATACGATGGTCCTCGCGGGCGTCCAGTTGCTGCTGTTCTTCCCGGTGCCGCTGGCGTTCGCGCTGATCGTGGATTCCCTGGTGAGCAACAGGATCCGGCGTGCGTTCCAGACCATCGCCTACCTGCCGCACTTCCTCTCCTGGGTGCTGGTGATCGCGTTGTTCCAGCAATCGCTGGGCGGCGCGGGCTTCATCAACAACCTGCTCCGGCAGACCGGCCTCGACCCGATCCCGTTCATGACCAACCCGGACACCTTTCCGTTGCTCGTCGTCGGGCAGCTGATCTGGAAGGACGCGGGCTGGGCGATGATCATCTTCCTCGCCGCGCTGTCGGCCGTCGACGTCTCCCTGTACGAGGCGGCCGCCGCCGATGGCGCGGGCCGGTGGCGCCGGCTCTGGCACATCACCCTGCCGTCGATGCGGACGGTCATCGTGCTGCTGCTGATCCTGCGGATCGGCGACATCCTCAGCGTCGGCTTCGAGCAGTTCATCCTGCAACGCGACTCGGTCGGGCCGGGCGCGGCCGAAGTCCTCGACACCTTCACGTACTACGCGGGCGTGGTCGGTGGCGACTGGAGCAGCGGGGCCGCGGCCGGGTTGGCCAAGGGTGTCGTCGGCGCCTTGCTGCTCTGGGGTGCGAACTCGATCGCCCACCGCCTCGGCGAACCGGGCATCTTCCAGAAGCGGAGCGGATCATGACAGCGCAGAAGCGGAGTGGATCATGACGGCGCCGGCGTACCAGGTCAGGTCGAGGCGATCCGCACGGCCGGTCTGGAAGGAGCGGCCGGCCCCGGCGTACCAGTCGATCAAGGCGCTCGTCCTCGGCGGCTTCGCGATCGCGATCATCATCCCGATCCTGGTGGTGGTGTCGACCTCCCTGGCCAGCGACAAGGACATCATCGAGGCCGGCGGCTACGTGCTCTGGCCGAAACACCCGACGCTGAGGGCTTACGGCACGTTGTTCTCCGGCGGTCTGATGGGCCGCGCGATCATGGTCAGCGTTTTCGTCACCGTGGTCGGAACCGCGCTGGCATTGATCACCACGATCTCACTGGCCTATGCGACGTCGCGTCCGGTGCTGTTCGGGCGGCCGGTGCTACTCCTGGTGCTGTTCACCCTGTTGTTTGCCCCGGGCATCATTCCGATGTTCCTGATCGTCAAGCAGCTGGGGCTGATCGACAGTCTGTGGTCGCTGATCCTGCCCGGAGCGCTCGGCGCCTTCAACTTCGTGGTGATGCGGACGTTCTTCATGAACGTGCCGCAGGAGTTACTGGAAAGCGCCCGGATCGACGGCGCGAGCGACTTCACCATCCTGCGACGGATCGTGATGCCCTTGTCCAAGGCCGTGATCGCGGTCGTCGGGCTGTTCTACGCCGTCGGATTCTGGAACGCCTTCTTCAACGCGCTGCTGTACCTCAACGACACCTCGAAATGGCCGGTCCAGGTGATCCTGCGGACGTACGTGCTGCAGGGCAAGTCGCTGTCGGCCGATCAGCTCGGGGTGACGCCGCCGCCACAGCCGCAATCGCTGCAGATGGCCGTGGTGGTCGTGGCGCTGGTGCCGATCGCGATGGTCTACCCGTTCCTGCAGCGGCACTTCACCAAGGGAGTCATCACCGGTGCCGTCAAGGGCTGAGCTACAGGGTCTCTGAGAGAATCGACGCATGTCCACGGAGATGACCGACAAGCCGACGCTCCGGACAGTCGCCGCCGCGGCCGGAGTGTCGATCGCGACCGTGTCGTACGTCCTGTCCGGGCACCCGCGCAGCCAGGCGATCTCCGAGACGACCGCGCGGCGGGTGCGGGACACGGCGAGCCGCCTCGGGTATCGCCGTAACGACGCGGCACGGGCGATCCGGACCGGGAAGTCCGACCTCGTGCTGCTGTCGCTCAGCGTGCTGGCCGATCCGTGGGCCCAGGCGGTCGCGGCCGAGATCAGCGCGGCGGTCACGCCGTTGGGCAAGACCGCGTTGATCGTGGCCGACGGCGACTGGCGGACCGTCCTGTCGAACAAGACCCCGGACGTGATCTTCATCGACCACGTGGCCGACGACCCGGAACTGGTCGCCGATCTGGAGCGCTTCGCGGCGCGCGGAGTACAGATCGTGGCGTTCAGCGAAGTACTCGAACCACGCGGCTTCGACGTGATCCGATCGGGGGCCGAGCCGCGCTGCCACCTAGCCGTCGAGCACCTGCTGGAACGGCATACGAAGATCGGCGCGCTCACCTCCAAGACCGAGGGCGCGCCTCGCTTCGACGCCTACCGCACCACGATGGCCGCGGGCCGGCCTGCCGATGGGGCCGGTCGCGACCTACGAGCCGCACCCGGAGGGCGCCTACCGGGCCGCGCGGGCGCTCCTCGCCGAGCCGGATCGGCCGACCGCGCTCTACTGCACCACGGACTTCGCGGCGATCGCGGCGATCCGGGTCGCCCACCGGCTGCGCCTCGACGTACCGGGTGATCTCGCGGTGATCGGCGTCGGCAACACCCCGGAGGGTGAGCACTACGACCCGTCGCTGTCGACCGTCGGACCGGTCGGTTTCAACGAGGCACTCGGCCAGATCATCGTCGACCGCCTCACCACCCGCGAGAGCGCCGCCGGCAAGGTCTTCGACTTCCCTTGGCAGCTGATCGTCCGCGAGTCCAGTTCACCAGCCCCGGCGGCGCCAGAGCTCCACTGAAGGCAGTTCCGCGCCGACCGTCGTGGAGTCGCCGTGCCCGGGATGGATGCCGGTGGCAACGTCGTACCCGGTGAGCAGGTGATCGACCGACGTCATGATGGTGTCGAAGTCCGACAGCGGCCAACCGGTCAGCCCCGGACCACCGGGGAACAACGTGTCGCCGGTGAGCAGGTGTCCAGGCAGCGCCAGGGTCACTCCATCAGGCGTATGGCCGGGTGTGTGAATCATCCGTACTACGAGGTCGCCGATCACCAACTCCGCACCGTCGGAGAGCTCGCGGTCGATCCGCCCGTCCCACAGCCTTCGCGCAGGATCCAGTCGCAGCAGGCCGGTCGGCAACAAGGCATCGGTCGCGGTACCGGCATCCCAGTACCCGCGGGCCTCGGCGTGGTTCAGCTCATACGCCCAGACCGCGGTCGCGGCCGGGTGAGCAAGAACCGGCGCATCGACGAGGTCCGCGAGCAGCGGCAGCGCGAGGACGTGATCCCAATGCGTATGGGTCAACACGATCGCCTGGATCCGGAGATCCTGTACTGCGGCCGCCAGCCGCTCGGCTTCGTCAGCAGGATCAACGAGGATCGCGTCCCGGCTGCCCGGCGCGTGGACCACCCAGGTGTTGGTATCGAGCGCCCCGGTGACATACCGCCGCAGTACGACACCGTTCTTCTCATCCACCAAGGAGTCCGCGAGCTTCCCGTCGTACGGGGTCATTGATCGGCCGCGCGGCGGAGGAGTTGCTCGTAGATCTCCGGCCGGTCGCTGTCGACGATCGGGTAGCCGGCGGCCCACGGGCCTTCCCAGTGCACAACGATGCCAGGGTTGTGCTCGGACGATCCGTCGGGCAGGAACAAATGTGGGCTGCCGTTCACCTCGTCGCCCTGGCTGATCGCGAAGTCGTCCATCAGCGCGCGCCGATAGGTGCCGTTGTCCAGATCGTCGGTCAGCCGGGCGAGGTCGAGCTCGAGACCGGCGGCGATCTCGAGGATCACGCCTCGGGTGCTGATCGACCTGCTCTCCAGCCAGAACCCCACCCGGAGCGCACGGTCGAGCAGCTCACTCGCCCGGAGGCTCTGTGCCTTGGCTGCGAGGACCGCCTCAGCGGCGAGCAGGACCGTGTGGGGATAGAGGTCGTCGGCGCCGGCCCACACCCTGAACCCCGCTTCCGGGGCGATCTGGCCAAGCCCGACCGCCTCGGTGTCGGTACCGCGGCGCGGGTGCGGGCCGTTGAACAGTTCGAGCGGGAACACGTGGTGGTCGAAGCGGACCTCGAGCCCGAGCTTGGCCCGCGTCTCCCACAACCGATGGACCGCGACGTGGGCGAACGGGCAGAGCAGATCCGACCAGATCTGGATCGTCCGTGCTGCGACGGCGGGTCGTGCGCTGCTGTTCATCCGTGCTCCTGATGCTCTGTGCCAGTGGGGTTCGTGCGGAATCGCCGCGGACTGACCAGTACTGCGGTACGCCGTTCGCGCGCCATCGCCCGGTCGTACTCGTCGAGGTCTTCGTGCTGCCCACCCGCGGCGAGGTAGATGTCGCGCAGTAGCTTCGTCAGGCCGTCCGCGTCCAGGCCGTCGAGGCGATCGTCGGGGCCCGCGAGCTCGACCTCACCGTCCACCGACACCCACTCCCACCCGGCGCGGAAGACCAGCGTCGCGTGTGGGCGGCGGCGCAGGTACCGCGTCTTCGCGGTGTTGCCTCGGGCAACGAATGCCACGACGTCGGCACCGGTGACGGGGTGCCGGACTATCCCGCTGTTCACCACGCTGGTGGCAGGCTCACCCGACTCCCGCAAGGTCACCAGCACCGCGAGCCAGTTGTCCGCAGAGCCGTACTCCCGAACCAACTCCAGCCCCTCAGCCACCCTCAAAACCATCCCGTCCGCCCTTTCCGGTTAATCGGACCACGGTCCGATTAACGAGATTACGGACTGCGGTCCGTTTTGGCAAGAGGGATCGAGTGGCCGCTCGCCATCGCGGGCGGGGCGGGATTGGAGGATGCTGGGAGGTGGTTCGGTGGGGAGGCCGGACCGTCGTGTTCTGAGCAGCGTGAAATCAGCCGATGGCCTTCAGGAGGGCGTCGTTGAAGGCGGGGAGGTCGTCCGGGTTGCGGCTGGTGATCAGGTTGCCGTCGGTGACGAGTTCCTTGTCGACCCAGGTCGCGCCTGCATTGCGCAGATCGGTTTGCAGGCTCGGCCAGGACGTCACGGTCTTGCCTCGAACGACGTCCGCTTCGACCAAGGTCCAGGGCGCGTGACAGATGGCTGCCACCGGCTTCCCCGATTCGACGAACGCCTTCACGAAGCTCACGGCGGCTTCATCGGTACGAAGGGCGTCCGGGTTGGCCACGCCGCCGGGCAGGACCAGCGCCGCGAAGTCCTCGACCGACGCATCGGAGACGGCCTGGTCCACCGGCCGCTTCTCGGCCGCGGTCAGATGATCGAAGGTCTGCACCTCACCGGTCTTCGGGCTTAGCAGGACCGGTTCGTGGCCGGCCTCCGACACCGCCTGCCAGGGGTCGGTGAGCTCCACCCGCTCGATGCCCTCGGCCGCCACCAGAAATGCGATCTTCATACCGGTTCACCCCTCTCGATTCGCGATGTCCCGGACCCGGTACCCGGCGCTCGCGGCCGTATTCAGGACTTGAAGAGGGCGCTGTAAGCGTTCAGGGCCAGTTGGCCGCCGAGGTGGGCGTAGAGGACGTTCGACGTACGGGGGATATCGCCGGAGCGGACCAGGTCGATCAAGCCGGCCATCGACTTGCCTTCGTAGACCGGGTCGAGGATGACGCCTTCGAGGCTGCCGGTGAGGCGGATGGCATCAAGCGTTGACCGGACCGGGATCCCGTAGTACTCGCCTGCCCAGCCTTCCAGGACGGTGATCTCGTCGTCGCGGAGCTCACGGCCGAGGCCGATCAGAGCTGCCGTACTGCGGGCGATCTGCTCGACCTGGGCGCGAGTCTGCTCGAGCTTGGCCGAGGCGTCGATCCCGATCACCCGGCGCGGCCGGTCCTGGCCTGCGAACCCGGCGATCATCCCGGCATGGGTCGAGCCGGTGACCGAGCAGACCACGATCGTGTCGAAGAAGATGCCGAGCTCGCTCTCCTGCTGACGTACTTCGTCCGCCCAGTTCGCGAAGCCGAGACCGCCGAGGCGATGGTCGGAGGCACCGGCCGGGATCGCGTACGGCGTGCCGCCCGCGGTACGGATGTCTTCGAGTGCGTTCTCCCAGCTTTCCTTGAAGCCGATGCCGAAGTCCGCGTCGACCAGTTCGACCTGAGCGCCCATGATCCGCGACAACAGGATGTTGCCGACGCGATCGTTGACCGAGTCGGGCCAGTCCACCCAGCTCTCCTGGACCAGCCGTGCCTTGAGGCCGAGATGCGCAGCCACGGCCGCGACCTGGCGGGTGTGGTTGGACTGCACGCCACCGATCGTGACCAGGTGGGTCGCGCCCTGGGCAAGCGCTTCAGGCACCAGGTACTCGAGTTTGCGGGTCTTGTTGCCACCGAAGGCTAGCCCGGAGTTGCAATCCTCCCGCTTCGCCCAGATCGCCGCGCCGCCGAGGTGGCCGGACAGCCGCTTGAGAGGATGCACCGGGCTCGGGCCGAACGTCAGTGGGTACCGCGGGAAGTCGCTCAAGTTCATTGGTCGCGCTCCGATTCCATTGCCAGCAAGGGTTCCAGGGTCTGCCAGTTCTCGCGGGCGGCGAGTCCGGCGGCCTCGGCGTCGCCGGCGGCGGCCAAGGTGATGATCCGTTCGTGCATCGCGACCGACGAGCGTCCCGACAGCGACGAGAACTGCACACGCTCGATCCGGCGCAGCATCGGGGTGACCTGTTCGAGAACCGCCTGCAGCATCGGGTTCGCGCTGGCGACGACCGCGACCTCGTGGAAGTCGTCGTCGGCCTTGAGTGCGGCATCCACGTCGTTGGCCTTCAGTGCCTTGGCGAATCGGCGGTTCGCCTCCCGCATCGCGGTGAGTTCGTGCTCCGACATCAACGGAACGGCTTCCCGTACTGCGAGTTCGTGCATTGCCGCCGCGACGAGTTGGGCCGATCGCGTCTGGCGTACGTCGAGAGGGCTCACGATGGTGAACCTGCCGGGCTTGGTCCGCACCAGTCCTGACTGTTCGAGCCGCGCGAGCGCCTCTCGGATCGGCGTACGGCTGATGCCGAGCCAGCTGACCAGTTCGGGGTCGCTCAACCGCTCACCGGGCGCCAGGGTGCCGTCGACGATCGCGTCCCGGATCGCCCGGTAGGCGTCGTCCCGGAGCAGGGACCGGGCGACGAGGCCTTGAGCTCGAGGGATCGGCATGCAATATATTGCACGCGACATGCCAGCAATTGTCAATTGCGCCAGCGGGCTGAACAGGACGGATAACGTCTGGAATCCGCTTTACGATGGCGCGATGGAAGCTCAGTACGGACCGCACCGGTTCTCGGGCGGCGGCGACGAGACCACGCAGTACCGCGGGGCGACCTTCGAGGTCGCCGACCTCCGCGGCGCGACGTACCGGGACTGCGATCTGAGTGGGGTCAGGATCATCGACTCGATGCTGATCGACGTCGAGATCTCCGGCTACCTCAGCAATCTCGTCGTCAACGGAGTCGACGTGACGGCATTCGTCGAGGGCGAACTCGACCGGCGGCATCCCGAGCGGGTGCAGCTGAGGTCAATCGGGTCGGCGGACGACTTCCGGGCGATGTGGACGACGATCGAGCGGCTCTGGGCGGAAACGACCGCTCGTGCGGGCCAACTGCCGGATCCAGTCCGGCGCCCTGTGGATAACTCAGTTCCGGCGGGAGAAAAGTCAGTAAACTTTGCAAGGAAGGACAGGGGGCAGCACGAGCGGGTTGATGGCGAGTGGTCGTTCGCCGAGACGCTCCGGCACCTCGTGTTCATCACCGACGCGTGGGCGAGCCGGACGATCCTCGACGCCGAACGGCCGTATCACCCGCTCGGCATCACCCAGGGCTGGTACCGGCCCGCAGACGCGGCGGCACTCGGCATCGACCACGACGCGAGCCCTTCGTACGCTGAAGTGCTGGCGGTGAGGGGCGACCGGATGGCGGTGATCCGCGGCATCCTCGACGAGCTGACCGACTCCGAGTTGGGGCGTTTTTGCGTGCGGACGCCGGCGCCTGGCTATCCCGAGGAAGCTCGCCCGGTCAGCGAATGCCTGTGGGTCGTGATGGAGGAAGAGATCGAACACCACCGCTATGCCATTCGCGACCTGGGAAGGCTCGAGGCAAGCTTGTCGCAGTAACGCGCGAACGGGCCGCCGGTTTGTCACCCGGCGGCCCGTTGCTCAGCGCTTCGGTCGACGACTACTGGATATCGTCGTCCTGGCCGTCGAGCGAGTCGAGGCGGTCCTTGGCCATGTCGCCGCCCTGGTCGATCTTGTCGCCGTACTTGCCGCCGGTCTTCTCGTCCAGCGCATCGCCGGCTTTGTCGACGCCCTGGCCGACCTTGTCGCCATGGCTGTCGACCGCGTCCTTGGCCTTGTCCTTGAAACTGTCGAAAGCACCCATCTCGCCGAACTTCCTTCCCGTTGGCGCCCCGTCGGAACCGTCTGGGGTGTAGCCGAGACGCTCCTGATGTCACTTACGCCTGCCTGGTGCCCATCGCCTCAGTTGCCAAACGCAAGGAATCCGGCCTGCCCGTACGCCGGTGCCTCAGCCCGCCGTACGGGCAAAGATCACCGTCGTTTCGCCGCCCTCTTCGACCCGGTCGCCGGTCCGCTCGAACCCGCACTTCTCCGCGACCCTGATCGAGGCGGCGTTTCCCTCGTCGGCCTCCAGGATCAACTGGCTGAGCCCGAGTTCACCCAGCGCCCAGCCGCTCACCAGCTGAACGGCCCGCGGCGCGACGCCCTGCCCCCGGCTGGCGGGGAAAACGCTATACGCGATGGTCGCCACCTCGTCGTCGCGGAACTGCAGGTTCACGATCCCTACCGGCTCGTCGGTAGCGGCAGCCGCGATCACCATCGGCGCAGCCTGCCCACTCCGCCACGCCTCGGCGACGCGGGCCAGGCTCGTCCGCCTGGCGGCCTCGTCCATCGGCGGATCGGTCAGCCACCGAAGGCTCTGCGGATCGTGGCTCGCCGCGGCGATCGCCTCCAGATCGGACTCGAGCCGCAGACGCACCACCACGACGTCGTCCGTCAACGACCTGCTTGGCGGCTTGATCGGACTGGTTCGCCCCATCTGCTGCTCCCCTCCGCGCTCTCAGTCGTTCAATACCAGCACGCGGAGGGGGCAGGGACGGGATCAGGGTTTGTAGATGGTGGCGCTGTTGTAGAGCTTGTTGGTGAAGGACGAGATGTAGGTGTGGCTGTCGGTGGCGCCGAGGTCGTAGGTCAGGAAGACGCCGTAGCCCTCCCTCACCGTGCGCGCTGCCAGGCTCGACGCGGTGGTGGTGCTCGTCGCGTTGATCTGGATCGCGGCGGGGGAGAGCTGGGACTTGGCACTCGGGCCGCGCGGTACGGACCATGTTCCGTAGTACGGGTTCCAGGCGTAGTTGAAGGTCTCGGCGATGCTCTGGCCGTTGTAGCTCAGGCGTTCGGCCGACGGGCCGATGTCGTACAGGGTGATGAGCTTGTTCGGCAGCTTCTGGCGTAGCGCCGAGACGAGGTAGAAGAACGAGCTGTCGTTCGGCTGACCGGTGCCGTTGTTGCCGTACTCCGTGTACTCGTCATCGAAGTCGATCCCGTCCAGCCCGTACTGCGTAACAGCGTCGGCCAGCTCCTGGGCGAACGCCTCGGCGGCTGCCTTGGACGGGAAGTTGGCGAAGCCGGCGCCCTGGTGGTTGCCGAGGATGGACAACAGAACCTTGATGCCCTTCGCCTGCAGCGGCCGGACCTCGGTCGCCACGTTGTCCAGCACACGCTGGACGTTCTCGTTGAAGGACAGGTAGGCCTTCGTGCCGTCGTAGTTGATGTTCGCCGCGAAGATCACCGCGATGTCGAACACCTGGGCGCCGCCGTTGGCCAGCGTGTACTTGCCGACGTTCACCATGCTGTTGTTGTTGACCTCGACGTAGGCGACCGAGATCGGGCCGGACTTCGCGGTGCGGCGACAGGCTGCGGCTTCGCCGGCGGACGCGACGCCGGTCACCGCCGCGGCGGTGGTGGCCGCGAGCAGTGACAACAGGGTCCTTCGCCGCATGAGCTCTTGACTCATCTCAACTCCTCTTCAGGGCGGGCGGGATCGCTATACCGGTTAACCGGTCCTCACGCACCCAGGTTCGGGCGTACGGGATGAAGAGGTAAACCGGTATAGCTCCCAGATCATCGACCGGCCCGGAACCCTGTGTCAAGACGTGACCACGGGCTGCCAGCCATCCCCGCGCGGCTTTGTGCACAGCCTGAGCAGATTCCCCCGGGGATTCACAGATCTGGTGCACAAAGCCGCACCTCCGCCCAAACCCGGGATGTGCTGCTGGGGGGCTCGGACACGATGCTGGGGGCGGGGACACCCTGCCGGGGGCTCGGACACGAAATAGCTTGTCCGAGCCCCCGATATCCTGTCCAAGGTCCCGCCTCCAGCCCGGCCACACCATCGCCGTCCCGCCGCCACCGCACCATCGCCGTCCCGCCGTCCCGCCGTCACCGCACCATCGCCGTCCCGCCGTCCCGCCGTCACCGCACCATCGCCGTCCCGCCACCGGTCGGCCCGGCAATCACCGTCCCGCTACCACCGCACCGGCGATCGGCGCGATCGGGCGCGATCGCTGAGACGTGAGCAGAACCGGGTGCGGCACTTACCACCCCAACGTTGCTTGACGAGGCAGTGGACCCCCCGGCGGGCGGCTTCAGGACGACGCTTGTCCGGCGTACGCCAGGTCTCTACTCGACGGCGTAGGTGAGGAGCAGGAGGCTGTCGCCGACAGGGCGACTGCTGGCCAGGCGGAGGGGTTTCGACTTGCTGGTTCCGGCGAACGGGTGTTCGCCGGCGCCGAGGATGATCGGGTAGACCATCAGGCGCAGTTCGTCGACGAGGTCGTGCTCGATCAGGGTGGGCACGAGGCCGCCGCTGGCGTAGACGACGATGTCCCCGGCGACCTCCTCCTTCAGCTTCGAGACCGCGGCCACCACGTCGCCCCGGAGTACGGACGTGTTGGTCCATTCAGGGTCTTCGAAGGTCGAAGAGGACACCACGTACTTCGGCAGGCTGCGCAACCGGTCCGCCCAGTCGCCACTGCGCGACGTCCAGCCCCGCGCGACGAAGTACTCGTAGCTGCCTCGACCCATCAGCAGCGCCTCGGCGCCGAGAGCCTCGTCGAGCTCGACCTTGGCCCAGGCCGTGCGGTCGGAGTCGGTGATCCGGCCGAACCAGCCGCCGCGCTCGAAGCCGTCCTCGCCGGTCGGGTCCTGGATGACTCCGTCGAGTGTGATGTTCTCGCTGATGACGAGCTTTCCCATGATGGGTTCTCCTTGGTTGTCGGGGTACCACCGATACAGACACCGTGCCGCCGGGAAAGGGGCGCGCCCCCTTTGGCGCCCGGCCGGTGTCACAACGGGTATCGACGAAAGGTGGGAGAGGTGCTGACCGATCTGATCTCGCGGGCACGGGCGGGCGACGGCGAGGCGTTCCGGGAGCTGACCGAGCCGCACCGCCGGGAGCTGCAGGTGCATTGCTACCGGATGCTCGGCTCGCTGCAGGACGCCGAGGACACCCTGCAGGAGACGCTGCTCGCCGCGTGGCAGGGCTTCGGTGGATTCGAGGGGCGCGCCTCGCTGCGCACCTGGCTGTACCGGATCGCCACCAACCGCTGCCTCAATGCGCGTCGATCGGCCGCTCGCCGCCCGGCGAAGGCGTGGGACGTGCCAAACGTCCAACCGCCCGAGCCGACCGGGCTCGGTGAGGTCGTCTGGCTCGAGCCGTTCCCGGATGCCCTGCTCGAGGACGCTCCGCTCGGCCCGGAAGCGCGCTTCGAACAGACCGAATCGATCTCGCTGGCCTTCGTGACCGCGCTTCAGGCGTTGCCGCCGCGTCAGACCGCCGTACTGATCCTGCGCGATGTGCTCGGATTCCACGCGAACGAGGTGGCCGAGATGCTCGACACGACCGTCGAGTCGGTCAAGAGCGCACTTAAACGAGCGCGGGCCGGCCTGCACGGGCGCCGGCTCGGCGACTCACCGCCCGCAGCCGGCTCGGTTGCGGAGGAGGCCGTGGTGGCGAAGTTCGTCCGCGCGTGGGAGTCCGCCGATCTCGACGCGCTGGTGGCCCTGCTGACCGACGACGTGTACCTGTCGATGCCGCCGATTCCGTTCGAGTACGTGGGCCGGGACGTGGCGCGCCGCTTCTGCGCCGGCATCTTCCAGGCCAGCCGCAGGTTCGAGCTCGTGCCGACGCGAGCCAACGGGCAGCCGGCGTTCGGTGCCTACCTCCGCGGCGCCGACGGGGTCAGCCACGGAGTGGGCCTCTACGTCCTCACTCTGAGTGACGATCGGATCAGCGCCATGAGCCGCTTCGAGAACAGCATCCTCGGAGGGTTCGGGCTACCGAGATCTCTGCATTAGTTCCGCACATACATCGCGCGGCCGGGGGCACTGGGGAGGCCTAGCGAAGGGAGTTCCCGATGGGAGCCGACGACAAGATCAAGAACGCTGCCGACAAGCTCAAGGGCTCGGCCAAGGAGAAGGTCGGCGACGCGACCGACAACGAGGACCTGCAGGCCGAGGGCCGGGTCGACGAGAGCAAGGCCGACCTCAAGCAGGCCACCGAGAAGGCGAAGGACGCCTTCAAGAACTGACACGCTTGTCGCGGAGGCTCCTTGGGTCCCCGGACCGCACGACTATCGGACCGGACCCCAAGGAGCCGCACGATGAGAGGGATGATTGCGGTCGCCGCGATCGTGCTGGCCCTCGCGGCCGGTTGCGGCGATCCAGATCAGAAGATGCTCGACGCCGGCGCGCGGGCCGCTCGTGACACCGCGTCCGAGGTCGGGACGGCACGGCTGGCGGCCCAGTCGGTGCTCGATCACAAACTGTGGAATGCCCCGGCGACCCAGGTCGTCGCCGATGCCGAGCAGGCCATCGGCAAGGTTGCGAGCACGTTCGACACCCAGCAGCCGCAGACTGGACGATCGCGGCAGACCTTTGACACCTTCTCCGCGGCGCTGTCGACCGCGCAGGACAATGTCACCGAGCTCCGGATCGCGCTGAAGAACGATGATCTCGGCACCGTCGCCGATCAGGTCAAGGCGTTGCAGACGATCGGGCAGCAACTCGGCAAGCTCGGGGAGCAGGCCAAGTGAAGCGGCTGCTGGCCGTCACACTCGGCATCCTGACCGCGATCGGCGGCTTCGTCGACATCGGCGACCTGGTCACCAACGCGCTCGTCGGCGCCCGCTTCGGGATGCGGCTGGCCTGGGTGGTGGTCGTCGGCGTGATCGGCATCTGCCTGTACGCCGAGATGTCGGGCCGGGTCGTGGCGATGTCGGGACGGCCGGTGTTCGACCTGATCCGGGAGCGCCTCGGCCGGCGTACCGGGTTGTTCGCCTTGGTCGCCTCGTTCCTGGTCACGCTGCTGACCCTGATCGCCGAGATCGGCGGTGTCGCGCTCGCCTTCGAGCTGGCCAGTGGAGTGAACTACCTGCTCTGGATGCCATTGGCCGCGCTGGCTGTCTGGCTGGTGGTCTGGCGGGTGAAGTTCTCCCATCTGGAGACTGCCTTCGGCCTGGTCGGGTTGTTGCTGATCATCTTCGCCGTCGCGCTGTGGAAGCTCGGCCCGGACTGGGGCGAGCTGATGCATCAGGCAACCAGCCCCGGCCCGATCGGTCATGAGTCGTGGATGACCTACGCGTACTACGCGATCGCGTTGTTCGGCGCCGCGATGACGCCGTACGAGGTGTTCTTCTTCTCCTCCGGTGGGGTCGAGGAGAAGTGGGGCCGCAAGGATCTCGGCACCGAGCGGTCTAACGTCTTCATCGGCTTCCCGCTGGGCGGCCTGCTGTCGCTGGCGATCGCGGGTTGCGCGGCGGTGCTGTACCTGCCGGCCGGGATCAAGGTCGACACCCTCGGCCAGGTCGCCCTGCCGACAGCTGTTGCCTTCGGCAAGCTCGGGCTGGCGATCGTCTTACTGGGTGTTTTCGCGGCTACCTTCGGGGCGGCGCTGGAGACGTCGTTGTCGTGCGGGTACACGATCGCGCAGTACTTCGGCTGGCAGTGGGGCAAGTTCGTCCGGCCGCGGCAGGCGTCGCGGTTCCACCTGGTCATCGTCATCTGCCTGGCGTTGTCGATCCTGGTGCTGCTGACCGCGGTGGATCCGGTGAAGGTGACGGAGTACTCCGTGGTGTTCGCGGCGATGGCGCTGCCGCTGACCTATCTGCCGATCCTGATCATCGCCAACGATCCCGACTACCTGGGCAAGGCGACCAACGGCCGGGTGCTCAACTTCTTCGCGCTGATCTACCTGGGCTTGTTGCTGTTGGCATCGATCGCGGCGATACCGCTGATGATCCTCACGAAAGCGGGGCAGTGAGATGGCCGGAAGAGTTCTCCATGCGCAGCTGCATCTGCTGGACCGTCAGCTGATCGACTACGGCAGTGGTGCGTTGCTCGGCAAGGTCGACGATGTGGAGCTGGACCTGACCTCCGAGATCCCGGTCGTCGCCGCACTGATTTCCGGGCATCAGCGGATCCCGGCGGCCGACATCGCCGAGATCGACACGGCGGTCAAGATCACGCCGTACGACCTGAATCTGACCAAGGGCGACGACTGGGTCGAGGAACACATCATCGGCAAGATCCCAGGAGCCGGCCATGAGACTGACTGAGCTCCTCGGAGTACGGGTTCTCGATGCGCATGGCAACGACATCGGCGGAGTGGCCGACGTCCGGCTGGTCCAGGACGGACCGCTGCAACCGTCGATGCAGGCGGCGCTCCGGGTCGACGGCCTGATCGTGGTCGAACGCAGGGCCTCGCAGCTCTTCGGCTACGAACGCCACGTCGGCCCCGCCCTGCTGCGCCGAATCGTCCACAGCCGCCTCGGCGCGGTCTGGTACCTGCCCTGGCAGGACATCGACCAGATCTCACCCGACATCGTCCGTGCCCGGGCCGACCAGTTGACGCCTCTCGAAGAGCTACCCAGCCGCCACGACTGATCGTCAGCCGGTGATCTCGGCGGCCAGTTTCTCCGCGGCCGACTTGTCGAAGGAGCCGGTGATCTGCACCTGACCGCCGCGGATCGCCGACATGACGGCGGGCGCGCTTACCACCCGGCCACGGATCACGATCGCGATCTGGTTCTGCGGCGTCGTCTTCGTCGCCAGGTCGGCGGTGAGGTCGCCGAACAACTTGGCGCCCTCCGGATCCAGTTTGAGGCCGACGTACCAGCCACTCTCCTGTCCGGAGCCGGGCTTCACCTCGGCCACGTGGCTGCCATCCAACTCGACCTTGCCAAGGGTGTAGCGATTGCCCAGCGAATCGCAGGCAACCCCATCCGGTGCAGGGGTGTCGGCATCGCAGGTCCCAGGCGCGGCCGTGACCACCCGGCGGAACTGCACCGACTCCGGAGCCGCCGGCTTCGTCCTCGTCGAACTGTCGGCCGACTTCGAGTCGTCGTCGCGCAGCAGCACAAAGGCGCCCACTGCCAGTACGGCGACCAGCAGCACCACGAGCGCGCCGATCAGGATCAGCGGGCCCCGACTCTTCTTCGGCGGCCGCCCGTACTCCGGCGGCCCGTACTGCGGAGGCGGCGGAAACCCACTGTCGTGCACCATGACATCGGATGCTATCCGCACGGCGAGTCACCAGCGTCGGCCTAGGCTCTCGGCATGAACTCCCTGTCGGAGCAGCCGTTCCTGCGTCCCCTGGCCGCGGCCGACGTGCCGATCTATGCGGCTTGGGGCCTGGACCGCCACTTCTGCGAACACTCCGGCTGGACCGTCGATCTGCCGCTCGCCGAGCACGTGGCGCACTGGCAGAAGCTGACCGCGCAGCCGAAGCCTGACCACCTACGCCTGGCAGCAGTCGTGGGGGACCAGTTGGTGGGTTACGTCGACTTCGCCGGCGACGAACCGGAGCGACGCGAGTTGGGCTACATCGTCGGCCCGTCCGACCGCTGGGGACAGGGCCTCGGCGGCGCCATCGCACGACTCGGCCTCGAGTACGGCTTCCGCCACCTCGGCCTGAAGGAGATCTGGGCCGAAGCAGTAGACGCGAACCATGCCTCGATCCGCATCCTTACCTCTATCGGAATGACCGAGACAGGCAGAGGCGACGACGAGCCGTTCCTGGGCGACCCCAGCTTCTACCGCCGTTTCACCATCACCGTGACCGATTGGGAATAGCCGCGCTGGTGGTTCACACAAACTCGGATGCGCTTGTCGGTGGGGCCCGACGAGGTCGGCCGCACCACCAAGCGAGCAGACCCTCAAGTTCCGGGTCACCGACGGCGCGGCGAACGACGAGGTGTCCGTCCACGTCACGGTCCGGCCGCACGGCACGCCGGTCGGCGAGAAGGTCGAGGCCGAGGCGTACGTCGCTCAGCACGGCTGGATCGATGGTGGCGCGAACTTCATCGAGAGCAACGCGTCGGCGAGCGGCGGCAAGAACGTCGGCTGGACGGCGGCCGGCAACTGGCTGCAGTACCGCGTGGACGTCGCCGAGGCCGGCACGGACGACGTGGAACTGAGGGCCGCGAACGGCACCGGCGCCGTTGCTACGGACGCGGTGTCGTTGCGCGACGCCTCAGGCGCGGTACTGGCCAAGGTCTCCGTGCCGGACACGGGTGGCTGGGCGACGTACCAGTCGATCCATGCCCAGGTAACCGTGCCGGCCGGAGATCAGGTCATCACGTTGTTCTGTGAGACCGGCGGATTCAACCTCGACTACCTCCGCCTCACGACACCGTGACGGTTTGGCCGAGGTCGTTGTAGCCGGTCTTCGGCTGCCAGGTGCCGGTGTTTGCGAGACGGACGGCGTACGCCGAGTTGTAGGTCTCCGTCGACCCCGGCATCAGCCTGGTCGACCGCAGCCGTGGTGATGCGTCGGCGACATTGAGCAGCAGGCGGTATCGACCCGGTACGGCGGGTGCGCGCACCTGGAGTGCGAGCGTGGTCGTCGTACCGGGAGCCCAGCGGCGGGGATCGGCGGGCACCTTGACGCTGTAGCTGTGCTTGGCGCCTTGGAAGATCAGCTCGACCTCGCGCGGGTTGTACGGCGCGGCCCAACCGCTGTTGCGGATGTCGAGGTTGACCGACACCGTGCCGCGCGGCCGGGCCTTGTCGGAGAACGTCCCCTTCACCAGCGAGAAGCGGTAGCCGAGCTCCTTCTTGACGGTGTTGATCTCGTCGCCCCAGGTGTCCAGCACATCGTGGTTGTAGTCGGTGTTCAGGAAGGAGAAGTGCATCCTGGCCATCTCCTCGGACGCCGACGGCCAGTCCGAGCGGGGTGAGTTCACGGCGCAGGTCTCGCCACCTTGCGGCAGATAGTTGCTGTCCTGCGCGACGAAGTCCTTGTCGAGCTCGATCGGATCGCTGAGATAGGTGCCGAAGTCGTCCGGGCTGGCCAGGAAGCAGTCGTTGTGATGCCCGATCCGCGCCACCGGCGACCCGTCGTACGCATGCGCGGCGTCGAGTCCGCCCGCGGCACCGGTCGGTACGCCGTACGTGCGTTGCTTCATGTACGGCGTGCGCACCTGGATCATCCGGTCCCGGGGAAGGGCGCGGAGCAGCGCATCGGTGACGGCCTTGCGGTCCGCCCAGTTCTGGTCGGTGACGATGCTCGGGTCGGCCGGGTCGGAGAAGTAATCGGTGTAGTAGCCCTCACCCCACAACCCGATGAAGCCTTCCTGGACCACCGCGATGACGTCGGAGTTCTCGCGCAGGATCGGCTTCAGCTGGTCGATGTGCTTGAGCACCCGGCTCAGTGGCGCATCGCCGTACGGCGTGGGCGGCGGCCACCCGTCCCCGGGCAGTGCGTAGGCGAACCTGACGATCGCCTTGACCCCGGCGGCGCGGATGGTCCTGAAGTCGGCGCGAACCTTGTCCAGGTAGGCATTGTCGATCATGTCCTGGCCGGCGAACTTCTCCAGGTAGAAGACCCGGAGGATCTGGGTGATGTCCTCCTGGGTCCGGAAGTTGCGCAGCGTTGTCGCGTCGAGCGGCGTGTAGCCGGAGCCGTCCGCGAAGTAGTGCGTTTCGGTGTGGTGGTAGAAACCGCGCTCCTGGTTGGCGATCACGTCGGTGGACGCGGTGTAGGTTCTGGTGGTCCTCAACCCGTTGCCGTTGGCAACGGCAGCCTGGGTCGGCAGTGCCAGGCCGAGGACGGCGATGGCAGCGAAAAGCCTCTTCACAGTGGGCTCCTTGACTAGCTGACGGTGATGGTGCGGAGGAGCGAGTTCATGCCGGTCGCCGATTCCCAGGTGGACTGGTTCGCGAAGCGCACGGAGTACTCGGGGCGGGTGGACAGCTGCGGATCGGGCAGGTTGAGAAGCAGTGCGTAGGTGCCCGTCGGAAGGCTTGCCGGGACGGTGAGCGTCTGCGAGATCGTGGTGGTCGAGCCGGCGGTCCAGCGCCGCGGGTCGGTGCTGAGGGCCAGTCGCTGGAGCGCCCCGGTGGAGGTGTTCCGTAGTACGAGCTCGACGCTGTGCGGGTTGTACGGCGTCGCGAAACCGTCGTTGTGCAGGTTGATCGTCACGGGCAGGCTGCCGCCTCGCGTGGCGGTGGTCGGGTAGGTGCCGTTCTGCAAGGTGAAGCGGTAGCCGAGCCGCTTGGTGATGTCGGCCAGGCAGCCGCCGGTGCTCCACGAGTTCAGGACGGTGGGCTCGTAGTCGGTGTTCAGATAGGACCAGTGGAATTGCGCGAGCTCGGTCAGCGCGGTGGGACAGCTCGAGCGCGGCGGGTTCGCCCCGCATGTCTCGCCACCCATCGGTACGTAGGTGGTGTCGGACTGCAGGTAGGGATACTCGACCGAGGTGTTCTCGTAGGTGCCGTAGTCGTCCGGGCTGGCCAGGAAACAGTCGTTGTGGTGACCGAGCCTCGACAGCGCCGAGCCGTTGTAGGCCTGGCCGGACGTCACCGCGCTGGTCGAGTACATCGTCCGCTTGATCTTCGGAGTACGGACCTGGACCATCCGGTCCGACGGCAGCACGCTGAGGATCTTGTCGGTGACCGCCTTGCGGTTGGCCCAGTCGGTCGCGCTGATCACGCCGGCGTTACCGAAGTTCTGGGTGTAGTACCACTCGCCCCAGGCGCCGATGAAGCCTGCCTGCATGACGGCGATGACGTCCTTGTTGCTGCTCAGGTACGGCGCTAGCTGGTCGAGGTGGGACTGCACGCGGGACAGCGGAGCGTCGTCGCCGGTGGTCGCGGTCGTGTAGGCGAATCGCAGAACCACCTTCAGACCAGCGGCCCGGACGGTCGCGAGTTGCTGCTGGAGCTGATCCAGCGCCGACTGCGCGATCGCTGTGTTCTTGTACTCCGCGAGGTAGAAGATGCACATCACCTGCGAGATGCCCTGGCTGGTTCGGTAGCTCTGCAAGGTGGCGAGCGAGAAGTCGGTCTTGTCGCAGTCTCCGGTGTGGTGGTAGAGCCCACGCTCGGGGTTGGCGAAGTTGTCAGTGGATGCCGTGTAGGTCACCTGCGTCCCACCGCCGCCACCTCCTCCGCTGTAGACGTGGGTGTACTTCGAGGACGTCTCGAGTGGGCTCTCGACCTGGAAGATCAGATCGGCGTCGTTGGGTGACGCGGTCTCACCGAGGTCGGCCCGCGCCACCGTCCACTTGGCGACCCCACCGGTGGCCGAGTAGGTCACGGTCTTGACCAGCGTCCAGCTCCAGCCGCCACCGTTGTGGTGATAGAGGCTGTTGTTCTCCAGCAGGTAGTCGGCGCCGATCCCGGCCTGCGCGAAGCCGGTGGCTGCGTTCCGATCCGTGTCGATGTAGGTCCGCGCGAACTGCGGTGCGCCGGTGTAGTTGAACTGGTAGGTGACGTTGGTCGCGTCATTGGTTGCCGAGAGCCCGCTGATGGACGCGTAGGCGGGCGAGACGACGGCGAGTACTGCGGCGAGGCTGCCGGCGACGATGCCGGCCAGCAGTTTCAGGGTGCGGGGAGACCTCATGGCGGTGGTCCTTTCCTGGGCGTGGAAAGCGGTCAGCCTTTGATGCCGGATGTAGCGATTCCTTGGATGAACTGGCGTTGCAGCAGGGTGAAGATGACGATGATGGGCAGTGATGCGAGCAACGATCCGGCCATCAGGACCGGGTAGTCGGTCTGGAACTGTCCCTGCAGGGAGGCGAGACCGGCCGACAGCGTCATCTTGCTGGGATCGGTGTTCACCACCAGCGGCCAGAACAGGTCGTTCCAGGACCAGAGCAGGACGAGCAGCGCGAGTGCGACCAGCCCTGGCCGGGCCAGGGGCAGCACGATCGACCAGTAGATGCGGACCGTGCCGGCTCCGTCGATCGCAGCCGCTTCCTCGAGCTCCTTGGGCAGGCCGAGGAAGAACTGGCGGAGCAGGAAGACGCCGAACGCGCTGAACAGGCCGGGAACCACCAGCGCCTGCAGGGAGTTGAGCCAGCCGAGCGACGACATGATCTGGTACTGCGGAATGATGAACAGCTGCGGCGGCACCATCAGCACCGACAACAGGATCCCGAAGAGCAGGTTGCGGCCGGGGAACCGCAGCCGGGCGAAGGCGTACGCGGCCATCGAGCAGAACAGCACCTGGCCGATCGTCCGCAGCCCGGCCATCAGCACGGTGTTGAGGAACTGGTGACCGAAGGGGAGGACGTCGAAGACCTTGCCGTAGTTGTCCCAGCGGCCCTCGGGCAGCAGGGACGGCGGCACCTTCGTTGCATTGCTCAACGATTTCAGCGAGGTGATGATCTGCCAGACGAAGGGCGCCACCATCGCGAGTGCCGAGGCGATCAGGATCGTGTGCACACTCAGGTTCTTGTTACGCATAGTGCACCCACCTCTTCTGGAACCGGAACTGCACAGCCGTCAGGACGACGATGAGGAGCAGCAGCATCATCACGATCGCCGCCGCGTAGCCACGGTCGTTGGTGACGAAGGCCCGGTCGTAGAACAGCTGGACGACGGTTTCCAGCCGCGGGAACGCCGGGTTCGCCCGGGCTCCCGCGCCGGACCCGGCCATCACGTAGACCAGGTCGAACAGTTGCAGCGAGCCGATCACCGAGACGACCGAGACGAAGAAGGCCGTCGGCGACAACAGCGGCAGGGTGACGTGGAAGAACTGGCTGAGCGGGCTGGCGCCGTCGATCGCGGCAGCCTCGTAGTACTCCTTGGGAATCGCCTGCAGGCCGGCCAGGAAGATGATCAGGTTGTAGCCGACGCTGCTCCAGACACCGACCACGACAAGCGCGTACAGCGCGGTCGCCGGGTCGGCCACCCAGTTCGGTCCGTCGATCCCGACCAGGGACAGCAGGTAGTTGATCAGTCCGTAGTCACCGTTGTAGAGCCACCGCCAGACCATCGCGATCGCTACCGGCATCGTGACGACGGGCAGGAAGAACAAGGTGCGGTAGAGGCCGACGAACCGCATGCCTTTGCGATTGAGCAGGACGGCGAAACCGATCGCCAGCGGGATGCTGAGCAGGCCGAGCCCGGTGTAGGTCAACGTGTTGACCAGCGCCCGGCCGACCTCCGGATCGCTGCCCAGCCGACGGTAGTTGTCGAGTCCCGTCCAGGTGTGGCCGCCGAACGCACCCCACTCGGTGAGCGAGAAGTACGCGGTCTGCAGGACTGGCCAGAGGTAGAAGATCCCTATCCCCAGCCCCGTGGGAGCGATGAACGCGTACCCCCACAGGGCCTCCTTGAGACGGCCCCGCCCTCGCCGTCCGCCGCCGGTGTCGGCGGCGGACGCCTTGTTCTGCGTGCTGTCCCGCCGAGGTGTCATCGTCACCGTCATGTCATTCCTTGGCGAGCATGGCGTCCATGGCCTGGGCCAGATCTGTGGCCGCCCTGTCCGTCGGGACCTCTCCCGTCCAGGCCTTGGTGAGGTAGGTGAGCTCGGCCTCGTTCCACGCCGCCGTGTTCTTCGAGACCGGGAACGGCACCGCGTAGTTCACGGCGTCCATGAACGTCTGCAGTTTCAGCTCGGGATGTGCCTTGACCCAGGCGGTCTGGGTGCCGTTGTACGCCGGGATCGGGCCCTTCTGGCCGAGGATCTCCGCGGCGTCCTTGGAGCCGAGGTAGCGGACGAACTCCCAGGCCTGGTCCGGATGCGCGGTCTTGGTGGAGACCACGTTCGCCACCCCGTGGATGACGGTGGCCTGCAACTCGTCGCGGGGGAGCGGGGCGACGTCCACCTTGCCCTTGGTGTAGCTGTTGGCGGAGAACTCCGAGACGTTCCACGAACCGCCCCAGTACATCGCGATCTTGCCGGCCTCGAAGAGCTGGATCGGGGTGGTGTCGGTCATCGCCTTCAGGTCGGGCGAGGACTTCTTTTCGATCAGGTCGGTCCAGAACTTCAGGCCCGCGATCGTCTTCGGGTCGCTGTACCCGGACTTCTTGCCGTCCGGTGAGATCACGTAGCCGCCGGCCTGCGCGATCGTGTCGTACTGGTACTCCTGGAAGCTGCCCAGCTGGGCAGCCGTGCCGTAGATGCCCTTGGCCGGGTCGCTGAGTTTCGCGGCGGCGTCCTGGAAGTCCGCCCAGGTCCAGTCGTCCTTCGGGTACGGGAGCTTCTTCGCGTCGAAGAGCGTCTTGTTGTACCAGACGGCGACCGTGTCCATGTCCTTCGGAAGCCCGTACGGCTTGCCCTCGAACGTGTACAGATCGGTCAGCGGCTTCGGGTAGACCGAGAGGTCCGCCTCGCCCGGCATCGGCCCGATCACCTTGTTCGAGGCGTAGAGCTGGAAGTTCGGGCCGTTCATCCAGAACACGTCCGGTGCCGCCCCGCCGGTCGCGGCGGCCTTGAGTTTGGTCCAGTAGTCCGCCCACGGCGTCAGCTGGACCTCGACGGTGATGTTCGGGTGGGTCTTGGTGAACTCGGCGGCCAGTGACTCCATCACCGGCTTCTGGTTGGCGTCCCAGACGCCGTACGACAGCGTGACCTTGGCGTTCGGGTCGGCAGCCTTCTTGTCGCCGCCACCCGAACAGGCCGAAACAACCAGCAAGGTTGAGAGCAGGCCACGCTCAACCGCTTCGACATCCGCATCCTGGGTCCTCCTGAGCATCCCGCGGCCCTGCGCAGTCGCAGGGTGAATGGGACTAATCATGGAGTCCATGGAAATGATGTCAAGGGGTTGGCGCGAATCAGTTGCTGCCGGCGGCTCCGAAAAAGGCCGGCGAGGACAGCTCGGACCCGGCGTACAGGCTGGCCTCGACCTGCTCGAGTGCGAGCCGGACGGCACCGAAGGCCACCCCCTCGTCGCCGAAGGTGGAGACCCGGATCTCCGGCGTCCGCAGGCACCAGCGGTCGAGTTCGCGGCGGAGCGGCTCGACCACCACGTCGGCCGAGCGGGAGAAGCCACCGCCGATGACCAGCAGTTCCGGATCGAGGGTGAGAATCAGCGCCGAGACACCGACCGCGATGTCGCGGGTGTACTTCCGGACCGCCCGGACGGCCTCGCGGTCGCCGTCGCGGGCGGCGAGGAAGACGTCCACGAACTCGTCCTCGCGGGCGCCCGACCAGGCGCGCAGGTGCTCGGGAGCCCGCAGCCAGCCGATCGCGGGCAAGGCGCCGATCTCGCCCGCGGAGTTGCCGAAACCGCGATGCAGCTTCCCGTCGATGATCAGGCCGGTACCGGTTCGCAGGCCGGCCAGCAGGAACACGACGTCCTTGGCGTGCCGGGCGACCCCACGCCAGGACTCGGCCAGCGCGGCCAGTTTGCTGTCGTTCTCCACCCGGACCGGCCCGGCGACGCGCCGCCTCAGGTGTCCGGCGAGGTCGACCCCGGTCCATTCGGCCAGCGAGTCCGAGAGCATCACCTTTCCGGTGCCGTCGACCAGGCCGGTGGTGGCGACTCCCGTCGACCAGATCTGGTCGGGAGCGACCGCTGCCTCGGTCAGAGCGGCGGTGACACACCTGTCCAGGGCGGCCAGGCGTTCCCTGCGGCCGAGCTGCGGAGTCACAGTCACGCAGGTGGAGCTGAGCACGTCGCCGTCCAGGTCTGTGACCAGGGATCGGATCGTGTGGCCGCCGATGTCGACGCCGAGGACCCAGCCGGCATCCGCGCGGAACCGGTAGCGCCGGGCCGGCCGGCCAAGGGTGCCCGGAGCGGGCTCGACCTCGGCCACCCAGCCGTGCCCGATCAGCTCCCGGGTCACGTCCTCGGTGGAGGCTCTGGACAGACCTGTTCGCTTGGCCAGCTCGGTCATCGTCAACGGCTGATCGGTCCGCAGTACCCGGATCACTGCCAGCGCGTTGAGCTGCCGCAGCCGGGAAAGATCGCCGCCGGTCGGCTCCTCGGTCATCACGGCCCCTTGAGGTTCGTCGCCATCACTGTCAATAATGATGGACTCCTTGATAAGTATAGGAAAGGAATCCATGACTGGCGTGACTCTAGCCCTGGTCGGTGGCGGTTTGCGGGGCCAGCTGTACGCACGGAGCGCCGTTCTGTCCGGTACGGCGCGGGTGACCGCGATCGCCGAACCGGATCCGAGGCGGAGAGCGGCGCTCGCCGAAGAGTTCGCAGTACCGGCCGGGCGGTTGTTCTCGGGCTGGGCCGAACTCGCTGCCGCCGGGCGGCTCGCCGACGCGGCGATCATCGCCACCCAGGACCAGTTGCACACTGACCCCGCCGTCCGGCTGGCGGATCTCGGCTACCACATTCTGCTGGAGAAGCCGATGGCCACCAGCGAGCAGGACGCCGACGCCATCGCGACCGCGGCGGAGCGCAACGGGATCATCCTGGCGGTCTGCCATGTGCTGCGCTACACGCCCTACACGCGGATGCTGAAGGGGCTGCTCGACTCGGGCCGGATCGGGCGACTGGTGAACGTGCAGCATCTGGAACCAGTCGGCTGGTGGCATCACGCGCACTCGTTCGTGCGCGGCAACTGGCGGCGGTCGGACACCTCTGCCGCGATGCTGCTCACGAAGGCCTGTCACGATCTCGACTGGCTCATCCACCTGTACGGCGCGTTGCCGTCGCGGGTCAGCTCGTTCGGCAGCCTGACCCACTTCAAGGCCGCCGACCGTCCGATCGGGGCCGCTGCGCGCTGCGTCGAGTGTCCGCTGGAACAGTCGTGCGCCTACTCCGCCAAGCGGCTCTATCTGGACTGTCTGGCCGATCCCGACCGGCACTTCTGGCCGCTCGGAGCGGTCACCGACGAGCGCACCGAGGCCGGCGTACTCGAAGCGCTGCGGACCGGACCGTACGGCCGGTGTGTCTATGCCTGCGACAACGACGTCGTCGATCACCAGGTGGTGAACCTCGAGTTCCCTGACGGCGGCACCTGCTCGTTCACGATGAGCGCCTTCACTCCGATGGAACACCGCCAGACCCGGCTTTGCGGAACCAAGGGCTACCTGGACGGCAACGGCCGCACGATCCGGCTGGTGGACTTCCTCACCGGCACCGAGGAGATCCTCGAGGTACCGGAAGCCGACGGCGACGGTCACGGCGGGGGAGACCAGGAACTCATCACCACATTCCTCCGCGCGGTCGAGACCGCCGACCCGGCCCTCCTCCCCACCGACGCCGGCGCCAGCCTCGCCACCCACCGAGTCGTCTGGGCCGCCGAACAAGCCCGCACCACCGGCACGGTGGTCACCCTGTAGCCGGTGGCCTTCAGTTCGGGCTCAAGCTCTCGGAGCCGTCGACCGCGATCCCATGGGCGGCGGGCCCCGTTCCCCCGCAGTACGGGCGTCTTTGTGCACCAACTGAGTACTCCGCCCCCGGAAAACGCTCACCGGATGCACAGAGGCCGGAACCGACGCGGGCGTGGCGCACCTTTGTGCACCGCCTGAGCGTGCGATCGGCCCGAAACACTCAACCGGTGCACAAAGACATCCGTACTGCGGGGGTCGAGGGCTCCAGGCGTGCCCCGGCCTTGGAGCCGGCCAACCTGAATTTACAGCGTTGTAGATTTGTCGCAGCCGAATGTGACCACACCGAGCAGAGCGTGTCCAGGCCTCGCGGCCACTGCGCGGTAGGTGCTCGGTGGTCGCGGCCCTCGGTATCGTGGGGGTCCGGTGTCAGGTGATGAGAGGTGTGGGTGAGTAAGGGCTGGTGGTGGGTGGCGGTCGGGGCCGTTGTCGTGGCGGCGTGGGTCGCGCGTGGGGGCGACTCGCCGAAGACGACGGACGCACCCAAGGCTGCGGCGACGGTTGAGACGCCGAAGCCGAGTGCCCCTCCGAAGCCCAGTGCTGAGGCCTCGACGGAGTGGTACCGGAACTACGATCCGGCGCAATTCGCCGTACCGGTGCGGAAGGCTGCCGGCCGGGCGGGTGTCAGTCCTCAGTTGCTGATGGCAATCTTGTACAACGAGGACTACAAGCCGCACAATCCACAGCTGGAACGGTCCTGGCAGCACCTCAAGCCGGACGCGGCCTTCGGGATCGCCAACATGCATCGGGCGGCCTTCGACGACACCAAACGCGGCCGCTCCTTCGCCGGCCGGAACTGGGATGAGCTGCCCGATCACCCGGAGCTCGCGATCGAGGCGGCTGCCTGGCATCTGCACGACCTGGCCGCACGGGTGCCCCGCCGTACCGGTGGAAAGTTCAGCAAGGACGAGTTGCTTGCCCTCGGCTACAACACCGGCGCGCGCAACATGCGGGCCTTCGCGGCCGGCGCCAAGCCCGGCTCGCAGGCCCAGTCCTACCTCGACGACCTACACAAGAACTTGCCCAAGGCCACCAAGGCGATCACCGGCTGACCGTCGGCCGGACCGGTCCAGGTACCCCTTCACCCCAAGGCCGGTTGACCAAGTCCTGCTTCCCGCCGTCAACGCGGTCGCGGGTCGCCGAAGTAGGAGAGACCGGGGAGCGGAACTTACCCAGAGCAGCCAGCAGACCTCCCCACACCGCTCTGGTCACCCGGCTCGCACCGTGACGTTCCTCGCGGGACGGCCGGATCGCTCTGCGGGGTGGCCGCGTGGGGGAACTCCGGGGACGCCGTAGGGCAGTCAGGAGGTGGTGATGCAGCCCGCGGGGAGGTCGAACCAGCGGAGGTTGTCGAAGTCGGTGTTGACGGTGGCTTCGTTGGTGGGTGCGTTGTCCTGGCAGGCGGAGAGGAGTTGGCGGGCTTCGGCGAGGTAGTCGTCGAGGGCCGACTCGGGCGCGGTGTCGTCGTGGCGGGGGTACCGCAGGGTGCCGTCGGCGTCGTAGCCGACCTGGGAGAGGCGCATCGGGGGTTCCACCGGGCCGCGGTGGTGCTTCCAGAGGCCGTTGGCCGGGTCGAAGCGGTAGTCGCGGAGCAGGCGCCATCCTTCCCGCGCGACCAGGCGGACCGCTTCCACGACGTACGCGAAGACCGCTTCGGAGATGAAGTAGTTGAAGTTGACCCGCACCCAGCCCGGCTTGATGCCCTCGCAGCCGTGCATGATCTCCTCGGCGAACTCCGCCGACTGCTGTAGGTCGATCCCGAGCAGGGTGTGCCCGTACGGTCCGGCGCAGGAACAGCCGCCCCGCGACTGGATCCCGAACAGGTCGTTCAGCAACGCGACGACGAAGTTGTGGTGCAGATAGCGCCCGGACGGCGCCTTCACCACGAACGACACGATCGACAGCCGTTCGGCGTCCAGGTTGCCGAGGATCTGGATGTTCGGCTCCTCGCGCCACGCCTCGACCGCGCGCCGCAGGTAGGCGTCCTCGTGGGCGCGGATCACCTCGATCCCGACCGCCTGCTTGAGCTGGAAGACCAAGCCGGCCCGGATCGACTCGATGATGGCCGGCGTGCCGCCCTCTTCACGGTGGATCGGGTCGTCGACATAGCGGTGCCCGGTCGGGTTCACGAAGGCGACCGTGCCGCCACCCGGTACGTCGGGAACGCGGTTGTGGAGCAGGTCGCGGCGGGCGACCAGCACACCCGGCGTGCCGGGGCCGCCGATGAACTTGTGCGGGCTGAGGAAGATCGCGTCCTTGTACGACAGCGGGTCGGCCGAGCGGCCGCCGTACATGTCGATCTCGATGTACGGCGCGGCGGCGGCGAAGTCCCAGAACGACAGGGCGCCGTGCCGGTGCAGCAGCGCGGAGACCCGGTGGGTGTTGCTGACGATGCCGGTGACGTTGCTCGCGGCGGAGAACGAGCCGATCTTGAGCGGCCGATCGGCGTACCGGAGCAGCTCTTCCTCGAGCCGCGGGATGTCGATGTGGCCGTCGGAGTCCTGGCCGATCGTCACCACGTCCGCGATCGACTCGCGCCAGGGCAGCTCGTTCGAGTGGTGCTCGTACGGGCCGATGAAGACGACCGGGCGGCGGTCGGCCGGGATCACGTCGGTCAGCTGGTACTCGTCGTCCAGTCCGGCCGGGATCCGCAGGCCGAGGACGCCGATCAGCTTGTCGATCGCCCCGGTCGCGCCGGAGCCGCAGAAGATCACGGCGGTCTCGGAGTCGCCGCCGACGCTGTCGTGGATGATCCTGCGGGCGTCCTCGCGGAGCCGGGTGGTCTGCAGGCCGGTGCCGCTGGACTCGGTGTGGGTGTTCGCGTACCGCGGCAGCACCTCCTCGCGGATGAAGTCCTCGAGGAAGGTCAGGGCGCGTCCGGAGGCGGTGTAATCGGCGTACGTGACCCGGCGGGGCCCGTACGGGCCGGGCATCACCTGGTCGTCACCGATCACCGACGCGCGGATACGGCTGAGCAGCGGGGTGTCCGCCGGCATCGCGAGCCGGTCGCTCGGTAGGGCGTCCTGGATCGTCATGGCGTCAGAGTAAGCCCGTCCGTGAAGTTCGTCTCCTGCCATTACACGGCTCGCTTGGCTAAGGTCGGTCGGAGTCGAGGCTAGGAGCTGGGGATGACGTTTTCCACCGAGTTGTGGGATCGCGGTGCCGCGAAGGTGTACGAGGAGATCCTGCGGCACCCGTTCATCACCGGGCTGACCGACGGGACGCTGGACCACGCTGCCTTCCGCTACTTCATCGTCCAGGACAGCCATTACCTGCGGGCGTACTCCCGTGCGCTCACGCTGGTCGCCGCGAAGGCCACCGACGAGGACGCCGTACGGATGTTTGCCCGGCACGCGGCGGAGGCGATCGAGGTCGAGCAGGAGTTGCATACCTCGTTGCTTGCGTCCTTGGGGCTCACCTCGGCCGATGTCGACGCGGCCGGATCGCGGCCGACCACCACGGCGTACATGTCCTATCTGACGGCGGTCTGCGCTACTGGCACTTACGCCGAGGCCGTGGCCGCGGTGCTGCCCTGTTACTGGATCTACCGCGATGTCGGCCGCGAGCTGCTCAAGCGGTCGTCGCCGGATCCGGTTTACGCGCAGTGGATCGCGACGTATGGATCCGAGGAGTTCGATTCGGTCGTAGAGTCGGTACTGGCGGTGACGGATCGGCTCGGGGACGAGGTCGGCCCGGGCGAGCGCGAACGTTGCCACCGGCACTTTTCCACCACCACCAGGTACGAGTGGATGTTCTGGGACGCCGCGTACCGCGAGCTGGATTGGCCGGTCGGATGAAGGATTTCTACGACGTCGTGATCGTCGGTGGCGGGCACAACGGTCTGGTCGCGGCCGGTTATCTGTCCGGCGCCGGGCTGTCCACGCTGGTGCTGGAGCAGCAGGGCCACACCGGCGGCGCCGCGGTCAGCCAGCAGGTGTTCCCCGGCGTCGACGCGCGCCTCTCGCGGTACTCGTACCTGGTCAGCCTGCTGCCGGACAAAATCGTGGCCGACCTCGGCCTGTCGCTCGAACTCCGGTCCCGCTCCGTCGCGTCGTACACGCCCGTACGCCGGGGAGGGCGCGATCTCGGGCTGCTGGTGGACCGCCCCGAGGGCTCCGCCACGCGCTCGTCGTTTGCCGCATTGACCGGGAGCGACGCGGAGTACGACGCGTGGACCGCCTTCTACGGGTCGGTGGGGGAGCTCGCTGCCGTGGTCGCGCCGACTTTGCTGGAGCCGCTGACGACCGCCGCCGCCTTACGCCGTCAGGTGGATCCCGCTTTGTGGGAGGCGTTGGTCGAGCGGCCTTTCGGGGAGCTGGTCGAGCAGCGATTCGCGGACGACACCGTGCGCGGCGTTGTCGCCACGGATTCGGTGATCGGGACCTTTGCCGGGTTGCACGATGAGTCGCTGATCCAGAACCGGTGCTTCCTCTACCACCTGATCGGCAACGGCACCGGCGAATGGCGGGTGCCGGTCGGCGGGATGGGTGCTGTGACCGACGCCCTGGCCGCGTCTGCCCGGCGTGCCGGCGCATCGCTGGTGACGAACGCATCCGTGACATCGGTGGAGGCCGATGGGACCCGTGGCTCCGTTACGTGGCTCGGTGGTGACGGTGAGCGTTCGGTGGACTGCTCCTTCATCCTCGCCAATGTGGCGCCTGCCACGCTCGACGCATTGCGCGGCCGAGCTGCGGGGGAGCGGCCTGAGGGTTCGCAGCTCAAGATCAACCTGTTGCTGTCACGGCTTCCGCAACTGCGGTCGGGGGACGACCCCGCGCGCGCTTTCGCGGGCACCTTCCACATCGACGAGGACTACTCCCAGCTGGAGACGGCTTACACGGAGGCGGCTGGGGGCACGCTGCCCGCAGTACCGCCGTCTGAGGTCTACTGCCACTCCCTGACGGACCCGTCGATTCTGAGCCCTGCTCTGGCCGCCTCCGGGCACCAGACCCTGACGGTCTTCGGCGTTCACTTCCCCGCGCGATTGTTTGCCTCCGACAACGATGCCGCCCGCGACGAGTCCGTACGCCGGGTGCTGGCCGGCCTGGAGTCCTACCTGGCCGAGCCCCTCGAGCCGTGCATCGCCCGCGACGCCGACGGCAACCTCTGCATCGAGGCCAAGACCCCCTACGACATCGAGGAATCGGTCGGCATGCCCGGCGGCCACATCTTCCACGGCGACCTGCAATGGCCCTGGCTCGACGACTCCGCCGAAGCCGGCCGCTGGGGCGTCGAGACCGACGTCGCCAACCTCCTCATCTGCGGCTCCGGCGCCCGCCGCGGCGGCGCGGTCAGCGGCATCCCCGGCCACAACGCCGCCCAGGCCGTCCTCGAACTACACCCCTGAAACTCTCACCCCGAACCGATTTCGCATCCCCCCGTCCGCCCTGCTACGATCCTCTTCGTTCGAACACAGCAGTAAACAAGCGCCGCTAGCTCAATTGGCAGAGCAGCTGACTCTTAATCAGCGGGTTCGGGGTTCGAGTCCCTGGCGGCGCACCAGCATCAAGGCCCAGGCAGATATCGCAATCTGTTCCTGGGCCTTCATGCGTCCGGCGCACCATTTACGCGCCACTTTGCATCGGACCAAGCGAACCTGGTCCCGGCGACTCAAGACCCGACCTCTGCAGCCCGAGCCGATCTCCAAAGGCGCCATGGTTGCGGGAAGGCGGCACCTGCCGACTCCTCCGTCGCCGGCTCCCATCCATCTGATGTGCCGCTCCTGCGTCGCAGCTTCACCGCGATGGCGGCCAACTTCCGCGATCATGACGGTCACGTGCGTGATGTGACAGCCAGCGGTAGAACCAAAACCGGGGCCGAGCAGGCGCACATCACGCATCGATCGCGTCATCTCTGACATCAAGATGGCCCGGCGCCCCAACTGCTGCTCGGACGTGCTCGATATGGCACTGGAGACCGTTTCCACTGGGACGACCTCACCGGCGATCTCCGATGTTGTCGTCGCATTGTTCGCCCCCGATCCAGACCTGGCCGAACATGCCGGCCTGACAACCAAGACCCTCCCGACTGACGGCCGGGAGCGGTGCAGCGATCGCCGTACGTCGCCTCCGGTTCGCGAGGCGGGGCGGGCTCGGTCAGTTGAGTGCGGCTGGGGATTCGGCGTGGGGGATGAGGATTTGTGGGGTTCCTGCGCCGTTGGCTGGGACTGTCCAGATGTCGGCGTCGTCGGTGCCTCGTGAGATGGCGTAGCCGATTGTGGTCGGGCTCAGCCAGGCTGGCTGGTCGTCCACGCTGCGGGTTTCGGCCAGTTGGATCCGTGTGCCTGAGGCCAGGTCGAGTACGGATAGGCGCCAGCCCTTGGCGGGGTTCCCGTTGATCGCTGATTTGAAGGCGATGCGCGTGCCGTCGGGGGACAGGGACGGGCATTCGACGTTCTGCGCGATGGTCCGCACCGTCTTTGCCGCGATGTCGCCTTCGACGAGGTAGCGGTGTCCGGCGGTGGACATGGTCGCGTAGAAGCGGTTGTCGTCGGCGGCGAAGGTGATGCCCCAGAAGTTGAGATCGGCGGCAGTGTAGGGACGGCCGTCGAGGGTGACCGAGAGGAACTCCAGAGAGTCGACTGTCTCCTCGTTCTTGAGGTCGATCAGTCCGGCGCGGGTGGAGAACCGTCCGTGGTTGTAGGCGTCGCCGGCAACGAAAACTGTCCAAGCCGCCATGCGCCCATCCGCGGAAACTCGAGTACGGTTCGGGACCCCGACGAGCGGAATCGCCTTCCTTACCTTGAGACCTTGATCCAGGATCGCGATCTGGAATGTGCTGAGAGCGCCGTCTTGCCGCAGACAGGTGCCGGTGCCGCCACCGGCGTAGACCCGAAGGCAGGTGAGGGTAGACACCGAGCGTGGCCCGTCGGGATGATCTTTGGCGACCACGGCCAGGTGTCCCAAGCTGTCCGGCGCAGTGCTACGGAACAGGATCCGCGGCCCTCCTGTGAGGCTGAGCTGGCTGGTCGCGGCGGCTGCCGAGGACGGTTCACGCGTCACCGCGAACGCGCCGTACCCGACTGCCACTGTGGTCAGCAGCAGGGCTCCGAGCACTGCGACCAGTACCCGGCGCGTCACGCCGGCTCCTCAGCGGTGCTGCCTGCGCCCTCGCGGCTGCCCGTTGCCGGGATGCCGCGCAACAACAGAGCCACGGCGAACACCGCAACCGCGACCAGTCCTGCGGCGATCCGGGTTGCGCTCGCCGGACCCCACAGCGCCCACGCGAGTCCGAACAGGATCGATGAGAGCAGGTAGGACAGCGCCTGACCGGTCTGGATCAGCGCGAGTCCCGACGTACGCAAAGCTGTGGGCAGTACCGGTCCTGCCAGTGCCATCAGTACTCCGTCCGTGGATGCGTAGAAGAGGCCGTACAGCGCGAGCACCACCACGAGCAGTGGCAGGCCGCCGAACGGTCCGAACAGCAGCAGGTAGACCAGCACCAGCGCGGTGTAGCCGCCGAGCACGACCTTGAGCCGTCCGATCTTGTCGGCCAGAACCCCCATCGGCGTGGCCAACAACAGGTAGGACAAGTTGGTGCCCACGGCGAGCAACGGGAACCAGCCGATACTCAGCCCCTCCCGCCGCTGCAGCAGCAGGTAGACGAAGCCATCGCCAATGGTCACCATCCCGGCCAGGCCTGCTGCGAGCACCAACCGGCGTACCGGCGCTATCCGCAGCAATCCACGCAGCGCGGAGGGCTGCACCGCGCCCTTCGATGGCTGTTCGTCGCGATGATCTCGCACGAACAGTACGAGCATCAGTACTCCGAAGGCGGCGATGCAGAAGCTGGCTACGAACACCGCGTCGTAGGCCTGCGCAGTGGCCGCCAGGATGCCGAGCGCGACCAGCGGTCCGATGAAGGCCCCGATGGTGTCCATCATCCGGTGGACGCCGAACGCCCGGCCGTACAGCTGCGGGGGAGTGGAAAGGGTGATCAGTGCGTCGCGCGGCGCCGTACGCAATCCTTTGCCAGTGCGGTCGATCGCGATGACCGCGCCGAGCCCGCCGACGCTGTTGCCCACAGCAAGCAGTCCTAGTTTCGCCACCGCCGACAGCCCGTAGCCGATTCCGGCGACGAACTTGCGGCGACGTGCCCGGTCGGCGATATAGCCGCCGACCAGCCGCAGGAGCGCGGTCGCACCCGTGTAAGTGCCGTCGACCAGGCCATACACGGTGGGGCTCAGGTGCAGGCCGAGCACCAGGTAGACCGGCAGGACCGCGGTCACCATCGCCGAGGAGATGTCGGTGATCAGGCTGACTGCGCCGAGGGCGAACACGTTTCCGCTCAGCAACAGCATCGCGCGCCGGCGCGGCGGTCTGGGTGTGCCGTCCGCGGCGTGCGGCTGGTCAATCGTGGACAGGTACACGGGTGCCACCTCCGTGAGGTCGGGCGGGAGCCCCCTCGCGGACAGGCGTCGGCTGTCCACGAGCGGGGTGACGGTTTCCGGCTACCGCTCTGTTGCGAACGGCATACGGGCGGTCAGTTCCACACGTTGGTGACTTCCGGAGCCGAGTTCAGATGCGAGAGCCCGGTGGCGCTCTCGATGGTGCTCAGGACGTTGTAGTGGTTGATCTGGTTGGAGAACGAGCCGACCTGGGTGTGGGCGCCGACGAACGCGGTGAAGATGTGGTTCGACGAACCGCCGTTGTCCTCGTCGAAGGTGATGATCAGCAGGCTGTTGTGGGTCTTGGCCCACTGCGCGTAGGCGTCGAGATTGTTCTTCAGCCAGGTGTCTCCTGTGCCGACCGAACAGTCGTGCATGTCGTTGCACATGTTGGGGCTCACGTACGACACGGCGGGGAGGCTTGCGTAGTTCGTCGAGCTCGGGAAGGTGCTGAATCTGAGGTTGCTGGTTGCGGGCACGCTGCTGAAATTCACCCAGCCGTTGTGCTTGCGCCGGTACGTGCCGCTCGAGCAGCCGGTGTAGCCGTCGGAGGGCATGCTCTCGGAGTAGCCTTTGAAGGTCTTGCCCGCGGTGATCAGCTGCTTGCCGAGGTTGTTGCCGCTGTAGGTGTGGGGGCAGCTGTCGTCGGTGAGGCCTTGAGTCGTCCCGGAGAAGACCGCCAGGTAGTTGGGTTCGCTGGGGTGGGTGACCCCGTAGGACTGGGTGAACTTCGCGCCCTGGGCGGCCAGGCTGTTGAAGTTGGGGGCACTGGAGCTGCCGTTGATCTGCGAGTACGCGTGGTTCTCGAACATCACCAGAACGATGTGATCGAACGCCGGCACGCTCGCCGCTGCCTGCGCGCTGGACGAGGTGGCGGTGCCGACCGCCGTCGCCGAACCGACAAGAGCCGCCACCAGCACGACCGCGGCCGCAATCTGCTTACGTATCACGAATCCTCCTCACAGGATGGGCTGACCCTGATCGAAGTCAGAGCCGGAGCAAATCCTGTGGGCCGACAGCCGCTCCGGCCCGAATCCTGCGAACACCCCAGATGTGGCCGAGATGAACACTCCGCTATCGAGCGTGCACAGCCTGACGTCATCCACGGACAGGTGGGCAGTACGGAGCTCTTCATCGAGTCCGGTGCCTGGCGCTGTGGTTGCCGGACTCGGCGAGCGGCTTCAGATTGGTGGGATCTCTCCGTGTGGCGAAGGACGTCCGGTCGTAGTGTCGAGGAAGGGGCGGCCGAGGTCGCCCAGGGTTCGCGGGTCGGGAGGGATGAGCGATGGTTGACTCGGTCGCACCACACGGGCTCCACCACGTGACTGCAATTGCGGAGGATCCGCGGCGCAACGTCGACTTCTACACCACGGTGCTGGGGCTACGCCTGGTCAAACGGACTGATATTTCGGCGGCCGTTCCACTCCAAGGAAGCGGAACGACCTCCTTCGTGTGGTGAAGGCGGATCACCGCCCTCCAGCGCCGAACTGACGCAGGATGGCACGGTTGCCGGTCCTCACCCATTCCTCGACGAGATCCTGCGCCCTGCCCGGCGGTGGGTGAACTGGCGCAGCTGCCTACCCAAAGATCGCCGCGCTGGTCGTCACCCAGACCCTGCTCACGCTCTGACGACCTCAACCACCGACCCTGCACGGCGGGAAACCGAGCGAGTTCGCCAGTGTGCTCGATACGATCTCTCACCACCGGTTGGAGGTGCCCGATGAGGCTCGAAGTGCTGCATGTCCCGGATTGCCCGAACCTGCTTCCCCTGCTGGAACGGCTGGCCGAGGTGAGCGATCTACCGATCACGACCCGGGTCATCCAGACCGAGGCCGACGCGATCCGGTTCGGGATGGCCGGCTCGCCCACGCTGCTGGTCGACGACGCCGACCCATTCGCCTCGCCCGGACACCAAGAGATCGGGCTGTCGTGCCGGCTCTACCGCGACCAGGACGGACAGATCGTGTCCGCCCCGACGACCGCGCAACTTCGCGAAGCAATCGCTCCACCCGCCTTCACCGCTGACGCCAACCACGACTGATCACTCAGCTGCGAGTCCCACCCCGTCGCAGCTCTAACTCGGGTGGCTGGCGACGAACAAAGTCGTCTCCCCTCGCGGGTCGCCGCCGGAGCCCGCTGTGGTGGTGTCCAGGTTTCGTGGAGCGAGGTGAAGCCGATCTCGCGGTGGGTTCAGTCCGCGGCGTCCTGGTCGGGCAGATCGCGCCGGCCAATGCTGAGGTGCTCGATGTGATAGACCGCCTCGTCCAGCAGTTGCGCGACATGACTGTCGTACAGCTCATAGACGATCCGTCGCCCGTCCCTCTTGCCGGTCACCAGCCCGAGGGCACGGAGCAGGCGCAGTTGGTGCGACACAGCTGACTGCTCCATCCCGACCGCAGCAACCAGGTCGCCTACCGCGCAGGGCCCCTCCTGCAGGCGGGTAAGGATCAGCAGCCGGCTGGGGGTCGCCAGCGCCTGCAGGGTCGCGGCGACCGTCGCGGCCGTATCGGCATCCAACTGCCCGGCCGATCGGCGCCTGCCCTCCACTCCATGACCCATAGCTGGCATCCTAGTAGACACACATGAAGACGTGTTCACCTATTGTTGGTTCCGCCCGTACGTCCTGGACGGGAACCCGGTCACCAACCTTCGAGGAGATGCCAGTGTCTGGTTCCCACCACCAGGACGAATCCGATTCGGCAGGTCACGGCCACGGTCACGGGCACGGGCATGAGCGCCGCAGTGGAGTGCTGGGGTGGCTGGGGTCGGTCGTTCGTCCGCACAGCCACGATTCGGCAGACTCGGTGGACTCCGCGCTCGAGGCGAGCAAGGACGGGATCCGCGCGGTCAAGATCAGCCTCGTCGGACTCGGCGTGACCGCGATCGTCCAGGCGCTGCTGGTGGTTTTCACCGGGTCGGTCGCGTTGCTGGCCGACACGATCCACAACTTCTCCGACGCGCTCACTGCGGTGCCGCTGTGGATCGCGTTCGTGCTGTCCCGGCGGCCGGCGTCGCGCCGCTACACATATGGCTACGGCCGCGCAGAAGACCTCGCCGGAGTGTTCATCGTCGCCATGATCGCGCTGTCCGCGGTGGTCGCCGGGTACGAGTCGGTCCGCAGGCTGCTCGACCCGCAGCCGCTGGGTCACTTGTGGGTACTGGTCGGCGCCGGTCTGGTCGGGTTCGCTGGCAATGAACTGGTCGCGGTCTACCGGATCCGGGTCGGGCGCCGGATCGGTTCGGCCGCGCTGATGGCTGACGGGCTGCATGCCCGCACCGACGGGTTCACCTCGCTGGCAGTCGTGCTCGGTGCGGTGGGGGTGATGGCCGGGTTCCCCCTGGCCGATCCGCTCGTCGGGCTGGCGATCACCGTCGCGATCTTGTTCGTACTCAAGGGCGCGGCCACCGACATCTACCGGCGCCTGATGGATGCTGTCGATCCCGGGCTGGTCGACGTCGCCGAGACCGCCCTGCGGTCAACGCCCGGAGTCGACGACGTCGACGAACTCCGACTGCGCTGGACCGGGCACCGGATCCGCGCCGAAACCAGCGTGGTGGTCGACCCCGCACTGAGCCTGGTCGAAGCGCACGCGATCGCTAACGATGCCCATCACCGTCTGCTGCATCAAGTGCCGAAGCTGGACGCGGTGACCGTACACGTCAGCCCGAGCGACGCCGACGGTCAAGATCACCACGCCGGACTCGCACACCACCACACCGTCGACGAGTCGCGGCCCAGCCATCCGGCAGACCATTGAAGTCACGCACCTTGGCAGCGAACAGATCGCGCAAAGGGATCACCGATAGGGGGCCCGGCTACTGTGGGCCTGTGATGGCGCGGTCGGCAGTACTGCGATCGGGACTCACGCGGATCCTGACAGTGGTCGGCGTGCTTGCCGGTGTCCTCGCCATGCACGGCCTGACCAGCAACCATGACGCAGAAATGCCCGGCATGGCCGCCGCGCCGACAACTAGCTCCGGGCATCGAGCGACTGGCGACCCCACGATGGCGGCCGGCCACGACGATGCACTGTCGGCTGGATTCACGACCGAGGAACCTAAGGCGCGCGGGGCGGACGCCGGTCACGGGATGGCAGGGGCTTGCGTGGCTGTCCTGACTCTTTCTCTGCTGCTACTGGCCCTGGCTGCCGGGTCGCGGTGGCGGCGGATCCGGCAGCGAGGTCATCGAGGTCTGCCGCTGGCGTGGCGGCCTGTGCCGGATGGCCGGCCGCCACCGTGGCTCGCGCCTTCGCTGTCGAAACTCTGCGTGCTGCGGACCTAGGCCCACCGGCCCCGGACTCGCGCCGCTGCTGGCTACGCGTGTCCCGCTCCGCTTCGCACCGCACTGTTCTTTCGACAGCGATTAGAGGTTCTTTGATGACGCACACCACCCGTACTACGGCTGCCACGGCGACGGCGATCATCGCCGGCGCACTGGCTTTGGCCGGCTGCAGCAGCTCCACCGATCACGGCTCGATGCCGGGCATGTCCCAGCCCACCTCGTCAGCCACCAGTACGACTCCGGTCACCACCGCGGCACCGGTGGGTGACCACAATGATGCGGACGTCAAGTTCGCCACCGACATGATCCCTCACCACCAGCAAGCCGTTCAGATGGCCGATATGACGGTCACCAAGGCCACCACTTTGGCAGTGAAGGAGTTGGCGGCCGGTATCAAGGCCGCTCAGGATCCCGAGCTCAAGCAGATGTCGGCCTGGCTCACCAGTTGGGGTGCTCCGGTCCCGAGCTCGATGGCCGGCCACGACATGTCAGGGTCGATGCCGGGAATGATGAGCATGGACGAGATGGCCAGCCTGGACAAGGCCACCGGGGCGGCGTTCGAGCGGATGTGGCTGCAGATGATGATCAAGCACCACCAGGGCGCGGTCGCGATGGCCAAGACCGAACAAACCACCGGCAACGCCACCGCGGCGATCGCGCTGGCGAAGAAGATCGAGACCGGCCAGACCGGCGAGATCGACACCATGCAGAAACTCCTGGTCCACTACACCGGTCGCTGACCACTACGGAAGGGGATCGGCACCGACTGCGGATCCCCTTCCATCGGTTCACTGCCGTTCAGCCACCGCCTCCGCTTGGGGACCGCCGGCGGTCCAGCCAATCAGGTGGGAAGGCCGGCAAGGCGGCGAATAGCGGCCAGCCCGTCTGGAGTGCCTGGCCAATGCCGTTCGAGTGCGGCCGGGCCGGCGTGGTGGGTGACAGAGCGCAGAGCGAGCGCCACGATCACGACGTCATCGGCGTACCCGACAACGGGGATGAAATCGGGCACCAGATCGAAGGGCAGCCCAAGATAGATCAGCAGCAGCCAGAGCCGGACCCGGACACCGCGGGGGCAGGCTGCCTTAGGCCGCAAGCTAGCGGGCCTTCGCTAGATGTGCCACCGTGAAAGCTCTACTACGGGCGCATCAGGTGCCAGCTGCCGGCAGCGGCAAGCGCAAGGACGAGGAGGGTGGCCGCCTCGTCGCCGGCCTCGGTGCGGATCTGATGGTCTGCTCCGGCGCAACCGGCGATCCGCCGCAGCGTTTGCAACTCGCTGTCGTCGCGTCGGTGACTTTGAGCCGCGCACATGGTGACGTGATCGCCGGCGGCGTGAATCTGCCTTCGATGCGCGACTGCGTCCGGGACGATCCTGGCGATCAAGACGGTCAGTGCAGCAGCCGTGAGAACGATCGACGCCACCAACACGACTGTCCGCCGTGGCGATGGTTGGTGGGGTCGCGAAGGTTTCACGGTTGCCGGCTCGAGGTGTCGGTTCGCCGGGCCGCGCGGCGCCGGATCCGCCAAGTGGCGTAGGCGATGACGATGAAGGTCACGGCGATGAGGGCGGTGGCGCGGCCGAAGGTTTTCTCGACGGTGGCGTAGGAGTTGCCGGCGAGGTAGCCGACCAGAACCACGCCGGTTCCCCAAACCAGGCCGCCGGCGGCGTTGAAGGCCAGGAACTTCGGGTAGCGCATGCCTGCGGTACCGGCCAGGGCGGGCATGGTGGCGCGGAGGAAGGCCACGAACCGTCCCAGGAACACCGCCGCGCCGCCGCGCCGCGCGAGCTGTTCGCGGGCGGCGTTGATCCGGTCGCTGCGACGCTTGAGTAGGCGGGTGCGAAGGATTCGGGGTCCGAGGTGGCGGCCGACCTCGTAGCCGACGCTGTCCCCGACGATCGCGGCGCTGACCACCACGACGATCATCACAGGAAGCGACGCGTGGCTCTGGCTGGCCGCGACACCGCCGAGCACCGCCGCGGTTTCGCCGGGCAGGACGAAGCCGACGAACAGTGCGTCTTCGGCGAACACGAGCAGACCGACCAGCCCGTAGACGGCAAGGCCGTGCAGGCCCAGGAGCCAGTCGGTCAGCCGGTTCATGACAGCTGCGGGTGAACTGCAGCCACCAGGACCAGGCGCAGCGGTGTCCCGGCCAGCGCCCCGACCAGACGGGTGAGCGGTCTGCGGATGACCAGCCAGGTGACGACAGCGACCAGGCCGCCGAGCAGCAGCCCGGCGGCCACGTCGCCCGGGTAGTGCGCGGCGATGTAAACCCGGGTGAACGCCATCAGGACTGCGGCGATTGTTGCGATGATGCCGAGCCGCCGGTTCACGAGCCACAGGCCGACGGCGACGGCACCGGCCATGGTGGCGTGATCGGAGGGGAACGAGGCGTCGCTACTGCGGTTGGCCAGGACGAGGATGTTGTGCAGCGACGAGTAGGGGCGAGCCTCGTTGACCGCGTGCACGATGGGCTGGTTGACCGCCAGAGCGAGCAAAGTGGCACCGCCCGCGGTGATGGCAGCCGCGACCCGCGACACGTCGCCGGTCCGGCGGGCGATCCACCAGCCGGCCAGGAGCAGGAAGGCGAACAAGACCACGCCGTACCCGGCGTAGATCTGTGCCGGCGTGTGCAGCCAAGGCGTGGCCTTGGCGAAGGCGTTGATCTGCTCAAACAGCCAGTGGTTCACTCCGGTATCCCATCTACTACGATTAAGGTAGTAACCAACACTACTACGATCTTTGTAGTAGTCGTGAGGAGAGGTGGCTGGTGGCTTCCCGAGGGCAGACCCGCGGCCGCGGTGATCTGGAACAGCAGGTGTACGCGGCGCTCGCCGCGGGTGGTGGTCCGATGACCACGGCCGACGTGCGTGACGCGCTCGGTAGCGAGCTTGCCTACACGACGGTGATGACGGTGCTGGCCCGGATGCAAACCAAGGGCTTGGCGACCAGGATCCGCGCCGGGCGGTCGTATGCCTACAGTGCGGTGGTGGATGCGGCCGAGGTGACCGCCCATCAGATCCATCGCCTGCTGGATGCCCGCGGAGATCGTGCGGCGGTGCTGACCCGCTTCGCCCGTGGACTGTCGCCCGAGGAGTCCCAGTTGCTGCTGGACCTGCTCGGTCCCGACGCCGAGCCGGAGCAGACATGACCAGCGCAGCGGTGGTCGGGATCGTGGTGATCTTCTTGTACGCGCTCGCTGCCCCGGCGTTGTGTCGCGCGCTGGCGCCGGCGGTGGCGACTCGGATCCTCGTCCCGGCCAGCGTGTTCGCCGCCGCGAGCGGGGCGTTCATCCTCGCGGTCCTGGCGTTCACGTGGATCGGCCAGTTCCCGCTGATCGCCGCGCGGGGAGCCTGGTCACCGACGAGATTGCGCAGCGACAGCCCGATTCCGGCCGGGCTGGCCGTGGTCAGTGGAGTGCTGGTCGCGCTGGCGGCGATCTCGGTCGTGTGGACCGTTACTCGCCGGGTGCACGCGCTGCTCGAGGTGTACCGGGCGTGCCGTGACCTCACTGCGGTCGGTGGACTCATCGTGTTGAACGATGCGCGTCCGGATGCGTTCACCACTCCGCAGCCGGCGGGCCGGGTAGTGGTGACCAGCGGTCTGCTGCGGGCCCTGGGCGATCGTGAGCGGCGGGTGCTGCTCGCGCATGAGGCGTCGCATCTGGCGCATCGTCATGCCTGGTGGAACCTGGCTGCAGACCTCGCCGCGGCGCTGAACCCGCTGCTGCGGCCGACGGCACGGGCCCTGGCGACGGCGGCGGAACGGTGGGCCGACGAGGACGCGGCACAGACCGTTTGCGACCGGCGCCTGGTCGCGGCAACGCTAGTCCGGGTTGCGCAGCTACAGACCCGCTTCCCCGCAACTGCCCGGCGTACTGCAATCACTGTGGCTGGACCGGCGGCGACCGGTGGTGACGTCGCTGTGCGCGTCCGTGCACTCCTGGCACCGCCGCCCCGCCGTCGGCCGGTGGTGGTCGCCGCCATCGTCACGGCGCTGCTGATCGGCTCCCTGCCCGCGGCCGCGGTCCAGCACACCGGCGAGGCCCTGTTCGAACACGCCGCTCAGCCCGCGGTTAGTCGCCACACCTGAACGCCCACGCGATCCCCCGACTGGCGGGGGCGCCTCCCTCGAGGAACGGTCCCGCGTTCGGGACCATCGGCGGGCCGCTGCATCGGCCCCGCCAATGGCTAACCGCCGGCACGTCTAGAGTGCGTGACCGGCGTCTGCGGCTCAGGGCCGGCCCCCACAGCGCCCACCAGTGGTCCGAGGGCGAGGAGTGCCGAGAGTGCGGCGTAGCCGTAGCTGAGAGCGGCTGCGGTCGCGACGCCCGCGACCAGCAACGGTCCACCCGCGTCACCGAGTTCACGGCCGAGTTCGGCGGTGCCCATCGTCTGAACGGTCATCACACCGAGAACAGCAACCGGAATCCGCCCAGCCAGACCAGCCCGCCACCCAGCAACGGACCGAGGGTGTAGCCGATGCTCTTGTAGAAGCCGTAACTGCCGAACGCCCGGCCGTGCTTGGCCGCAGGGTTCAGCCTCGCCACCAAAGCAGAGGCAGCCGGGGAGGGACTGCCCCTGGTTCGGTTGACTCCTGATCTGTGAGGACTTGAGTCCTTGCTGGAAGGATGTCTGTCATGCCGAAAAGCGTTCCCTGTGGCGTGTGCGCTCGACGCCGCAGCTGTCTGCCGCCCGTCCGCGAACATGGCGGCTTGGCATAGTCCACAGAAACGTGTCGCGGATTCAACATCGCAGGTCACAGGGTGCGGGCGACGTCGGGATCGCGGCGGGCTGCGACGCCAACTGCTGGCTTGGTTGAGTGCGTCGTGCCAGGCGGTGTGGTTCTGCCGGTGGGCGTCGAAGACGTACTGATGGCCGCGGTGTTGGACCGCCGGGGCGAGGCGGCCCGCCGGGAGCTGTCGCAGTCCTGCTGATTCCGCGGTTCGCAACACGGGTGACACCGTGCCTAGAGATAGGGGTGCTGCCCCCGGCCCTGAGGCCGGGGGCAGCGGAGTTTCAGGCTGCTCGGATGTTTGCGGTGATTCGGGTGTTGGGGCCGCTGTTTTGGAGGTGGAAGCTGAGGGTGGCTCGTCCGGTCCAGCCGGGTGGTGCGAGGTTGGGTAGGTTGATGGTGAAGTCGGAGAAGTTTGCGACGGTGATGACTTGGTCGGGTTGGCGCTGGGTGCCCCATGGCTCGGGTGCTGATCGGCCGCTGTTGTAGAGGCCGCCGTGAATCAGTACGCCCTTGGTGTATCCGCCGGCTGTCTGGAAGTCGATTCTCATGCCGAGCAGGCTGTTGGCGTCGAGTTGCTGGAAGTTGCCGCTGGCTTGGAGGCGGACGCGCAGGTTGGCGGGCAGGTTGGAAGCGACGGTGCCGGACGCGACGTCGGCCCAGGTTTCGCCGGCCATGCCGAGTGCTGCTGTCCAGGTGCGCTGGTCGAAGCTCGCATAGCTGGGTTTGCCGTGGTTGGGGATGTAATGGTTGCTTCGGACAACGTTGCCCAGGCTGACGGCGGCGAGGGAGTCGGTGCCGGTGCCGTCCTCAGCTTCCAGGTAGACGGTGCCGTGGTCGGGGATGGTTCCGGACCAGTTGAGACCGGCGGTGCTGGTGCCGAGCCGTTGTTCGACCGGCGTCAGGTGTTCATTGGCGTGATTGTCTTCGTAGCTGGCGTGTTGTGCGTCGATGCGGTAGACGCGGAAGTTGCCGTTGGCGAAGGGAACGTTGTTCAGTGCAGCAGACACGGACTGTTCTGTACCGGAGGTGTTCCACAGCAGCATGCCGGACTTGTGGCCGTCGGAGGAGGCCATTCCGTCGACGGCGCCGCTGATGTTGAGCTGTTTGCGCTCGACGGGCATGTTGGCGTAGAGCTGGAAGGCGTTGTAGGCAGCGCGTTTGTGGCCGTCGCGGTCGAGCAGCCCGATGACGTCGCAGGTGCTGGCGCAGACGGGATCTTGGAACTGGGCCCATTCGACGTGGGTGATCCAGGGCTTGGCCAGCAGCGCCTTGTAGCTCTTCAACATCTCGGCTGCGCCGCGGTAGGTGATGACGTCGGTGGGGGCGGTGAAGTCGTTGGTCCAGTTGTATTCGTTGAGGTTGTTGTCGACCGACGCCATCCGGTAGGCGGTCAGCCCTGAGTCGGTGGCGTTGCGGTAGTTGTTCTCGAGGCTGCCGTTGGTGGCATCACCATAGGCGTGGAAGGAGAACCCGTCGAGCGGGAGGTTGTCCGACAGTACGCGGTTGACGAATGGCCCTGACCATCCGACGCAGCACAGCGCCGGGCCTTCGACGTAGGCGTCGGGATTGGCGGCTCGCAGGGCGCGCGAGGCGTCGCGATAGAGGTCGAGGTACTGGGCTTGGTTGCCGGTCCAGAAGACGCCCGGCAGGTCGGGCTCGTTCCAGATCTCGTAGGAGCCGATGCGGCGACCGGTCTGTTTCCAGTGACTGGCGAAGGCGGGCACGATCTGGTTGGCCCAGACCGAGGGGTTGCTGGGCGGGTTGTTCCAAGATCCGCCGGCCGGTTTGAGGATGCCCGGGGTGTAGGTGAGGGCGGGTACCGGTTGCGCGCCGGCGTTGTTGATGAGGTCGACGAGCTGGTCGACCTGGCTGAAGTTGTACTGCGGGCTGGCGGCCGATCCGGTGATCATCGGCGCCCAGTCGTGTTGTTCGTTGCCCCACATCATCTCCCAGCGCACCCGCGCCGGGCGGAGGGTGGCGAGCCGCGGGGCGTCGCGCTGCCACCGGGCCAGCGACACGTAGCCGCTGTTGAAGACGCCGAACTTGCTCTTGGTGAGGGGGAAGTCGGTGTTGGCGTTGAAGTCGGCGGTCACCGTAGCGGTGGCGGCCTGGGCGGGTTGGGCCACGAGCGAGGCCCCAATCAGGAGCGCGGTTCCGAGTGCCACGCATACCCGTCGCATTGTGCTCATCTGCAGTCCTTCTGTTCGCTTGGGTGGGCGGTCCTGCGCTGAACGGGAAAGGAACTTTCACCTCCGATCCGGGCTGGTCGGTTGTGTGGCTAGCGGGGCGGGCCCGGTGATGATCTGTGCGATCAGGGAGAGGTCGGCCTTGGGTTTGCGGTCTTCGGTCAGGAGGCCGTTGCGTTCCTGGACGGTGTCCGCGAGCTGGGTGTAGCAGAATCCGGCCAGGCCGGTGGATCCGTGCACGGCTTCGAGAAGCGCTGCCAGCCGCTCGAGGAGCTGTTCGGGGGAGTCGGTAACCCCATATCCGCTCCAGGTGGTGGGATCGTCCGGTGCGTGGGTGAAGCCACCGAACTCGCTGAGCAGGACCGGGACCGGGACCGCGGTACTAGCGTCGCCGAGAGTGAGTTGCTTTCCCCCTGGCCGGCCGTTCTCCACGGTGTTCTTGACGCGGTCTTCATTGGCGTACCGCTGGTGGATCGTGTCCGGATCGTGCGTGTAGTCGTGAATGCCCAGCAGATCACCGGCCACGTACTCCCAGCCGTCGTTGCCGATCACCGGCCGGGACGGGTCGAGCGCCTTGAGCAGGCGGTAGAGGCCGTGGACCGCGTCGCGCTGCTGCTCGGAGCTCGCGACCTGGGCAACGCCCCAACTCTCGTTGAACGCGACCCACGCGACGACACAGGGATGGCCGGCGTCGCGTTCGACGATCTCCATCCACTCGCGGGTACTGCGAGCCAGTGACCGCCTGCTGTACGAGTAGGTTGCGGCCGAGTCGGCACACACCAGCACGCCCAGGCGGTCACACCAGTACAGGAAGCGCGGGTCTTCAGCCTTCTGGTGCGTCCGAATGCCGTTGAATCCGAGTTGTTTGATCAGCTCGACCTCGGCGCGCAAGGTGTCGGCGCTGGGTGCTGCCAGGTGCGACTGCGGCCAATATCCTTGCGCTAGGGCGAGCCGCAGGTAGTACGGGCGTCCGTTGAGGAGGAAGGAGTGCTGATCGGTGCCGACCGTGCGGAAGCCGAGGTAGCTCTCGACCCTGTCGACTCCGCCCGCACCGTCGACTGTGACAGTGGCATCGCAGAGGGTCGGCTGCTCGGGTGACCACAGCAGGTGATGGGGCTCTGCTTCGAAGCTGTTGTCCTGGATCGTCAGCCGACGGCGGAGCAGGCTGCCGGTCACGGTCCAGGTGTCGTCGACCAGGGTCCGGTCGTTCAGGTGCAGTTGGATCGACACCTTGACCGGCTGGTTGCTGTGTCTGGTCAGCCGTACCTCGACGTCGAAGCTGCCGGGCGGCTCGCTGGGTGTGAAGAGAAGGCTTTCGATGTGGTCTCCCGGGACCTCTTCGAGCCAGACTGGCTGCCAGATGCCGGAGGTGCGCTCGTACCAGATGACGTGTGGCTGTTCCTGCCAGTCCTGCTTGCCGCGGGGTTGCTCGAGGTCGTGAGGATCGTCCCAGGCGCGGACCACCACTACCTGTTCTCCGTCGCCGGTCAGCGAGTCGGTGATGTCCGCAGCGAAGGGAGTCTGGCCGCCTTCGTGACTGACGACGTGCTCGCCATTGACCCAGACATCGGCGCGATAGTCGACGGCGCCGAACCGCAGTACCAGGCGACGGCCGGGCGAGGGAGCGGTCACGTGAAGCACCCGGCGATACCAGAGCACCGGGTGGTAGCCGGTGTCGTGGATGCCGCTGGCAGGCGACTCCGGCGGATACGGCACGGTGATGGTGCGGTCGAAGACGTCTGTACGGCGCTGCCAGTGTTCGGCTAGTCCGACGTCGGAGTCGTCGTGGGCGAACTGCCACTCTCCGGTGAGGTCTTGCCAGTCGGCGCGGGCCAGTAGGGGACGCGGGTGATGGTCTTGCAAGGGCGTCGGCATGGATGCTCCTCGGGAGGGCGGGCTGGTCGGCTGCTAGCCGAGGTGAACTACGGCGAAGGTGTGGGGAGGTGCGTCCTGGAGCGTGACCGTGACGCGGACTTCACCGTGCTCGGCGCCGACGGCGGCGAGTTCCACTGTGGCCGACCTCATCGCGGTGTCGGTGCCGAGCTGAAGTTCCCGACTCGCGGTGGGTCCGTCGAAGCGCACGGCGAGGGACGCCTGGGGGACGGCTGAACCTGCAGCGTCGGTGACTCCGCCGGTGACGGTGACCGATGGGCCGCAGCCGACGAGGTCCGCTGCGATCAACGGGACTGCCTGTGGATCGGACGCGGTGCCGAGGCGGAACGTGGTGGTGGCCTCTTCGAGGTCGGCCCACGCGGAGGTCCGCCGACCCGTGTACTGGTGCCGGACCCGGCGAACCTCGCCGACTGGCGCTGCGCTGTGGGGGTGGTGGACGGAGCCGGTCAGTTCGAGCAGAACGACTCCACCGCGGGGCAGTTCAAACGTCCAATTTCGCTCGACAGCCGCGTGCTCGACCTCACTACCGTCGTGTTCGGCGTCGATCCGGCGTAGCGCGGCAGCGTCATAGTCGCCTTCGCCCGTGTCGAGCTGGATCTGTACCGTCCGCGCTGCTCGGTTCCAGATCGCCACCGCGAACCGGCCGTTCTCGGAACCGGCCAATGCTCCCACTTCGGGCGGTCCGTCGAGGTCCACGACGCAGCGGTCCACCGGCATGTTCTGGTAGAACTCGTAGGCGCTCAGCACAGGCTTGGGTCGCCCGTCGATGGTGACCATTCCCGAGTAGTTGCCGTGTCCGCTGTCGAGGAACTGCGCCCAGCTCACCTTGGTCAGTCCGGGGGCCGCCAGCAAGGTGGCGAAGTCGGCCAGCAGAGCGGCCGCCAGGTGATGCGTGTCCTGTGCGCCGCCGAGCGGATAGTCGACCGGGTAGGAGTTGTACTCGTTGAGGTGCACCTCAACGTCGCCTAGTTCTGGTCGGTTCTCCAGATGCTGCAGAACCTTGTCCAGCGCGGTCTGGATGCTGTGGGTTCCGTAGTGGTGGAACGAGAAGAAGTCCAGCGGCAGGTCCTCGGCCGTTACCAGGTCGAGGAAAGCCGGGATCCAGTGCTCGTTGGCCAGTACCGATGCCAGCGCCGGACCGCCTACTGGCGTGTCCGGATCGGCCTTGCGGATCGCCGACGCGGTGGCCCGGTACAGCGCGAGATAATCGTCGAGGTCACCCCCGAAGAACACCGCTTCGCCGGTTCGTTCGTCGCGCAGGTCAGGTTCGTTGTAGACCTCGTGGTACCCGACTGTGACACCGCGCTCGTACGCGCCTTCGACGTAGGCGCTGATCATGTCGACCCAGCCGCCGTCGTCGTCCGCCAGATCCCGCCAGTCGCCGCCCCGAGGCTGGTAGGGCGACGGGATATAGCAGTACGACCAGTAGGGGCGAATGCCGAGATCGTTGAGGAAGGCACCGATCTCGTCGAGCTCGGAGAAGTCATAGGCGAAGCCGTCGCGCGACGGTTCGCTGATCGGGCGCTCGTAGCCGATCCAGTCCGCGCCCCAGCCGATGTCGATGCGCACCGACTCCGGCTGTGCGGCCCGCAACGCCGCGGCGTCGCGATGATAGGTCGCCGCGTGCACGATGCCACTGTTGAAGACGGCGAACTTGGACTTGGAAAGGGGGTGGTCGGCGCGACTGGCCGGGTGCACCCGGATGGTCGCGATAGTGGCAGGTGTCTTCAAGGAAGATTCCCCTTCTCAGTTGGCAACGCCGCTGAAGGCGATACCGCGAACGACCCAGCGCTGCACGAAGATGTAACCGACGACGATCGGCAGGGAGACGAGAGTGACTCCGGCCATGATTTCGCCGTACTGGCTGTTGTAGCGGCCGACCAGGCTCTGCAGTGCCTGGGTGAGTACCCACTGGCTCTGGTCCTGTAGGTAGATGGAGTTGACGAAGAAGCTGTTCCACAACTGGACGAAGGTCAGCAGCCCCATGGCCAGATAGGCCGGTCCGGCCAGCGGCGCCATCACCGCGAAGAAGGTGCGCCAGCGTCCCGCCCCATCGACCGCCGCCGCGTCTTCCAGCTCCTGCGGCAGGGTGAGGAAGAACTGGCGGAAGAAGAAGGTGGGCAAGGCGCTGCCGAACAGCATCGGCACGATGATCGGTAGCGGAGTGTCGATCCACCCCAGGTTGCGGAAGATCACGTACTGCGGAATGAGGGTCACCTGGGCCGGCACCATCAAGGTCAACAGGATCACCATCAGCAGCGCCCGCTGCCCCGGAAACGTGAAGCGGGCCAGGGCATAGCCGGCCAGGGAGCTGGACAGCAAGGTTCCGGCCGTACCCACGACGGCGATCAGGACGGTATTGCCGACATAGCGCCCGAAATCAGGCAAAATGGCCAGCAGGTTGGCGTAATGGTCGAACGTGATCGGGTGAGGGATCAACTGGTCGGCGTCGAACATGTGCGCGTCGGTGCGCAGCGACATCGAGACAGCCCACAGCACCGGCAGGATGTAGAGGATCACCAGCACGGTCATCGCGGTGTGATAGACGCCTGCCTTCGCCCGCTTGCGGGCTACCGGTTTGCCGCCGCCGGTCGGAGCCCGGTCCGGAGTTGGTACGACGTGAGCGATGGGCTCGGTCACGGTCATCCCCGGCCGCCTTTCGTCGAGGTGGTTTCGCCGGCGTAGAAGACCCAGCGCTTGCTGAAGGCCCACTGCCCAAGAGTGAGCAGGAATGTGAGCAGCGCGAGCACCCATGCGATGGCTGCGGCATACCCCAGGCCGGACAGACGCTCGTTGTAGTTGAACATCTGGTTGTACATGTAGAGCACCACCGTGCGAGTGGAGTCCTCGGGGCCACCGGCCGCCGCGATGCCGCCGCCTGAGGCCGTCATGGCCACCACCGGGTCGAACAGCTGCAGCGCACCGATCAGTGAGGTGACCATCAAGAACAGCACTGTCGGCGAGATCATCGGCAGCAACACGTGCCGGAATCGCTGCCAGGCATTGGCGCCGTCGATCTTCGCGGCCTCTGGCAACGCATCCGGAACGCCGTGCAGGGCGGCGATGTACAGCGTCATGCCGTATCCAAGGCCCTGCCAGGTGGTGACCAGTGCGATCGAGGCCATCGCCGTTCGGGGGTCGAGTAACCACTCAGGGCCGGTGAGCCCGAACACCTCGAAGGCGCCGTTGATCGGCCCTGACTCGGTGTTGAACATCCACCGCCACACGATGCCGACCGCGATCTGCGACAACACGTAGGGCAGGAACAGCAGAGCGCGGTACGCCGCCACTCCGCGACGCGGCCGGTAGGCGACCAGGGCAGCCAGCAAGGAGAACAGCAGGAAGCTGGTCGTCCCGGTCAGGATGAACTTGACGGTGTTCCACAGCACCTTCGGGATCCGCTCGTCGTCGGTCAGGTGAGCCCAGTTGTCCCAGCCGATCCAGGTAGGTGCGGGTGCGACCAGGTCCCAGTGCGTGAAGGAGTAGTAGAGCGACACCCCGAGTGGGAGCCCGATGAAAGCAACCAGCCCGAAGAGTTGTGGCAGGAGGAACAGCAGGGCGGTGCCCGCCTCGCGGCGGCGGGGATTGTGGCGCCGCCGCGTGTCAGGTGACGTCTGCATCAGATCGACCTCATGCCTGCTCAGGATCCGAGGATCTTTTCGACCTTGGCGCAGGTGCCCTTCAAAGCTTCGGCCGCGGTCTTCTTGTTCGTGATGAGGCTCGTCAGCGCCGGCCCGATGCCGTCCTGGCCGAGGACGGTCCCGAGCTGACCGGTCGGGTCGATGTTGGTTCGCGCCAGCGGCCACTTGGCCGGGTCCAGTTGGGCTTCCTTCAAATGTGCAGGCTCACCAGGCGCCTGCAAGAAGGCCGCACCGCTGGCCACGTCCTTGTACGCCGGGATGAGGCCCATCTGCTTGCCGGCGCCCTCAGTGGCCATGTACTTCACGAACTTCCAGGCGTTGTCCACATTCGGGGATTTGGCGTACGCGGCCCAACTGTGGACCTGAAGGAGAGTGGAGTTACCCGCGGGTCCCTTGGGCAGCGCGGCCATGTCGTACTGGAGTTTCGGGTTCTGCTGCGCCGCAATTGTGACCTGCTCGTGCGATCCCTGCTGCATGGCGACGTGACCCTGGATCCAGCGCAGGTAGCCAGGTGTCTGCTGTTCCTGCTGCGGCGTCACTGCCGAGTGGTCCTTCCACATCATGTCCTGCAGCAACTGCATTGCCTCGATCGTGCCGGCCTTCTCGATCTCGCACTGGTCGCGTTTGTCGTCGCCGAGCAGACCCCCACCGTGCGCCCACAAGACAGGGGAGTAACCCGGCTCCGACGGGATCGCGATGCGGTTGTAATAGCCCCACTGGACGATCTTCTTCGGGTCGAAGTTCGGGCTCTCGGCATTGTTGCCGGCGGCATCCAAGGTCAGCTTTCGCGACCAGGCCCGTAGCTCCTGGTAGGTGTAGTCGCCGTTGGCAGCCGGCTCTTTGAGGCCTGCCTTCGCGAACATCGCCTTGTTGTAGAACAGAGACTGGACGTTGTAGCCCATCGGCAGTGCGTAGTAGCGGCCGTCCTTGGCGGCCTTGTCCGACTCGATCACGACCGGGACGAAATCCGAGGTCTTTACGCTGTCGGCGCCCATCTTGTCGGTCAGGTCGGCCAGCACGCCGTCGTTGGCCATCTCGTTGAGGTTCCAGCTGCCCGTGACGAGCACGTCGGACATGGTCTTGCCGGCGATCAGGGTCTTGCAGGCCGCGTAGTCGGCACCGCAGTCGGTCTTGTTGAATTTCAGCTTGATCGACGGGTTGGCCTGCTCGAATCCCTTCGCGGCCGCCTTGATGCTGTCGATGTCCTCGTTCACACCCCACACCGAGATGCTCAACGTGTCGGACTTGTCACCGCCCGACGGACTCGTGTTGGAGCACGCTGTCACGGCGAGGAGCGCCGAAACCGCCAGATAGGCCGGCAGGCGCCGTCCAGTAAATGTCATCGATTCCTCCAGGGATCTGCCGCCTGATCTGACAAGATTCGCGGCCTTCGGTGATTTTTACCACGTGGCCTGCCACGTGGTAAAGACTATGATCGAGGTTTCCAGAACCCGAGGGTAAGAACCAGGAGCAGTCGATGACGGTCACTCAGGCGCACGTGGCAGCGCGGGCAGGCGTCGCTCGCAAAACCGTGTCGAACGTCATCAACGACTATCCCCACGTCAGCGACGACGTTCGCGCCCGTGTGCTGCAGGCGATCGAGGAGCTCGATTACCGCCCGAACCACGCCGCCCGCAGCCTTCGAAGCGGCCGTAGCCGCATCATCGGGTTGGCTGTGCCCGAACTCGACGTCTCCTACTTCTCCGAGCTGGCCCGGTTGGTGGTCGAGGTCGCGCAGACGCGTGGTCTCACGGTGATGATCATGCAGACATTCGGTGACCGGGACCGCGAACTCGCGGTCGTCAACGGCACCTACAGCCAGTTCGTCGAAGGCCTGATCTACAGTCCGGTCGCCCTTGGCAGCCACGACCTGGAGCAGCGACGGGACAAAACGCCGATCGTGCTCCTCGGTGAACGCTCCAGTCAGGGCCTGGTGGACCACGTAGGGATCGACAACGTCGCCGCTGCCCGGGTCGCGACCACCCATCTGGTCGAACTCGGCCGTCGCCGTATCGCCTTCATCGGTACCCAGCGTCGGCCGACCTCAGAGATCGCTCGCCTTCGCACCACGGGCTACCGCGAGGCGCTGGCCGCCGCCGGGTTGCAGGCGGAACCCCGGCTGACCGTCCCGACTGTCGGCTACCATCGCAAGGACGGGATGATGGCGATGCAGAAGGTGCTCGAGGGGCCCGGCTTGCCCCCCGACGCGGTTTTCTGCGCCACGGACCTACTCGCCCAAGGCGCCATCCGGGTACTGCTCCGCGCTGGCCTGCGGGTCCCTGACGATGTCGCCGTAGTCGGCTTCGACGACATCGATGAAGGCAACTACAGCACTCCTACCCTCACCACCATTTCCCCCGACAAACGTCAAATCGCCGAGCACGCCGTCGCCCGCCTCCTCGCTCGGGCCCACAGCAAGACCGACCTCGAGGCCGACGACACCGTTACCAACTTCTCGTTGATCGTCAGGGAAAGCACCGTGGGGCCGACGGATCGCCAACCGTAGCGCGAAGCCTCCACACCGCGGAGCGAAGTGCCGAAATCACTGGCGGGCAACGGCCTGGGCCGTTGCCATCTTGACCTCGAAGTCGCGGAGGGCTCGGTGTCGGCGTACGGGTGGTCCGGTTGAACGCTGGCCCGGGCAACGGGCAGCAGTTGTACGAGCAAGACTTTCTTGACTGCCACCCCACCCCGATCGGCACCTGAGCGGCGGCACGAGGTGCTGTGGTTGGCAGCCCGAAGGCTCAGGCATCGAAGTTCGCGAGCCGCTCCAACTGAGCGTCGCGCCTGCGCAGTGCCAACGCGGCGCTGCGGGTCGCCCGGTCCAGCGCTCGTTCGAGCCGCGCTGCGTGGTCTTGAGTTGTTGCCGGGCCTGGTCCAGTTCTTCGACTAGGCGGTGTTGGTGCCCTGAAGGTACAAGTCACCTCAGTGATGGCACGCTGACCTGGTGACAGCACCACGAGATGGATCACCGTAGCGTCGAGGTCCGGCCGTGGTTCTGGGTCATCGGCCTCGTTCGAAGGTATAGCTTCGCTCCACCCGCGCGATCTGGACTTCGTAGGCAGCCAACCATCGCGAGCGGCCCTGACGCTGGGCTTGCCGATGAAGCGGGTCATCCCGCCACTTCCTGATCGAGACCGCGTCGGTGAAATAGAGCAGCGATACCGCCCCGCCCTGGGCGTCGGTCGATCTTTCGCTGCCTAGGTAGCCGGGATGGTGGGCCACCGATTCGTTCAACCTGGCATCCATGGCGGCGTACGCGTCGGCGTCGTCGCCTGTGTCCGAGACGGTGAAGATCGCGACGTAGTACGGCGGTTGCGGCTTGTTCAAGGCAGCCCTTCCCGTGATTTCGAGGGGTATTCGGATCCAGCCCTCACATGAATGCGGCCGCGATCGTTCCAGGAACGGTGGGGAAACGCCCACCCGTCTGGAGGTTCGTGTGAAGCGAGTGATTGAGCCACGTGTTTTCTACTTCGGCACCCCGGTGGTCCTGATCAGTACCCTCAACGAGGACGGGACCGCCAATCTAGCGCCGATGTCGTCGGCATGGTGGCTGAGCGGCTCTGCGATGCTCGGTCTCGACCAGACCTCACAGACAACGCTCAACCTGTTGCGACACGGTCAGTGTGTGCTCAATCTTGTGGACTCGACTATGGCGCCGGTGGTGAATCGGCTGGCCCTACTGACCGGAACGCCTCGCGTTCCGCAGCACAAGGCACAGAAGGGATACACATTCGAGGCGCAGAAGTTCAAGGCAGCTGGTTTGACGCCTGTCGCTTCCGATCTGGTGGACGTCCCACGGGCCGCGGAGTGCCCGATCCAGCTGGAGGCGGCCGTGCTTGCCTCGCATTCGTTCGGGGGTGCTGACAGCGGAGTGACGGCCTTCGAGGTCGGGATCGTCCGGACGCACATCGAAGAGGACCTCGTCGTTCCCGGACGACCTAACTACATCGATCCACTCCGCTGGGATCCCCTGATCATGAAGTTCACCGAGCTCTTCGGCGGCGGTTCGCCGACCGGCGAATCGGCATTGGCCCGCGGCTGGGACATGCCACCCCTCATCCGCGCCGCCGAGCCCGCTGGAACCGCCTGACGTCCTGCGTCCAACGCTCATCGGTAAGCACTCGAACCCCGCCCCCCAGCCTTGCCGGTGATCCTCGACAACGACGCAACCTGCGCAGCGTTGGGCGAGTACTGGACGACCCAGCGCAAGGAGCCGGCGCCTGCCTCGGCGACCGTATTCATGGCGGACGGACGCGGCAGCCCTGGGCGCAGCCGCAATGATGCTGCAACAGGAGCTGACCCCCCCACTCAGTCAAAAGCTCCCTCCGTCGGCTACCTGCGACCCCGCTTCGCTAGCCGACCTGATCGGCGTTCTGTCGGCTGGTCTTGGCGAAACCGCTGTGATAGCCCCACCAGCGCGGGCGCCGAGGGAAGTCGCTCATCGCCGGCGCAGCAGAGGGACGGTCACCACGACGTTGAGGACCGCGGTGAACCACGGCCCGACGGCAAGGACGATGTTGCCGTCGGCGAGACCGACGAAGCCGTCTAGCCCCTGCACGACGATCATCGCCGTCGCGGCTACCAGCAGCGCCGTACGCGAGCGCAGCCACAGCGCCACTGTGACGGCGAGGACGAGCGCGGCGCTTCGCGCGAGCGCGTAGCCCTCGGCGGTCACGCCGTCCGACCGGTCGACGAACGCCTCGATCGCGAACCCGAGGCTCACCGAGGCGCTGACCAGGGTGACGGCCCGCGCACAGTAGCCACGCACGCGACGTCGCACCTCCCGGGGTGCTCACTGTGTCCGGCAGCAAGGGTTCTCTGGTCATCAATGTTCCTCTCGGTTGCCGACGATGCAGCGCACTTTGCCGACGGAGCGTTCGATGGGCGAGAACTCCGAGGTCCGCGGCAGCATTTTCGATTTGCGTCGCGAAGTGCGGTTCGACGCTGACGTGGCCCGCGCCTATCCTTCTGCGTGCTTGACCACGAGGTCGTGGCCGCGCTTCATGTAGCGCCGTACGGCGTCGGCAGCAGCCTCGGAGTCACCGGCGTCGAGCGCGTCGACGATGGCGAGCCGCTCTTCCCGCAGCGGCGCCGCGATTCTCCTCCAGACCTCGGGCGAGCGCTCGGCGGAACGCTTGGCGGTGGTGATCTGGGCCTCGATCAGGTGGTTGGCGACGGCGATGAGCAGCTTGTTGCGCGAGATCCCTACCAGGCCGGTGAGGAAGCCGCGCAGCGAGGCTGCGAACTCGTCGTTCGTCATGCTCGCGCGGAACGACTCTGCCGCTGCGCGCAGGACACCGAACTCCTCAGGATCCGGATCGCGCAGCGCGATCTCGACGGCCTTGAGATAGATGACTTCCGAGAACTCAAAGATGCTCGGCAGGTCGACCTTCTCGAGCTCGATCACGGCGTTGAGTGCGGAGGACATGAGCGAGGTGGACTCGGCGGTGACGAAGGTGCCTGCCCCGTGACGGGCCTCGACCAGGCTCATCGCGCTGAGTGCGCGCACCGCTTCACGGATCGTCGGAGAGCTGACGTCGTAGTGCGACGCGAGCTCCTTCTCCGATGGGAGCCGGGTGCCCTTCTCGAGATCGCCGGACAGGATTTTCGTACGGAGGTCATTGATCACCTGGTCCGCGGCGCTCGTGCGGTCTCTGCGGTAGGTGCTTCCCCCCAGAACGTCGGTCATCGTGCCCGCTCTCTCAGACATTTGTACACTTGGTCACTTGAAGAATATCGGCGAGCGGGCCGCATTCGCACCGACGACCCGCCGCCGCAGCTCAGTCCTCGCCGGGTTCGGCCACGAGCCCCGCGGCCTCGGCCCCGGCGAGGGCGCACGCTTCGTCGGCATCGGGGTGGTGCCCGCTGACCCCGATCGCCCCGAGAAGTACGCCTGCACCGTCGCGGACGAGCACGCCACCGGGAACAGGGACGAGCTCTCCGTCCGCCAATGAGGTGACTGCCCCGATGAAGGCGGGGTGGGCCGCGGCTTTTCCGGCCAGCGATCGGCTGCCGACACCCAGGTTGAGTGCGCCACGGGCTTTGCCGCGCGCGATGCGCTCCCGCAGCAGGCTGGAGTCGTCTTCGCGGGCAAACGCGACCAGTTGGCCGGCGGCGTCCAGCACCGCCACTGTCATCGGAGGAAACCTCGCCGCGCGGGCATGCGCGAGCACGCCGTCGACGACCGTTCGCGCGGCTGACAGCGCGATCATCGGTCCCCACTGCCCTCGGAGAACGACACGCCGTCGATCCCTCCGACCGGGTCGGTGTACAGCCGGATCACCAGCCCTTCGGGCGAGGCGAAGTCCACCGCCGCACCGATCCTCGCCGTACGGATCGGCGAACGAGCGACCCGGTTGTCGTCGAGGTGCGCCACCCATCCGTCCAGCGCCGTACGGTCGGCAACCCCGTATGTCACCGGGCTGTACCCGGCCACCTCGGTCGCCATCGACGGGTCGAGACGCAACTGCAACATAGGACCGCCTCCGGGGAGCTGGAGGATCACCGCGAACAAGGCCCCCGACTCGTCGTGGTGGTCGAACCGTTCGATCCGCGAGGCCCGCAGCACCGTCTCGTACCAGCGGACGCTCGCCTCGATGTCCGTGACCGGCACGAGGACATGGTGGACGCGGGTCAGCGTGAGGTTGGTGGTCATCCCAGACCCTCAGCGACCTGGAGCGACTTTGGGGACGGCGTCGAGCATCGTGCCGACCAGCAGGCATGGCTCGTCAGACCTGTTGCTCCATCCGTGGTTGGTGCCGCGGATGATGACGGTGTCACCCGGCTTCATCAGTACCTCCTCGACGTCGGTTACGAGGTAGATCTCCCCGATCACGCAGGTGATGCAGTCGAGCGTGTCCGTCCGGTGCATCGTGGGGTGGCGGGCGCTGTCCTCGGCGGTCGCCTCGATCGGGTGACCGATCTGCTCGTTGAGCTCGTTGAAGACCTTCAGGTGCGTGTCCGCGTCGCTGTGGTCCGGCGGGATCTCCAGCGCGCGGCAGAGCATCCCGTTCGCGAACGGTTCGCGGGTCTTCACGTCGAGGGAACGGTCCCCCTCGATTGTGTTGTCGGCGGGCGTCTCCTGGGTTCCCCACAGCGTGGCGCGCCAGTAGAACCCCTCCCTGGACTGGACGTTGGTCTGCTCGGTGTCCAGGACGGCGGACTTCCCGTCTTCGTTCGGCCCGACCACGATGCGCTTCCAGCGTGATGCCATCTCTGCTACTCCTGTATCTCGTTGATTTCCGGGGACGAGGTCGCAATCCGAGGTGGACACCTGCGGCCCGGGGTACGGATCAGCGACCCGGGAAGCCGCTCGCGGGTGCGGGCGGACGCGTCAGTGCCGACCCTGCGACAGCCTTGTCGAGTGCCGCGACGGTGTCCTCGCACCAGCTGCGGAACGCCATCACGTCGAGGCCGAGGCAGAAGACCGTGACGCCGTCCTCGATCGCCTTCGCGCACGCCTCGGTCGTCGGCTCCAGGACCGGGCCACCCATCACGGCGACACCGTGCTCCTTCGCTACGGCAAGCACCGTACGGTAGGCATCCTGGACCTTCGGGCTGGCGAGCATCGCGGTGCCTTCGCCCATCGCGTACGCGAGGTCGCCGGCGCCGAACGTGATCATCCGGACGGCCTCGTGGGCACAGATCTCCTCGATGTTCGCGACCCCGTCGGGGTGCTCGATGAGGGGGATGATCATCGTGTTGGCGTTGTTCCACGCGGCGTACTCGGGGAAGGTGCTGAACGAGTAGCCGCCCGCACGGACCGCCGGGCAGATGCCCCGCTTGCCGGCCGGCGGAAACAGCGCGGCATGAAGCACGGTGTCCACGTCGGCAGCCGACTTCACCATGGGGACGATCAGCCCCTGCGCACCTGCCTCGAGCGAGCGTCGGATGGCTGTCTCGTCGTGCGCCTCCGGGATCCTCACGATCGGCACCAGGCCGACGCCGTCGGCGGCGCGTACGGCATCCTCGATCGCCCGCGGGTTCGTCCCGCTGTGCTCGGTGTCGAGCATGACGAAGTCGAAGCCGGTGCGGCCCATCACCTCGATGAGCGTGTGGTTGCCGGTGAAGCACTGGATGCCGAGGGGGACTACCCCGGTCTCGATCTTGGTGAGCAGCGGGTTGGGTGCGAACACGTCAGTTGTCCTCTCCTGAGCTGGTCGCGTCCGAGCGCTGCGCCCGGATCAGCGCGGTGACGGGGCTGATCTGGAGCGGCTTGCTGGTCGTGACGTCGTCGATGATCGTGAAGTGCGGGTTGTCGGTGTCGTACGCGGGCCAGGCGGTGCCGTCGAGGTGGCTCGGCACACCGGTGCGGGCGAACTCGGTCCAGGCGGTCTGGACTGCGTCGTGGACCGCGAGGTCGACGTCGTCGTAGTAGCCCTCGGGGACGAGGCGCCCGAAGACATACGGGTTCTCGGCTGCGTGGAACGCTCGGGTCCCGTCCTTCTCGGCGCCGGGGGACACGCGCGCGAAACGGTAGTAGTACAAGGTACGGCCGAGCGCGTCGAAGCGGTCGAGTGTCGCCAGCGCCGGCTCGTGCCACACCGCCGCGGTGTAAACCTCCGCGATGGCCTCGTACGGGGTGAGTCCGCGGCCCGTCAGCTCCTTCACGATGTCGTCGGCGGCGTCGCCACCGAGGGCGCGTGCCATGTTCACCAACGTGTCGTGCGTGTAGGCGTCCTCGGGCCGGACCTCCGGGTGGGCGTAGAGCGCGTCCGGCCGGATGAACATCCGCGACTCGTCCTCGGTGCACCCGAACATGACCGGCACGTCCTCGGGCCATCCCTCGAACCCGGGGGTGATGACGTCGCCGTCGACGACGGGATACCAGACGAGGTTCGCGGGCGTGTGGACCTGCCCCTGGGGCGGGAAGATCCCGCTGTTGGCCAGCGATGCCACCCGGACTGGCTCGGGCTCGATCACGCGCATCTCGTCGACCGTGTCGCAGCCGAGCGCTGACTTCATCCGCTGGGTCGCGGCGCGTGCTCGCTCGTAGGAGGGTGAGCCCGCGACGGCGTAGTCCTCGAAGCCCGCGCTTTGGATGATCGCGCGGTGGAACAGCCCCCGCGCCGATGGTGTGGAGAGCAGCGCGCGGGTCGCGGCGCCGCCGGCGGACTGCCCGAAGATCGTCACGCAGCCCGGGTCGCCGCCGAACGCTTCGATGGTGGACCTGACCCACTCGAGCCCGAGGACCCAGTCGGACACGCCGAAGTTCGCGCCGACCTCGGGGTCGGTGAGGAACCCGAAGGCACCGAGCCGGTACTCGACCGAGACGACCGTGATGCCGCGCTGCGACAGCGAGGTGCCGTCGTACAGCGGCATCGACGCGGCCCCGTTGAGGAAGCCGCCGCCGTGGATCCAGAACATCACCGGCTGTTTTGCGGACGGATCGAGGTTGGTCGTCCAGACGTTGAGGTAGAGGCAGTCCTCGCTCTGACCACCCTTCGGCGTGTGCTCGGTGAGTGCGGTCTGGATCGGGCCGGGCCCGAACGTGGACGCCTCCCGGACGCCCTCCCACGCGGTCGGGGGCTGTGCGTGCTTCCAGCGCAGATCGCCCACAGGCGGCGCCGCGAACGGGATACCGAGGAACCGGTGGACGTCGCCGTCCTGGACACCGCGCACGGTGCCGAGCTGCGTTCGTACGTCGGTCATGAGAGAACACCTTCCTTCTCGGGTGCCGTGGGCATGGCGACGGCGAGGGCTTCGATCACGGTCATGCGTTGGCTTCCCGGATCAGGCGGAGCACTCGGGTACGAAGCGCGACGAACTCCGGCAGAGCCTTCGTCGCGAGCTGGTCGCGGTTGGGACCCAGATCGACGGTGATCTCTTCACGGACTCGGGTCGGGGAGCCCGACAGCACCACCACCCGGTCGCCGAGGTACACGGCCTCGTCGATGTCGTGGGTGACGAGCACGATCGTCATGCCGAAGGCGTCGCGCACGCTCAGGACGAGATCCTCGAGATCAGCACGGGTCTGGGCGTCAACGGAAGCGAACGGCTCGTCCATGAGTAGGGCTCTCGGCTCGTACGCGAGCGCACGGGCGATCGCGACCCGCTGTTGCATGCCGCCCGACAGCTGCCACGGGTACTTCGTCCCGGTTCCGTCGAGTCCGACGGCGATGAGCGCGGCTTGTGCCGTGGCGATCCGCTCGGTCTTCGGCATGCCCTTGGAGCGCAGCGGCAGCATCACGTTGCGCTCCACCGACATCCAGGGCATCAATGACCGGCTGTAGTCCTGGAAGACGACGGCGATCTCCGCCGGCGGCCGGTCGACAACGCGCCCTTGCACCTGGACCGTGCCGGCAGTCGGTGGCATCAGGCCAGACATGCAGCGTAGGAGCGTGGTCTTCCCAGCTCCCGAGGGGCCGACGAGGCAGACGAACTCGCCGGTCGCCACATCGAGGTCGACGTCGTCGAGGACGAACTGATCCCCTGTACGGGTCCGGTAGCTCTTGCGCAGTCCTTGCACCGACAGGATCGGTGTGTTGCCAGGTGCCGTCGAGCTCGGCTGTGTACTGGTCTCGATCACGGCTGTTCTCCTCATCCCTGTGTCCCAGTCATGCCGCGGTGCCAGCCGAGCACGACGCGCTCGAAGCCGCGGAAGGCGACGTTGAGCACGTAGCCGAGGACTCCAAGCAGGACCATCGATGCCCACATGCCCGTGATGTCGAACGACCGCTGCGCGTGTAGCAGTTGGTAGCCGATCCCATGGGTGGCCCCGACCATCTCGCTGACGACCACCATCACGACGGCAACGGAGACCGACGTCCGCAGGCCGGCGACGATCTGTGGGCTCGCGGCCGGGATGATGAGCCGGAAGGTCCGATCGGTCCAGCCGATGCGATAGCTGCGAGCGGCGTCGCCGACGAGCGGATCGATTCCGCGGACACCGTCGACGGTGTTGAGCAGGATCGGCCACACTGCCGCCGAGGCGATCGTGACGACCTGCATCGTCGGCCCGATCCCGAGGACGAGCAATGCTGCGGGTATGAGCGCCAGGCCCGGCACCGCCCGTAGCGTCTCGAGCAGCGGGTTCATCGCGGCCGCCAGCGGTGGAATCAGACCGAGCACGACACCGAGCGAGATGCCGGCGACGACGGCCAACCCATAGCCGACGCCGAGGTGCCACAGGCTCGGCACGGCATCGGAGACGAAGTTCGACCCGAACCAGACATCCCACAACGTCGCGACGATCTCGGACAGCGGCGGGAAGTAAAGCGACGTCGACCCCGACGAGGCGACCCACCACACGGCGACGGTGAGGACAGGGACAGCGAGCTCGATCGCGCTGTTGCCTGCCCGACGACCGATGGTCGTCACGCTGTTCGATGTGCTGCGTGCCATGACAGGGCTCTCCTCTCGAGTCGCATCATCAGGAGGTTGAGGACGACGCCCAGGGCGGTCGCGGCGACGACGTAGGCGTACATCGTCGGGATCGTGGCGTACTGGGTCTGCGCGATCGCGATCTTCGAGCCGATCCCGGGCACACCGCCGAGAAGCTCGGTGCCGATCGTGAGCAGCAGGCTCATCGTGGCGGCGATCCGGATCCCGGTCGCGATGAACGGTGCCGCGCTCGGGACGACGAGGTCGAAGACCACCTCGTGGCGGCGCAAGCAGTACGCCTGGGCGACGTCCTTCGCCACCGGATCCACCTGATGCACGCCGTACATGGTCTGCAGGAGCAGCGGCCAGACCGAGCCGAACACGATCACGAGCAGGGCGGTCTGCTGCGTGGCACCGTAGACCAGCAGCGCCAGCGGCAGCAGCACGATCGGCGGGATCGTCCGCAGGAAGTCGATCGCCACCCGGAACAACCTGTAGAGCAGATCGCTGCCACCGAGGACCAGCCCGACCGGGATCGCGATCGCGATCGACACCAGGAGCCCGGTCACCCAGGTACGGACGGTGCTCCCGAGGGTCGACCAGAACTCCGCGGTCCCGAGCATGTTCCACAAGGCGTCGGCGACCGCCGTCGGTGGCGCCACCGCCCGGCGGGAAAGCAGCCCGCGATGGACGACAAACTGCCAGACGACAATGAGCGCGATGAAGGAGAACGCGGAGCCGGCCAGCCGCCACGCACGGGTGCGGTCCACCCGGCGACGGGCATCGCCGTCTGGCCGACCCCGGGCCATGACCTTCTCGTCCGCAAACACGGTGCTCATGAAGCGACGAGCACCGTGTCGAGGTCGATCGGCTTCGGAATGACCTTGTATTGGACCATTAGGTCGACGACCGTCTGAAGCCGGTCGCGCTGGATCGTCGTCGGAGCGAACTGGGGAAGGGCCATCGTCTTCGCCAGCTCCGGGCTGATCTTGGCGGTCGCCTTCTCCACCACGATCTTGCGGACGCGCTCGGGGTCGTGAGCAAGCTCGTCGTTGGCCTTCTCGGCAGCCGCGGCGAACCGCTCGACGACCTCGGGGTTCTTCTCGGCGTATTGCTTGGACGTGACCCACACGATCAGCGGCGCGGACGGCATCGCCTCAGCGGTCGGAGCGATGATCGGATCGAGCCCCTCTGCCTGCCCCTCGGACCGGCTGGTGACCGCGGCCGCGAGGGTCCCATCGGCCACAGCCCCCGTCAGCGAGTTCGGGGGCATCTCCACGAACTCGACCTTCGTGGAATCCCCACCGAGCTTGTCGATTGCCGCCGCGGCGGCAAGCTGCGCGGCACCACCGATTCCGTTCACCCCGACCTTCTTGCCCTTCAGGTCGGCGGCCGCTTTCAGGCCACTGCCGGGCTTGACCAGAATGGCCGTGCTGTCCTGGTCTGCCGTCGCACCGGTCGAGGTCACCGACCCGACGAACACCAGCGGTACACCCTTGGAGATCGCGGTGAGCGCGCCGACCGCATCCGCCTGACTGAACTTCAGCTGGCCGTTGAGCACCAACGGGACCGCGACCGAGCCAGAAGTTACGTTCTGCCGCGTGACGTCGAAACCCGCATCGCTGAACTGGGCCGTCTCGAGTGGCGCGACGAACGGTCCCGCTCCGACGCCGACCGTCAGTTTGGTCGGACCACCACTCCCCTCTGCCTCCGACGAGTCGGATCCACAGCCCGCGACCGCGACCGTGGCGGCCACAACGAGCCACACCCAAATCATTCGACCCTTACCCATCGGGCACCCCTGTCTAGTGACGGTGACCGCATCCGAACGTGATATCGCAGGTGATCTCATGTCATGTGGTCACCAAGAGACTTGCTGACTTGCGATGGCCTGTCAAGGACAGGGAGAAGGTCATTTCAGAGATATCGATCCCGCCGGCGGTGCAGTACCGGCCAACAGGCCGCTGATCGGGGACGAGTGCACGCTCCAAATCCACCACCGCAATCCTGACCGTGGCGTGTGGCCCTCAAAGCCGACGTATCCAAGGCGCGTGAGCAGGCCGGCTCCGCGACACCTGGTTCGACGCGACGGTCCGCCACTCGGTGGATCGCACGGGTCTCGACGGGTCGAGGAATTCCTACGCCGGCGTCGTGGAGTGGTCTCGTGAGGGGCGGTGGACCGCGGCCGGTCCCGCCGCGTGGACTAGGTGTGATGTCCAGGACCGCGTCGTCAAAGGGCTCAGGCGGTCGAAAGTGAGCTCATACAGCCCTCAGCAGCTATCAAACGAGTCCAGTGCGCGCGCTGGCAATGACGGCGAAATCTGAAGTCGTTGTCTGCGGAGGATGTCCCCTGATGCGCCTGGCGCCTCTTCGATTCGGTCAGTGGACGTAGAGGCTGCGCTGTTCGGTGTAGAAGTGCAGCGATTCGGTTCCTCCGAGCCGGCCCATCCCGGAGGCGCCTATCCCGCCGAATGGCACGTGGGGCTCATCACCGACGGACGGTCCGTTGACATGGACCGCTCCGGTGCGAAGGCGCTGTGCGACCGCGTACGCCTGATCGCGATCGGCGGACATGACGCTGGCGATGAGGCCTTCCTCGAGCGAGTTCGCCAGCTCTACAGCCTGGTCGTCGGAATCGAACGGGAGCACCTCCACGATGGGAAGGAACCCTTCCTCGGTGGCGAAGCGGCACGCGGTCGGCACTTCGGTCAGTATTGTCGGGCGGGCGTGGCGGCCGTCGATGTCGCCCCCGGCCATCACCGTCGCTCCCGCGGATCGCGCGTCGGTGATCAGCTCTGCGAACCGGCGTGCGGCGGAATCGTTGATCACGGGGCCGATGTCGGTAGCGGGGTCGCGTGGATCGCCGACCATCATGCTGTCGGCGATGGTGGTCAGTCGTTCGACGGTCTCGTCGAATCGGGACCGGTGGACGAGGATGCGGTCGGTGCACATGCAGACCTGACCTGAGTTGACGAACGAGGAGAACGCCAACGCCGGCGTCCACCGCTCGAGATCGGCGTCGTGTCTCACCACCGTCGCGTTTTTGCCACCGAGTTCCATGATTGCGGGGGTCAATGCTGCGCCGGCCTGAGCTGCGATCGCTCGGCCTACGGGTGTCGATCCGATGAATGCGACTCGTCGGATGTGAGGCGATTGGATGAGAGCGGTGATCACCTGGCGCCCGTCGCCTGGACGGGTCGTCACGACTGATACGACATCCTTCGGTACGCCGGCGCGGTGGAGTGCGTCGGCGAGGATCATGCCGGCTGCGATCGGCGACTCTTCGCTGGGGCGGATCACCACGGCGTTACCGACCGCGAGGGAGATCGCGCTTGATCTGGCACTGAGGATGACGGGGGCGTTCCGCGGCACGATCGACAGAGTGACGCCGGCCGGGATGCGCAGGGAGTGGTTGACGACGTTCGGGTCTGACGACGGGAGGAGTTCACCGATGGGTGAACTCGTGAGCGCGGCGGCCTCGCGGAGCGTCGCTGCCGCCTCGTGGACGTTCATCTCGGCCCACGGTCTTGTCGCGCCGATCTCGAGCGCGAGCGTCTGGACGTGGTCCCCGAGGTGTGCTTCCAGGTCGTCCGCGGCGGCGAGCAGGATTCGTCTGCGCTCGGAGTACGGCAGCGCCGCCCAGTTGGGTTGTGCGACGGCGGCTGCTTGGGCGATGTCCAGAGCTTGCGACGGCGTCATAGCGGGGAATTCGTTCAGCGCGTTCCCTGTGACCGGGGAGATGTCGGGGAACGTCGTCGCGTTCGCCTGTGCTTGTTGCCGGCGGTTCACTGCGGGCCTTTCGCTATGACGAGGACAGGTTTGATCGCGACCCCACGCGCGGCGTCCTCGGCGGCGCGGTTGATCTCCGAGAACGGGTACCGCCGTGCGAGGCGGTCGAAGGGGAAACGGCCTGCGCGATGGAGGGCGATCAACTGAGGGATGAAGCGTTCAGGCTCGCTGTCGCCGAGAGTCACTCCGACGATCCGTCGCCCAGGTAGCTGCGCGTTGACGTTGAACGATGCTCGTGAGCCTGCGGGCGGCGCACCGATGACGAAGCAGCTGCCGCCGATGGCAAGGGATTCGATCGCCATTTCGAGCACGCCGACGTTGCCCGTCGTTTCGATCGCAGCATCAACGCCTCGCCCTTGCGTGATCTTTCGCAGTTCTTCGGTGGTGTCCGCCTGCTCGGCGTTGATGGAGTGGGTCGCGCCCAGCTCGAGGGCCAGCTCGAGGCGCTCCGCGACGCGGTCGACCACGATCACGACGCCCACCGACAGAGCAGCGGCGGCCATCACGGCGGCGAGTCCGACGGCGCCCGCGCCGGTGACGACCATGACTGTGTCGGATGTCGGGCGAAGAACATTGATCACCGCGCCTGCACCCGTCTGCACACCGCACCCCAGCGGCGCGAAGCGGATGAGGTCGTCGTCGGTGGTGTCGGGTTCGAGGAGGACGAGGCTGCGTTCGTCCACGATCGCCTGATGGGCGAACGACGACTGTCCGAAGAAATGCCCGCTCAGTTCCGTGCCATCCGGACGCCGAATGGTCGAGCTGCCGTCGGCCCGGCGTCCGCCGAGTAGGTTCCAGGGCAGGTGAGAGTCGCAATAAGCCGGATGACCGCCGCGGCACGCCGTACAACGGCCGCATGACGTGAACGACATCAGCACCGGGTCTCCCGGTCGGACGCGGTGGACTTCGGATCCGACGGCGGACACTCTGCCTGCGCCCTCGTGGCCGAGAACACCCGGCGTGGGGAAGGGGATGGTGCCGTGGCCCGCACTGATGTCCGTGTGGCACATGCCGACCGCTACGACATCGACGAGTACCTCGTCGGGGCGAAGGTCGTCGAGTTCCACCTCCTCGAGCGTGAATGGCTCACCGGCTCCGTGCGCCACCGCCGCGAGGGTCGTGGTGGTCATCGGGCCGCGGTCCCGGTCGCTGGCGCAGCGAGACGTTTGAGTTTGACCACCGGGAGCCTGAAGTTGATGGAGGCGGCCGCGACCGGTTGCCCGTCGTGGTGCCATCGCAGAACCGCTGATCCGCTCGCGGGATCGCCGTCGATGATCTCCGGCTGCCCCGCCAGCGGCAATTCGCCGGCGATCTTGAGGTCGATGCCGAACTGCTCTGTCCAGAAGTAGTGGTCGGGCTGATAGGGAGGTACTGCCGGATCTAGGAGCACCGCGGCGGCCGCCCGTCCTTGAGTGACCGCGTTGCTCCAGTGGGGAGTACGCCGGAAGACTCCGGGCTTGACTTCGCGCGACGTGACATCGCCGGCGCCTGCAACCCGGGGAGCGGCGAGGCAGCGGGCATCGACGACCAAGCCACCGGCGATGTGAAGTCCCGAGTCTGCGAGCCATTCCACGTTCGGGAGGTCTCCTGCCGCGCACACGACGACGTCGGCTTCGAGCTTCCTGCCGTCGCGGAAGGCGACCCCTGAGATGGGATTGCCGAGTAGTTCCACGTCTCCCGGCGTGATGTGGAAGCGGATGCCTGCCTCGTCGGCCGTCTTGATCAGGTAGTCGGAAAGCCACTGTCCAAGAAGGCGCCGCAGCGGAGGTTCCCGATCGACGAGGGTCACGTCGAGCCCCCGCGAGCGGAGCGTGGATCCAACTTCCATCCCGAGGAAACCGGCGCCGACGACAATCGCGCTTCGGGCCATCGGAATTCGTGCGGCGATGGCTGCTGCGTCGTCGAGTGTGCGTATGACATGCTCCCCGGCTTGACCCTTGCGTGCCAACCTCCGGGCCCGCGCGCCGGTGGCGATGATCACACCGTCGTACGGCATCACGACACCGTCGGCGAGCTGCACGGACCGACCCTCGACATCCAACGACGTGGCGGCCGAACCGAGCACCAGGTTCACGTCATCAGGCAGAGCGGCAAGAGTGGCGCTTTCGAGTGTCTCGGTACCGGCGAGCACGCCCTTGGACAGCGGTACGCGTGAATAGGGTTGCGGGGCTTCCTCGCCGATGAGCGAGATGTCTCCCGCGAACCCTCCCGATCGCAGAGCACCGGCCGCGGTTGCGCCGGCGATCGATGAGCCGACAACAACCAGGTGTGTCACCGGTCAGTCCCGCACTCGAAGGGCCGCAACCGGGCAAACCCGTGCACCGGCGGCGGCAGCGACCTGAAGGGACTCGGGGATTTCGCTCACCCGCAGGCGCACGTAATCCTCGTCGTCCAACTCGTAGACCTCGGGCGCGGTCTGCTCGCACAGCCCGTGGCCCTCGCAGGCTGAACGCCTGACCTCGATCTCCATGGTTCGTACTTCCATTCTTCAGCTCCGCGGGGTGACAGTCAGCGGTACCGAGTCATAGCCGCGGACGATGGGGTTCTTGCCCCGCACGGGCTCCCCGGCGAGTTCGAACCGGTCGATCTGCGAGGCGAGTGCTTCAAGCAGAGTGACGGCTTCCATTCGCGCCAACCCCTGACCCGCGCATGCGTGGACTCCGTACCCGAAGGCGACGTGGTCGAGCGGGTTACGGTCGATGCGAAACTCGTCCGGCTGGCTGTACTTCGCGGGGTCGCGGTTCGCGGCCGCCCAATGCAGGAGGACCTTCGATCCCTTCGGGACGGTGACGTCGCCGAATCTCGCGTCCTTGGTTGCGACCCGCCAGAACCCGACGACCGGTGACTCCAGTCGCAGGATCTCTTCGAAGATGGGGCCGGCCAGCGCGGGGTCCGCCTTGAGCGCTTCCCAGATCTCAGGGCGCTGCGCGAACAGTGTCATCAGCGCGCCGATCGCGTTCACCGTCGTGTCCATACCTGCCGTCAGATACGCACTTACGGTACGGACCGCGCCCAATTGCGTCAGCCGGCCGTCGTCGACCGCATCCATGATGGCCTCGCCCCACCCCCCGGGAGCAAGCTTGGAGCGATCGGCCATCGTTCCCATCCACTGGTGGTACGCCTGCAGTTGCGGAAGGTGCGCGAGAACGTAGTCGCCGAACGGGCCGAAGCCGGCGAAGGTTGCGTCCGCGCCGGGGTGCATCTTCTCGCGACCCTCGATGGGAAGGCCGACCAGGTCGCCGACCACGTTGATGGGGAAGACACGGGCGATGTCGACGACGCCGTCGAAGGTGCCCTTCGCGACCTGCTCGGCGACCAGGGTGTCGGCGTAGTTCGCGATCTGCTGACGTACCTTGGCGAGGCCGCGCGGCGCGAGCTTGTCTGAGAGCACAGCGCGGAGCGCGTCATGCTCCGGCGGGTCGGTAGCGAGCACGGAGTCCGCGATCTGCTGGTTGAACTGCTCGGTGAGCGCGACGCCCTCGGCCGAGGTGAAGGTTTCCCAATCGGCGGCAGTGGCGCGGACGTCGGCGTAGCGGGTCAGCAGGTAGAAGTCCCACTTGGTCGAATAGACCGCGGGGCTCTGCTCGCGCAGCTTCGCGAGCGGCGGGAACGGGTCCGCAACGATCTCGGGCGCGAAGAGGTCAAGATCGGTCTCAGGGCGGACGGCTGGTGAAGCCATGTCAATCTCCGTCGATCGGGTGCCTATAGACGTAGGGAGCTCTGGTCTCCATCCCGGAGACTTTCCTATCATTCAATACGACAGTCCTGCCAGATGCAACAACTGTTCTTCTGCCGGAATCGGACAGGGCCGGGGGGTTGTGGGGGTTCAGTTGCGGTCATAGGCTGCTCGAACTGCCGATTGAAACCTTTCAGATTCTCTGCGCGGCAGCCTTGTCCATCATGAAAGGTCGGTGTGCCGACGATGTCTGCCCTACTTCGCCTGTTGGTCGTCCCGGTTCTCCTGGCCGGCGTCGCTTTGTCGGCGGTCGGGCCCGCGGAAGCGCGGCCGGATCGGGGACAGCCGGGGGCGGAGAGCAGCGTGACGCTGGTGAACAAAGATGCCCAGGGCAACGCTGCGATCCGGTTCGATGTACACGGTGAGGCGATCGACGCTCACGACGGGCAGATCCAGCGTTTCGGCAACACGTACTACCTGTACGGCACGGCGTACGGGTGTGGCTACGAGTGGAACACGCCGGGTGCGCCGTTCTGTGGCTTCGTCTCCTACAGTTCGCCCGACCTGGTGAACTGGACTCCGCGCGGGTTTCTGTTCGACGCGAGTACTTCGACCTGGCAGAGCCGGTGCGACGGTACGACGTACGGCTGCTACCGGCCCCACGTGGTCTTCAACAAGCAGACCGGCAGGTACGTCTTGTGGATCAATACCTACGACAACGGGGTCGGGTATCGGGTCTTCACCTCGAAGAGTCCGGCCGCCGGATTCGTCGAGGTCGCCGAGCCTGATCTCGCCGCGCCCGAGGGGCCGCCGCGGGCTGTCAACTACGGCGATCACCAGATCTTCGTGGATGACGACGGCCAGGCGTACCTGGCCTTCACCGACTGGCGGCGCGACGGCGATCTGGTCGTGGAACGTCTCGACAAGACCTACACGACGGGGTCCGGTGCCTGGAGTCGGGTGGGCATTCGCCGTACCGAGGCGCCGACGATCTTCAAACGGGCCGGTACCTACTACCTCACCTACTCGGACCCGAACCGCGGCTACGCGACCACTGGTACCGGGTTCGTCACCGCAACCAGTCCGCTCGGTCCCTGGACTGGTACTGGCATGACGCCGGACGCCTGGTCGGTCGTCGACGGTGCGCTCCACATTGACGGCGGCGGCATCGGTCTCAGCCGGACAGGGGAGGACTGGAGCGACTACACCTTCCGCGCGACCGTGACGCCCGAGCGGGCCGCCGCGAGCGACTACGGGCAAGTGGGACTGGTGGTCCGCGCATCCAACGCGGGCAGCTACCAATGGCTGATCGGCAACTACCCCCATGCGGGTGCGTCCGGCGGCAATCTCACGTAGTTGATCCCTGGCCGCTCGGCGACCACGGTTCCCCTGCCACAGCCGATCGCCACCGGCCAAAGCTATGACATCGAGATCAGCGTCGCGGGCGGAACGATCGAGACCCGCATCGACGGGCAACTCGTCGACACCACCACCGGGCTTGCCGCCGGCAGCGGGAAAGTGGGCTTCCGGCAGAGCAATGGTGATGGCGAGCGGGCGACGGTCGCGGCGGTGTCGGTGACGGCTCCGGACGGGACGGTACTGCTCGCGGACGACTTCACGAACGGACTGGACAAATGGGACAGCCCTGGCGCCGTCATCACCGGCACCAACCTGACCACCACGTCGTGCGGCGGCCAGCCGACCGACGTCCTGCCGATCAAGACGAACGCCGGCACGATCTACCTCTACCAGTCGGATGTCTGGATGGACGCCAAGGCCAACGAGGCCCTCGCCAAGCACTATTGGCAGCCGCTCAGGTTCGACGACGCGGGCGTGATCCTGCCGATCGAGTGCGGCAACTCCTACCAGGTCACCATCCCGACCGGGCGCCCAGCGATCCTTCCTCCGCCACCCGCGATCTCGACCGGTCACGCCGGCTACCGCACCCACTGGGATGTGAGCGGCAGCCTGGCACGGGCGCAGACCTTCACCATCCCGAAGAGCGGCAAGCTGACCGGCGTGCGCTTCACAAGCTTCCAAAGCGGACACCCGAATGCGCCCGTGACGCTGGAACTGAAGCGCGTCCACAACGGCGCGATCGGCGCGACCGTCCAGTCCGTCGAGATTCCCGCGAACCAGGTGTCATGGGCCGCGCGCTGGGTGGGGCTTCGGCTTGACCGTCCGTTGCCGGTTCAGCCGGGTGACCAGTTCGCGCTGACCGTCAGTACGAAGTCGGCGACCGGCGCCTACGGCATCGCTTACACCGACGCCGACCCGTACGGCGGCGGCCAGGCCATGATCAGCCACGACGCGGGGGCGACCTGGCAGGTCGAGAGCAACCGCAGCCTGCACCTCGAAGCCGAGGTCACGCCCTGACCGACATCACCCCCATTGCTCCACCGGCTTCGGTAACTGGCAAGGTCTGATTGAATGACGGGCATGGCCGAAGGCAGTGGGTACCGCGAGCGCAACAGCACCGCGGACCGCGCGCTGAGCATCCTGCAGTTGTACAGCGACGAGCGGCCGGAGCTGACTGCACTGGATGTCGCCGAGCATCTCGGAGTCGCGCGCTCGACGGCATACCGGTACCTGCAGACGCTCGTGCAGTCCGATTTCCTCGCCGAGACGGGTCGGGGCGGCTTCCGCCTCGGCCTGCGGATCCTGGAGCTTTCGCGGATCGCTCGGACCGGGTACGACCTGACCGCGCTGGCGCTGCCGCGCATGCGGGACCTCGCCGAGCGATACCGTCAAACGGTCCTGCTGACAAAGCAGATGGGTGCCGCGGTCATCTGCCTGGAGCGCGAGGAAGCGTACGGCCAGTACGTGCGCCTGTCCTACGAGCGGGGAACCGTCCTCGATTTCAACGCGGGGGCCTCCGCGCTCGTCCTGTTCGCGTGGCTGCCGGAAGCGACGGTACGCGAGTTGCTGGCTACGACCCAGGTGCGCAAGTTCACGCCCAAAACTCTGGTCGAGCCCGACGAGATCATCGAGCGCCTGGCGCAGATCCGCCAGCAGGGATTCGCGCTGACCGACGGCGAGGTGGACCCGAACGCGGTCGGAATCGCAGCGCCTGTCTTCGGCCGCGACGGCCAGGTGCTCGCAGCGGTGAGCATGGTCTTCATCCGGCCCCTTGTGGCGCTGACCGAAATCGATGACCTCGTGGCCTCTGTCAGGTCGACGGCCGAAGTGATCACCCAAGACGCGGCCGCAGTCGGGCGCTGACCGCCCGCCTCTCGAATCGCGGCCACCTCCCACGCCGGTCGGCGCCTCGTGGGATGGGTGGCCCCTTCGCCGGCGGCGCGCGCCTGAAACTGGCCAGCTGCGGCGCCGGCGGCGCGCCGGACCTCGAAGTACCAGCACTACGGTCTTCGCGTGTTCTGTTTTTCGGGTATGATGACTTAAAAGACAGGACACTGGCGCAAGGGAGCGTGAATGACTCACCCCGTCCGCCCTACCGACGTGCTGGTCGTTGGCGCCGGCCCCGGTGGGCATGACTGTCGCGGCGCTCCTGGCCGCTCTTGACGTCGACGTGGCGGTGGTCGAGAAGAACGCCGGTACTGCGGACGACCCGAAGGCGATCAGCCTTGATGACGAGTCGTTGCGTGCCTACCAACGCGCGGGGATTGTGGCCGACGTGTTGAGGGCGATTGTGCCGGGCACCGGCACTCGTTACTACGACAGCGACAATCAGCCGGTTTTCCATGCTCGAGCGGCAGTGCCCTACCGGTCGGGTTATCCGTTCAAGAATCCGTTTGCCCAGCCCGATCTCGAACGTGTTCTCCATGCGGCGCTTGAGCGGAGCCCCCGCGTCGACCTTCGGTTCTCCACGGAGTTGATCGGGCTCGAGCAAGACGATCAGGGGATCGTCGCCCAGACGGTCGGTCCTGCCGGCGAGGGGCAGATATCCGCACGCTATGCGCTGGGCGCAGACGGGGGACGCTCGCGCGTTCGATCGTTGCTGGGGATCACCATGAGCGGGCGGAGCCACGATGACGTCTGGCTCGTCATCGACGCTCTTGGAGACGCCCACAAAGAGCGGTACGGGATGCATCACGGCGATCCACGTCGACCGTATGTGATCGTGCCCGGACTGCACGGACGGTGCCGCTACGAGTTCTACCTGTATCCCGGTGAGTGTGATGCGACCAGCGACCCGCCGTTCGAGCTGATCCAAAGACTTCTGGAGCCTCATCGCTCCATCGCGCCGGATCAGGTGGAGCGGGCGGTGACCTACCGCTTCCATGGTCTGAGCGCGGCCAGTTGGTACTCCGGCCGCGCGTTTCTGCTGGGTGACGCCGCGCACATGATGCCGCCGTTCGCGGGCCAAGGGCTCAACACAGGAATCCGTGACGCGGCAAACCTGGCGTGGAAGCTCGCGGCGGTGGTGAAGGGGTCAGCGCACGAATCGCTCCTGGAGAGCTACGAAGTCGAACGGAGACCGCACGCGGAGGCGGTGATCCGCAGCTCGGAACGACTCGGGCGGATCGTGATGACCACCAACCCGCGTATCGCGCGCTTCCGCGACCAGGTGGTACGCCGTGCGCTCGAGTCCGAGGCGGGTCGAGCCTTTTTCAAGGAGATGCGCTACCGCCCCAGCACCCGGATCGTCTCCGGCGCCGTTCACGATCCGTCGAGCAATCCGCTGGTCGGAACCGTGATCGGACAACCCCTGGTCTTCGACTTCGGTTCACATCGATGCCTGCCCTTCGACGAACTTCTCGGGCAGGGCTGGTCGGTGGTGGCGGTCGGTCTCGGCCAGGGCGGCGACGTCGAGTGGTCGCAAGCGATGGACTCGCTGCGCGGCATCGACGCACGCCTCCTCGACGTTCCGCTCGACGACCTGGTGTACGACCGGCCGGATCCGATCGGCATAGCGATCGACCTCGACACCCGGCTCTATTCCGAGTTCGAGCCGGCTCGCGGATCGTTCGTGATCATCCGCCCTGATCGGGTCGTCGCGGCTGTCGCGGCCGCCGGACAACTGCAAGAGGTCATCTCCGATCTCGGCTTTTTCACGCACGCGCAGCCGATCGCGGCAGCGCCGACCCGCTGAAAGGACATTCCATGGAACGACCGGAACGCATCACCCTGCCGGACGAGGAGAACGCCGGCCGGCTGCGCCGCACCGCCGTTTCGCACATCGGGTTCACGGTCCCTGACGTCGACGAGGCAGAGACCTTCTACACGCGCACGCTGGGGATGGTGCGCCACGCCGATTCGCCGGCTGGCGCCGTCCGTCTCGGTTGGGGAGAGGGCCACCACGTGATTGACCTCCTCCCAGGCGAGCAGGGACTTGCCCACTTCGGGTTCGAGGTCCGCGACAAGGCCGGCCTCGACGGCATCCGCCGACGCCTCGAGACCGCCGGTTCCACCTGTACCGACCTTGACCCGAGCTACATCGACGCGGCCGTGGGCACGCCTGACGGGCTGGTGGTCACCGACCCCGACGGCAACACGGTTCATTTCCACAGCGAGGTGCGCCGGTCGGGTGAGAACGCCGCCGACACCGGTCGGCGGCCCATCAAGTTCCAGCACACCACGGTCGGCACCGTCGCCGTCGCGCCTCTGGTTGCCTTCTATACCGGTGTCATCGGCTTCCGCATGTCGGATCAGCTCAAGGACGGCAACTTCGCCTGGCTCCGCAGCGACCGAGACCATCACACGCTGGCGATCGTGCGTGTCGGGCGCGCCGGTGACATCGACCACTACTCTTATGACCTCGCGGAGTGGGAGGACTTCAAGTCGTGGTGCGACCGACTGACCGAGTTGGACGTCCCGGTGACTTGGGGGCCCGGACGCCACGGGCCGGGGAACAACCTCTTTGTGTTCTTCGACGACCCCGCCGGGAACCACATCGAGTTGTCGGCAGAGATGGAGAAGTTCCACGACGACCGCGTCGACTATGTGCCTCGACGCTGGACTCCCGCGCCTCAGACCGTGAACCTCTGGGGCGGCCAGACCCCGGCCTGGCGCGGCTTGAGCGAAACGAGGATCTGATGGCTTGGGTTTCGTATCGGCAGGATGGTTTCGAGCACGTCGGCGTCGTCGACGGTGAAAAGTACATTCCACTGCGGGGAATCCGGCGGATCGACGCGGACACCGGCCTCGACGCGCTGAGAGAAGCCGATCGGGACGAAGACGCCGTCGTCGACGCAGGCTCGGTCGAGCTGCTGCCGCCCACCTGGGCTCCGCAGAAGATCTTCTGTGTCGGGCTGAATTTTCATGCGCACATCGCGGAGACGAAGCGAGACCTCCCGACCTACCCCGTCCTCTTCCCCAAGTACGCCGACAGCCTCATCGCCGCCGATCGCCCGATCCCGGTCCCTGCTGAATCCGAGCAGGTCGACTATGAAGCGGAGCTCGCCGTTGTGATCGGCCGTCCTGGTCGTCGGATCTCCCCCGAGTCCGCCCTCGAACACGTCCTGGGCTACACGGTCGCCAACGATGTCACTATGCGGGACTACCAGTACAAGACCCACCAGTGGTTGCAGGGCAAAGCATGGGATGGCGCCACACCCCTCGGCCCGTTGCTTCTTGGTACGGACGAGGTGGACGTGAGTACCGCCGGCATCCGCACGATCCTGAACGGTGAGACGCTGCAGGACTCCGATCTGTCCCACCTGATCTTCTCGATCCCCACGCTCATCGCGACGATCTCGGAATTCACCGTCCTCCGGCCCGGAGACCTGATCCTCACGGGCACACCCGGCGGGGTCGGGTTCCGGCGTGACCCTCAGGTCTTCCTTCACCCCGGCGACACCGTCATTGTGGAGATCGATGGCGTCGGCCCGGATCGAGAGCCCCGTCGTCGCGGAGTAGGCAGGCTGTCTGGTGCCGGCGGCTCCCTCGTCAGCTTGGTGGCGACGACCGCCGGACCAAGTAGTCGTAACCGGCGCGGAGCTGCGACTCGGGCCACACTCGGGCCCGCTTGTCGCGCAGCTCGTCCTCATCCGAGAAGGACACGATCTTTCCTGACGCCTGCGCACGGAGGTGGAGGTCGCACGCCGCTTCGAGCAGTACGGCATACATGACGGCGTGGGCCTCGTCGACGCCGGCTGCCACCAGTCCGTGGCGGGGCAGGATGCAGGCGGGCTGGGTGCCGATCGCCTCGGACACGATGCGGCCGCGCTCGGGGTTCCAGATCAGGTCACCCGAGAGCGGCGCCCGTGGTACGGGCGGGTCAGCGAACAGAACTCCCTCGTGCGAGATCGCGCGAAGGGGCACGTCGAGAGCGCTGAACGCGTTCACTGCTGGCGAGTGGGTATGCACCGAGGCGCCCACGTCGGTCCTGGCCCGCTGGATCTCGAGGTGGATGTGGCATTCGAGATGAACAGCTCCCTGGCCGGCGAGTAGCCGGCCGGACCAGTCGATCAATTGGATGTCGTCCGGCTCAAGTTCGTCGAACCCGAGCCCGCTGCGCTTGAGCCAGACCCCTCTGCCCGCTGGATCGCGGATGGCCACATGTCCCCACACCATGTCCTGCTGGCCGGCGTCGGCGAGCGCTCGACTCGCGGTGACGACGCGCATAGCTGTGTCGCGATCGGAGGCCACCTCAGCTCACGGGCTTCGCGAACGCACGCGCGCGATAGGCCTCGATGTCTTCGAGGTTCCACCTCGAGCTCTCTGTTGCCGCCTCCCATACGCAATCGAGTTTGCCAGTGGTGACGGTGCTGAGGTGACGGCTGCTGCCGGCCACGATGCTCGCATAGGCGACGCCGACCGGAATGTGCACGAACGTGCCGGGCGTCATCTCGACGACACCGTTCGCGCTCACCAGCAGCCGCGTACCTTCGATCTGGTACTGCACCTCGTCGGCATTGCGGCGCCGCAGATACTCTCGCCCGTCGCTGTCGGTGATGTCCGTTACGCCGACCGCGTGCTGGGCGCCCTGCCAGATCCACTGCGTCTGGTTCTCGTCCACCTTGGTCGACAGCACCTGCAGGCGCTCATCCTCCTGATGTGCCTGCTCGAGAATCAAGCGCTCGTCGGAGAGTTGTACTGCGCGGTCGCAGTGCCGGCCCCCCAGGCAGTCGGTGTGCACCTCGTTGACCGTGGCCGCCTCCCAGCCCTCGAACGGCGGGATGAGAACCTCGCTGGTGCGAACCACCTCACCGACATCGCGAAGCGGCGTCGGGAAGTACCACAGAATGTGACTCGCCTTGCGGCCGAAGTTGTCATGGGCAACCCCGCACGGGATCCGCACCAGGTCGCCGCCTTCGAGCTCGACCGTCCCCAACTCGGTCATCAATGTTCGGCCGCCGCGGATCTGGTACGACATCTCATCGACATCCAGATTCCGGTGGTACATCGGCTGCCGGAAGTTCATCTGCATCCACTCGATGCGACCTGTGTCGCCTTCCCACAGGATGCGCGGCGGGATGAATGCGCCTTCTTGGTAATCCTGGTCGAAGTGGACGACCTTGAGCGGCGGGATCGGATCCCAGGAGACGCCGGGGACCTTGGGGACCGCCGGTGACAGGAGTGCCAGTTCGTCGCGGAGTAGCCGGCGAGGTGGGTGGTCGAACGGGAACGTGGCGAACAACTCGGTGACGGTCGGCATTTTTCTTCCTCTACTTGGCCCTCAGCCCGCGGTCGCGGGGTGGGTTCTGCTGGTCGGCGACACGACAGCCATCCACATCGGCTCCTGGCGGTCGCGGAAGATGTCGCGGGCACGATCGACGTCGTCGAGCGTGAACCGATGTGTGATCAGGTCCTCGTAACGCTTGGGATCCTCGGCGAGGAGCCGCATCGCGTCGTGCGCGTCCTTGCGGGTCCCGTTGCGGGTTCCCACGAAGGTGATGCAGTTGACCGAGAAGGCCGCGGGAGGAATCACCAGAGGCTCTGGGTTGACGCCCATGTGCACGAGGCGCCCGCCGGTCTTGATCCCGCCGAAGACGAACGATGTGCCCTTCCCGTGCGGGAAGTAGTCGATCACCGCATCGACCCCGGCGGGCTCGATCGCGCGCATCCGACCGGTAACCCCTCGCGCGTCGTCGTCCGGTGAGATCGTGACGGTGCGGACCAACTCCGGATCGATCGCCTGCACCGCTGCGAGGCGGTCCTCGTCGCGTCCCACTGCGATGATCCGCCGGACTCCGTACCATCGAGCGATTGCGATGGTCGCGACTCCCATCGCTCCGGTAGCGGCAGTCACGGCGATGGTCGATCCGGCCTCGGTCTCGGCCAGTTTGAAAGCGCGCACCGCATTTGCGAAGTCGTGGGTTTTGGCGCCGAGGTCGAAACTCAGCGACTCCGGAAGCAGATCGACATTAGCGGCAGGCACGACGACGTACTCGGCGAGCCCTCCGTTGTGGTATTTGCTGTACCGGGGCATGGCGTCGGGTCCGAAGATCGCGTGCCCGATCATCGAGTTGGCGCTGCACATCATCTCGCGGTCGGTCGTGCAGTAGTCGCAGACCCCGCACGAGAGCAGGGGGTGAACCCGTACTCGTTGGTCGGCCAGCGTGGGATCCACGCCTTCGCCGACGGACTCGACAATGCCCGCGATCTCGTGGCCCAAGACCGTCGGAACGATCGGGACGCGGCCCATTCTCAGCAGGTTGAATGCTCCGGGCGCCAGCCCCGCAGCAACGACCCGGATGACGACCTCGTTCGCCCCGGCGGAGGGCTTGGGAATGTCGCCGATCCGGAACGTGCCTTCCGCGTCGACAACCTCTGCAGCGAGCATCACGCCAACTCCTCATGTCCATGGATCTTCTGGAGATACACGGCCTCGGCGGCCGGGTGAAGGGGAATCGGGGTCGCGATCGCAGTCGGCAGGTCGACGGGGTACCGCAGCGGCGAATAGTCCACAGGCAGATGGCGGTACCCGCGAGCAAGTGCTTCCGAGTTGACACTGAACGCCTGCGCGACGAGTTGGGCGAATTCATCAGGCAACCCGCTGGTCGCCGCGACGATCCACCCGGAGTAGTCGAGAGCGCGGATGGTGTCCGCCGTGTGCGGGAAATAGCCGCCGGGAAGCTCGATTGTTCTCAGCCCCCAGCGATGGTCGAGCGCAGCGACCTCGTCATCAGCGAGAGACAGTAAGACGACGGAGCCGTCCCGGGAAAGCTCCTGCCAGTCCGGGGTCATGATCGCCTCGGAGATCATGACATCTGCTCGACCCTCGTGGAGGTCAGCGATGACGTCGAACGGCTGCTCGTGCCGGGTGACCTGGCCGCCTCTCGCGACCACGTCTTCCAGTTCGACGCCGGCAGCCGACAGCACAGCATCTGCCGCGAACCCCATGAATCCGTCCGGGTCGTTGACCCCGAGCGAGATCCTCAGCGGGCCGGGGTGAGCTGCGAGTTCCGCGAGGGTCGTGATCCCAAGATCTTTGCGCACGACCGGGATCATCGCGTCGCGGTGGGGAAGTACCCCGAGCGCAACGAGGTCGGGGATCGGCGCGCCCTCGAACGGTCCGACTCCCTCTCGGGCCAGCCGAGCGAACGACGCAGGTGTCGCCAGAGCGATATCGACATCGCCGGCTCCCAGGGCGCGGAGATTGTCACCCATGCCGCGCCCGGTGTAGATCACAGCCTGCCGGTGGTCAGTTGTGTTGTCCCAGACCCACTGCGTGATCCATCCAGCGGCACGAGTGAGGTTCGCGCCGCCCCAGTCGGCCTTCAGTCGCAGCAGTCGAGAGCTGTCGTCCTCTTCGAGCATCATCGCCCTTCCGTTCTATCCTGCTTTACAATACAGGTGTCCTGACTAACAAAACCAGTGGAAGGCATGCCATGCCCAATGAGCCGACGGCCAGCCTGTCTCCGCGCCGCCTGACAACACTCGGCCACTCGTGCGTACTCCTCGAATTGGCGGCGGCCGACGGGTCGGTACGCCGCTTGATCCTGGACCCGGGCAATCTGACGGCGCCGCTCACCGCGACGGTGGCCGTCGACGCCGTGCTCATCACGCATCCGCACCCCGATCACGTAGACCCCAGCCAACTTGCGGCACTCGCGGCCGGGCGCGAACTACCGATCTTTGGAGGTGCCGGACTCGGCAGTTATCTGAGCGAGGCCGGGATTGACGCCGTCACCGAACTAGAGCCTGGCGAGCACGAGATCGCCGGAATCCAAGTGCGGGTGGGTAGCGCACCGCACGAGGTGATCCACCCCGCGCTTCCACTGCCCGCCAACCTCACCTACGAGATCGGAGGAGTTTTCGCCCCCGGCGACGCGTTTGCCCGTCCCGAGGGACAGACCGAGGTTCTCCTCGCGCCCACCGGCGCCCCATGGATGAAGCTGCTCGAGACCATCTCGTACGTCGCCGAAGTCGCGCCGCAGCGAATGGTGCCCGTTCATGACGGAGGGCTCGGGCCCGCTCACCGGACGCTCCACACCACTGTCATGAAGAAGTTCGCCCCGGAGGGCACCGAGGTAAGCGTGCTCGCGCCGGGACAATCCCTCGAGTTCTGATCACTGCCTAGGCAATCCCCGCCCATGAGGCCGGGACCGCGGGGTCAGCTGCTCGGATGTTTATGGTGATTCGGGTGTTGGGCTGCTGTTTTGCAGGTGGAAACTGAGGGTGGCTCATCCTGTCCAGCCGGGCGGTGCGAGGCTTGGCAGGTTGACGGTGAAGTCGGAGAAGTTCGGCACGGTGATGACCTGGTCAGGTTGTCGCTGGGTGCCGGTACCGCCGGCTTGGAGCCGGATGCGGAGGTTCGAGGGCAGGTTCGAGGCGACGGTGCCTGCCGCGACGTCCGCCCAGATTTCGCCGGCCATGCCTGCTCGCCCAGCAGTCCCTGACGATCTGCAAGCAACCTCGGCGACGATACGGTCGATAACTGCCCAGAGCTGCTTTGTGGGTTCGACCGGAACCCCGCGCACCGTTGTGCGCGATGACACCGGAAGCCCTCGCGTGGTCGACAGGGCGACGCCTGGTCAGCGGCGGCGGGTGCGTCGCATAACGGTCGTGATCACGATCAGGATGATCGCGATGGCGGCGATTCCGGCGGCACCGAGGTCGTCGAGCCCTGTTGCGAGCCAGCGCTGGATGGCCGCGCCGGTGTCGATCACGGGGTCGTTCGCGGCACCGCCACGCTGGACCCGGATTTCGTACCAGCCGTAGTAGGCGACGTAGGCACCGGAGACCAGCAGAAGCAGTCCACCCAGCCGGGAGACGACCCGTCCGGCTTGTCGCAGCGTGGTCAGAACGCCTTCCCGGGCGAGGGCGATGGCGAGCGACAGTGCCGTGACCACGATGCCCATGCCGAGTGCGTAGGCGGCGAAGACCGCGACGCCGCCTGTCACTGTTCCGGCGCGGAAGGTGGCCACGACGGTGACCAGGAAGGGGCCGATGGTGCAGCCCAGCGAGGCCAGTGCGTAGGCCACCCCGAACATGGTCATCGAGGTGAAGGAGCGGGTCAGGGCCGGCCCCCGACCGGCAGCAAGCCTCAGCCCAGGCAACGAGCGTCCAGTGGTCAGCCAGGCGCCGAGGACCGCGAGCACGAGCCCGAGGGCCACGGTGAACCAGGGCAGCCGGGGCTGGATCTGCGCGGCGACGGGAGCCAGGAGCAGCCCGAACACACCGAATACGGCGACGAACCCGACGGTCAGAGCAGCGGCGAAGCCGAGTGCGCGGCCGATCGCGACGGTTCTTCGCGCTGGTTGGTCGCCGAGTACCAGCAAGGATGCGTAGGCGGGCAGGAGGGCGAAGCCGCAGGGATTGACGACGGCCAGGGTCCCCGCCGCCAGGGCCAGCCCGATCGGCACGCTGTACATGGTCAACTGGTGAGTTCGGCGACCTTGGCGCGTAGGTCGTCGCCCCCGAGGACACCGGAGAAGGTGACGTGCCCGGCGGCATCGAGCAGCACATAGGTGGATTGCTGGGTCACGCTGAACCGTCGCCAGATCTGCCCGGTGGGATCGCTGAGATGGGTGATAGCGCCGGTCTTGGTCCGGTCCACGAACGGCTGCATGTTCTTCTGGTCGTCGAGACCGGCGACTCCGAGGACGCCGAGCCGGCCGGCGTGATGTTGCTGGACGTCCAAGACGTCGGGTGCTTCGGCGGCGCAGGTCGGGCACCACGGTGCCCAGAACCACAACAGCACCGGCTTTCCCGCGAGGGTTGCCGCGTCGAACGGTCGACCTGCCAAAGTGGTGCCGGTGAAGGCCAGTTCCCCGACCGGGACAGACCTGCCCGGGCTGCCGGTGGCGGTTGTCTGTGGCGGGGAGGCTGCTCCGGGACCTCGAGCGGTCGCCGATGTGGTCGGGTTTGTTGTTGCGCCGGAGCTGCCGGCGCCGCACCCGGACAGCGTGACCCCCAGAACCAGCGCCGCTACCAGTGCCGCGGCAGATCCAGGAAGTCGCATGACTGTCACGGTGCCACATTTACAGTGATGGTTTCCGTTAGCCCGCTTACGGTCCGTCAACATTCCGGGCGCCGGATCAGACCGCCTCAGACCGACTGGCTGCGGGGCCCATGTCGACAGCGTTGCCGTGACAGCGAGGCCGGCCTGCTGCTCGGCGACTCCTACCATCCCGGCGGACTAGCCATGACTCGCCGGCTCGCGGACGCGACCGGCATCGAGCACGGAGGTGAGGTCCTCGACATCGCGTCCGGGTGCGGCACCACCGCGCTGCTGATGGCCCGCGAACGGGCGGCGCGGGTGGTCGGTGTCGATCTGTCGGCCGCGAACGTCGCGTTGGCGACCGGTGCCGCGACCTTGGCCGGGCTGACCGGGCAGATCCGCTTCGAGGTCGGTGACGCCGAGCAGCTTCCCGTCCCGGACGCGAGCGTCGACATGGTGCTGTGCGAGTGCGCGATGTGCACCTTTCCCGACAAGGTGAACGCTGCGGCCGAGATCAACGGGGTACGCCGCGCTGCTCACCGCCGCCGGCCTGACGGTGACCTCCATCGAAGGTCATGACGCCACGGTCGGCCGGATGATCGACCAGATCGAGGCACGGCTGGAGTTCCTGCGCCTCACCGCCCCCGCCGGCTGCACGCGGGCGGCATCGAGCCGGACCGAACAAGGCAACCCTCGCCGCGGCGCGCCGCGCGGTCAGCGACGGTGTCCTCGGGTACGTGTTGATCGTGGCACACAAACCCGGCCCGGAAACGACGAAGGACATTCCATGAGCAGTCTGCGGCGAGTCCTGCTGGCCACTACCGGAGCGGGGGTAGCAGGAGCGGCAACCTACCTCGGTCTGGTGACCGGTGCGGCGCCGCTCGACCTCGGTATCGGCCGCCGAACCAGACCGCTGGGGCCGTTGCGGATCGAGATCGCCGCCCCGCCCGAGACGGTCTTCGACGCGATCACTGCCCCGTACGGCGAACGCGTACCCCGGGCGCTCCAGGAAAAAGTGCAGGTGCTGGACCGTGGCGAAGACATGGTTCTGGCCGCCCACTACACCCCGATCAGGGGCCGGCTGCGGGCCACCACAGTGGAGACCGTACGGTTCGACCGGCCCGGCCGCGTCGACTTTCGCCTGGTCCGCGGCCCGGTACCCCAGGTGCAGGAAACATTCGACCTGGATGCCGTCGACGGCGGCACCACTCTCACCTACACCGGGGAACTCGGCACCGATCTGTGGGGCCTGGGGCAGGCCTGGGGCAACCTCGTCGCAACAAAGTGGATCGCCACCGTCCAAGCCTCCCTCGACACGATCAAAACCGAGTCCGAACGCCGCGCTCGCCGGTAGCCGCGCGTTGTGTGACAGCGCTCACCGACCCCCGCCAGGCCCGCACCTGGCGTCGCTGTTGAAGCCACCCGGTCAGATCGTGGTGGCCCGACGCGAAGGAGCTGAGATGGCTGACGTGAGCGCCCACCCGGCAACCCCGATGATCTCGGTAGACCACCCGACCAGAGGAGCCATCGCCGGCCTCGCCGGTGGGGTCGTGTTCGGGATCCTGATGCAGACGATGGACATGATCGCGATGGGGTCGTGACCCTCACGATGGCCTGGCGAGCTACCCGCTGGGCGGCAGCAGCACCAGGTAAGTCCCGATGACCGACGAGCACGAATAGGTGGCAACCGGGTGGGCACAGGGCCGCCAAGTCATCTCGTCTAGTCGAGGGGTGAGGTGGCTCAGCCCTGGCACTGAAGCAATCGGTGTCAGGACTGTCTCGCCTGACCGCAGGCTGGTCAGGCGAGGAGTAGGTTGACCTCGGAGGGGGACCAATACGTCTTGGGGACAGTTGTGTCAGACCATCGGACGACGCCACACAAAGCAGTCTTCACCCGGCGACCCCGGGCCTGCCCGGACCCGTCTGGGGACTTGATGGAGCGGGTCGCTGCCGGTGATTGTGACGCCTTCGCTGAGTTCTACGACGCGACAGCGGCCAGTGCCTACGGGCTGATCCGCCGGATCCTGCGCGACCCCGCCACGTCCGAAGAGGTCGCCCAGGACGTCATGATCGAGTTGTTGCGCACCGCAGCCGGCTACGACGCCGCGCGTAGTTCGATCACCGGTTGGGTGCTGACCTTGGCACACCGCCGCGCGATCGACCGAGTCCGTGCCGAACACCCCCGCCAGCGGCCCGAACGCGACACCCCCGCCCTGCGCCAGGGCTATCCGATCGACTACGACCACGCGACCGACCAGACCACCACCCATCTGGACGCGGACACGGTCCGGGACTGCCTGACCCGACTGACTCGGCTGCAACGCGCCACCATCGAACTGGCCTATTACGACGGCTACACCTACCCCGAGGTCGCCGAGTCCCTGGGAGAGTCCCTACCGGCGGTCAAGGACCGGATGAGGGCCGCCCTGCACCGGCTACGTGACTGTCTGCACGACCTCAAACCGGCCTAGCGGACCTGGCCTGGCGCCGCCTGTCTGGGGCCATTGTTGAACTCATGGCCTCGTGTTGTACTGATACAAGGAAGTGATGCCATGTCCACGGTCCAGAAGCAGAAGTCTTCCTCGCGCCGGCAATCCATGGCCGGCCGGCCAATTCCGCGGTCGGCCCGGATCGGTCTGCAGGTCGCCGACGGACTCGTACGGGTCGAGGTGGCCGGCGCGCTGGATGCCCACGCGGCGTCGGTGGTGCGGGAGGTTCTGCTGGATGCCTGCGACCTGAGCACCGGAGTAGTCGTGCTGGATCTCGACGCGGTCTCCCGCCTGGACGACGGCGCCAGCCTGCCGCACCTGCTGGACGAAGCCCAAAGGCGCTGCTGGGCAGCGCGGTGCAGCCTTCAAGTGACCGCAACACACCCCGAAGTCCTGGCAGCGCTGGCCGACGCCGGTATGTGAAGCAGCGCCGGCCGTGACTCACACCTGCAGATGGCTTGGTGGTCAGCAGCGATCGGCATCGAGGGCGGTGGGAGGGCCACGGAAGACATGCTCTTCTGTCCTCTTCCGACTCCGCTGCGGTCGTGCCACGATGCGAAAATCTCCTGACTAGGAAGCGTGCGTCGATCGATGAGCCTGGCGAGTTATGCGACGTTGTCGATTACGGCGGTCGATATGGCACAGGGGCGCGAGGATCTGCGCGGTATCGCTCATGTTCACTGGGAAGGTCCCGACGGCGGGTCGGAGGAGAGCTCAATCGAAGATCTCGTCCGCTGGCTCGATAGAACCGGCGGCCTGGCCTACGTTCAGGAGCCAGATGGAACTCGCGGGCCGCGGATTCATGCCGTCGGCGACAAGCCGCATCGCTACATTCGCAGCAACACAGACGAGGCCGCTGACACCCTGCTGGGGTTGTCGCGGCCGCACCCAGCCACACCCACTCACCGAACGTCAAGACACCGTTGGGGAGGTCGGCGGCCCGGATGACGGCATCGTGCCGAGCTGGTTGACGGCCGTTTCGGCGTTTGCGGCGCTGGTGGCTGAGGTGACCGGGACGAGGCCGATGGCGAGCAGACCGACGGCGAAGCCGAGGTACAGGGCGACGATGGATCCGTCTCCGCCGAGGGTATTGGCTCCACCGAGCGATGCCTGCACTGTCTGCAGGACCGCAGCAGCGACAAACCCTGCCCCGGCGGCCATGATCAGTGGCCGCACGTGAAGGTATCCGCCTGCGAGCGCTGTGATGGCCAGCACCAGGGTGACGATCACTCCGATCGTTCCGAGCGTGATGAGTCGCGGCGGGGTCTGGCTGCCCAGGCCGAGCAGCGGGCTCGCCGCAGCACCTACTCCCAAGGCGATGGCGGATCTGTCGAGCCTGCGGCGTGCTCCGCTGACTTGGTTCATGAGGCAGCCCGCAGCAGTTTCACCAGTACGCCGCCGCGTTGGCGCCAAAGGGGGCGGATGACGCCGTCGATGCCGTAGGCCCGGCCGGCCGCGACGGCGAACAGCATCAGATGCGCGGCGATCATCAGGAAGTACGACCAGAACCATTCGTTCGGCGTCCGTAACACCGACAGGGTGATCGCCATCGACTGTGCGACGCCTACCAAGGCCCAGAACCGGGTCGCCAGGCCGACCAGCAGGAACGCGCCGAGACACCCCTCGATGAGGAAGGTCAGCCAGGCGAACAACAGGAAGTTCGGCAACACGAGGTGTTGCACGAACCAGGCCCAGGGCGCGAATACTTGGTGTTGTACGCCGTTGAGGGTCCACTGGTACAGGCCGTCCGGTGGATCGGAGTGGTTACCGAACCGCGGTGGCCGCTTCCACGACAGGTTCTGGATCCACAGCAATGCGACGGTGATCCGGACGAGCGCGACCAACGCCCGCGACAGCCGGGAAGAGACCAAGGCTTCGTCCGACGCGTTTGGTCTTCGGGTCTGTTCGGTTACCGCCATGGCTCGCCTTCTTCGCCTCGGACTCTTACCGTCCATCAATCCGCACCAGGCTCCTCCACACAAGGCGCAGCGGCCTTACGGCTCCGAAACACTACAGACGATCGCGCTCAGGGCACATAGAGGACGCCGGTCGCGCCGACACCCTGCGCTGGCACCGCCCGAGGTTGCTGTCAGCCCACGCGCCGCAGCAAGACCGCGGTGAACTGCTGGGTGCTTCCCCACGGGGTGACGTGGTCTTCCCCGCTGGTCGAGAGCAGTTGGTAGCCGGAAAACTGGGCTGCGAGTTCGAGGTGGGTGTAGCGGACGATGGGCAGTCCGCTGCAGGTCAGTGGGCCGTCGGGTCCGAAGGTCGCCACCACCGCGAAGCCGTCGGGTCTCAGCGAGCGTTCCATCGACGCGAGGTAGTCGCTGCGTTCGTCGGGTTCGGTCAGGAAGTGGAACACGGCGCGGTCGTGCCAGAGTGCGAACCGCTTGCCCAGCCGCAGGTTGAGAACATCAGCGACCTGGAGGACAACCTGGTCACCGGACGGCCCAAGCCGCTCACGGACCGTTCGGAGCGCGGTCGCGGACAGGTCGATAGCGGTCAGGTCGCGGTAGCCGCGCTCCACGAGGTGGTCGACGAGTGTCGACCAGCCGGCACCGACGTCGAGAATCGGCTCGGCGGTGCCGAGCCGGGCAGCGTCCACGAGTTCTAGGGACAGGCCGGGGACCGACTGCCACCAGGAGACCGCGTCGACGCCTTTGCCGTCGTGGACCGCCTCCCAGTACGCACTGCGGGACTCGGCATCGTCTGGCCGCGCCGGTGAGATGTCGGGCATGGCTTGAACGCTACAGCCGGAAGCTGACGCGTTAGCACGACCTGGAAAGCGTCAGCGAACCGTCATCACTCTGCCCGTCGCAGCGGTCACACTGCGGCCCTAGGGTGACCGCATGGGCGAGTCTGCTGGACTGGGTGAACAGAGCGTGACCCCGCTGGGCGAGGTCGCCGTCCTTGTCGACGGCGGCGACATGGATTGTGGCAGTGGCCTGCTGTTACTGATCACCCGGGCGATGCGTCGCCTCCAGACCGGGCAGTTGCTCGGTGTCCGCAGCGCGGAGGCGAGTGTGGTCACCGACCTGCCCGTGTGGGCCGACTTGGTGGGGCACCAGGTCACCGCCGAGGTCGCCGAGTCCATTGAAGGGCCGTGGTGGTTCTCAGTGCGCAAGGCAGGTGCCGCGCCGTTGTCGTCCACGGTGTTCAGCCAGGGTGACAGGACGCCGGTAGGGCACCGGTTGTGGGCCTACACAAACTTCGACTGCAACCTGGCGTGCCTGTACTGCTGCGCCGAATCGTCCCCGAAGACGGACAGGCGGCGACTCGCCCCGCAGGTCGCGCGCGACGTCTTCGCCGAGTTCGCAGCCCTGGGCGGGCGTGAGTTGTTCCTCACCGGCGGGGAACCGTTCATGCACCCCGACCTGGGCGACCTCGTTGAGGCCGGTGAGGGGCTGGAACGGACGATCCTGACCAACGCGATGATCTTCGCGAGGGGAAGCCGGCGGCAGACGCTCGAGGCGCTGGACCGCTCGGTGGTGCTGCAGGTCAGCCTCGACTCAGCCACCCCTGATCTGCACGATCGTCAACGGGGCTACGGTTCCTGGTCCCGCGCGCTGGACGGGATCACGCTGGCCAGATCCCTGGGTTTCCGGATACGGGTGGCGGCGACGCTGTTTGACGAGGACCCGGCCGGAGTGGAGGCATTGCACCGGCGCCTCGACGCCGAAGGCATCGCCCGGGAGGATCGGGTGATCCGGCCGGTGGCCCACGAGGGGTTCGCCGGCGCAGGGATCCATGTCTCCATCGACAGCCTGGAACCAGAACCCACGATCACCGCCGACGGGGCCTGGTGGCACCCGGTCGCGGTCACCAACCCGCACCTGCGGATCGCCGACGCGCCGCTGCCGCTGGCCGAGGTCTTCGGCGTGGTCCGAGACACCCTCGCTGTTCAGGACGCCGCGGCCGCCACCGGCCGGGAGGTGTTCCGCTGTGCCTGACGTGAAAACTTCGGCACAGGTGATAGCCGGGCTCGCCGGCAGTGCAGTCGGCCCACCGGTTCCACTGACCCACCTTGGAGGCGCCTGATGATTGCGACGACGCGGCGGACCTTCCTGCTCGGCTCGGCCGGTTTGCTCGTCCTGACCGCCTGTGGCGGCGCGGATGGCTCGGGTGCCGGGGCGGGCTCCCAGCGGCCCCCTGGGCCGCTGGGGATGTCCGCGATACCGGACCAGGATCCCGAGCTGCTCAACCGGCTGTATCCGGTGGTGGCCAAGCGATTCGCGGGCGACACCGGACTTCAGGTCGTGTACCGGCCGGTCACCGACTACACCGCGGTGGTCCGCGCCTTCGAGATCGGCGACATCCAGCTGGCGTGGATGGGCGGCCTGACCGGGGTCCAGGCCCGCGCCCGGGTCCCGGGAGCTAGTGCGATCGCCCAACGTGACATCGACGCCGACTTCCACAGCCTGTTCATCGCTGCAAAAAGCTCCGGTCTGGCACCGTTCGCGGACACTGCGGGGCTGAAGAGCCTCGCCGGTCACACGCTGACCTTCGGCAGCCAGACCTCGACCTCGGGCCGGTTGATGCCGCAATACTTCATGAAACAAGGCGGCCTCGATGCAAGCGACCTCAAGGGGAAGCCCGGCTTCTCCGGATCTCACGACGCGACCATCGAGGCCGTCGCATCGGGAAGCTTCGAGGTCGGTGCGGTCAACGAGCAGGTCTGGAAAGCCACCGTGGCGGCCGGCAAGGTCGACCTCGGCAAGGTCGTGATTTTGTGGCGGACTCCCGGATACGCCGACTATCACTGGCTGGCCCGCCCCGATCTCGACCAGACCTTCGGCGCCGGAACCACCGGCAAGATCACCAATCTGCTCCTGGGGCTTGACGCCACCAAACCCGACGACGCCGCGATCCTCAAACTCTTCGGAGCGCGATCATTCATCGGGACCAAGAACGCGAACTACGACCAGATCGAGGCGGTCGCCAAGGAGCAGGGCCTGCTGGCATGAGCGCGTCGACGCCAGTCGTGAGGCTGCGCCAGGCAGGGCGGCGCTTCGGCACCCACCAGGCGCTCCACCAGGTGGACCTCACAGTGCACATCGGCGAGCGGGTCGCCCTCCTGGGCGCCAGCGGTGCCGGGAAGAGCACCCTGCTGGGGCTCCTCAACGGGTCGGTCGCAGCCTCCGAAGGCACGGTTGAGGTCTTCGGCCGGCAGTTCGTCGACCTGTCACCCGGCGACGTGCGCGCGCTGCAGCGGCGGATCGGCACCATCACCCAGGGGCTTGACCTGATCGAACAGGTCCGGGTGCTTCACAACATCAACGCTGGCCGCCTCGCTCAGTGGAGCAGCCCCCGCGCAGTGGCCTCCCTGCTGTGGCCGAGGCCCGACGACAGCGTTCGCGCCGCTTTGCGCCGCGTCGGAATGGAATGGGCGCTGCACGAACGCACCGACCGCCTTTCCGGCGGCGAGCGGCAGCGGGTCGCGATCGCCCGGCTGATCCTGCAACAGCCCGAGCTGATCCTGGCCGACGAACCCGTGTCCAGCCTGGACCCGGCTCGCGCGGCCGAGACGCTCGAACTGCTCCGCGCGCCAGGGCGCGACGCCACCCTTGTGGTCAGCCTGCACCAGCCGGCACTGGCACGGCAGCACTGCACCCGCGCGGTCGGGCTACGCGACGGTGCCGTCATCTTCGACGCCGCGGTCGACGACCTGACCGCAGACCTGCTCTCCGACCTGTACGCCCTGGCATGACCGGGCTGCTCGACCGCCCACCGGCCACAGTGGATCCCGGTGGTGGCTCCGCGAGGTCGCGGCGGATTGTGACCGGCAGAGTCGTGTGGATCCGGCGGCTGATGGGTCTGCTGCTCGCGGCCGGCCCGGTCGCCTGGGCCCTGCACCGCAGTCTTCCTCCGGGAGCGGATCTGGTGAACCGGGGTGGACTGCCGCTGCTCGGCGACCTGTTCGCGTCCGCGCTCCGCCCATCGCTCGAGCCAGGCTTCCTAACCCTGGTCCTGGACGCGGTCGGCGTCACGTTGGCCTTCGCGACCCTCGGCACGACGGGTGCCCTCGTGATCGGCCTGGTCGGCGGACTCATACTCAGCGACGCCGCGTGGACCCGCCCACCACGGTGGCCTGTGCGCGTCGTCCGGCTCCTGCTCCGGAGCGTCCTCGTCGCTGTCCGCTCCGTGCACGAACTGGTCTGGGCCCTGCTGTTCGTGAGCGTGCTCGGCCTGGACCCCCTCGTCGCAGTACTGGCCATCGCGCTTCCGTTTGGTGCCCAGACCGCCCAAGTGTTCGGCCAGACCTTCGACGACCTGCCGCACGGACCCTTGAGGGCGCTACGGAACGCGGGCGCATCCCCGGTCCCTGCCCTGGTCTACGGCCTGCTGCCCGCCGCGGCGCCGCTACTTTTGTCGTACTCGTTCTATCGGTTCGAATGCGCGATCAGATCCACCGTGCTGCTCGGTGTCGTCGGCGTCGGAGGCCTCGGCCAAGCGATAGTCGTCAGTCTCCAGTCGAGGAACTGGAACGAAGTGTGGACCCTGATCGGCGCAGTCCTCCTACTGTCCGCCCTGGTCGACCTGTGGAGCACCAGAGTCCGCTCAGACATGGCAGTCGTGACTTGCTCGGACTGGTCCGGTGGCCGCACGCAGCACAAACGTGGCCGCAGCGCACAGAGGGATGCTGCGGCCATTGTTCGCCGTACCAGCTCACGGTGGGCCCGCTGGTCGGCGCTGGTCCTTCTGCCCGGCATCATCGTCGCCTGGCTGACGTCTGGTGTCTCGCTCGCCGGCCTCACCAGCCCCCGCACCCGAGACCTGACCGGACGGCTGCTGCAGGACCTGTGGCCTCCTCAGCTCCCGAGCGGAGGCTGGCAGGTCCTCATCGGTTCGACTCTGGACACGATCGCCATGGCAATCCTGGCGATCACGGTCGCCGTCATCATCACCGTGGCCCTGGGACCGTGGGCGACCAGCCCACGCCACCCTCCCACCGACCATGCCGGCCTGGCGCGGCTAGCGACCCGGTCGATCTCCCGTGCAGTCTTGTTGGTGCTGCGATCCATTCCGCCGACCGTCTGGGCCGTCGTGGCGCTGCTCGTACTGTTCCCCGGAGTCCTCCCCGGAGCGCTGGCGTTAGGCCTCTACACCGGCGGCATCCTCGGCCGACTGGTAGCCGAGGCGTGGGAAAGCATCGACACCCGCGCCACCGACGTCCTGCGCCACGCCGGAGTGACCCAACGGGTGGCCGCGGTCGCCGCAACCGTGCCACCCTCGGCCCAACAGTTCCTCACCTACACCCTCTACCGGTTCGAGATCTGCCTGCGAGACACCGCGGTCGTCGGCATCGTCGGCGCCGCAGGCCTCGGACAACTACTCGCCGAAAACCTCGCCACCTTCAAATACCCCACCATCACCACCCTCCTCGCCGCCTCGTGCGTCCTCAGCATCACCACCGAACTCGCCACCCGCCGCCTCCACCAAGCAACACGAAATTGACAGCAGGGATGGGCTCACTGCGCGATATGTGATCGCAGGCGGGGTTCTGTATCTTGGGGATCCGACCGGACAAACGCGGGAAGTAGACGCGGCCGGCCTTGTGGCCGGTGCCGTCACCGAGCATCCGTGGGACCGCGAGATCGCGGGTGCACCGGGTCGAAGCAGCAGTGGGGAGCGCCGTCGCCTCATCGCACCTGGCAGCGGTGACTCACCAACCGCGAGTACGCCGTCTACTGCCCTTCGGCTGACCAAGTCTGCAAGCGCCACCGCAGCCCCCGGGCCATCACCGTCATGCTCGCGTTCCGGTCGGCTGTGCGGCGGAGTTCGGTGATGTCACCTCCACCCAGCTCGGCAATCCGTTCTCGCTCGAGGAAGGGACTGAGACCGGGCTGACAGAGCACGCCGTGTCGATCAAAGGGAGGTGGCGCCAGGTTCAGCGATCCGGTCTTGAAGGAATACATACTCCACGCCTTGGTGTCCAGCGCGCCGAGCAGCGCGATCACCGGCATCAGCGAGCACCGTAGTCAGGCACGAAGACTTCGGTGCCGCCTTGCAAGGCCGACTGGTGAGCGCAGATCCCAGGCGCGGTCCACGTTGCCGCGGTCCGCGCGTCCACACGTGGCCGCCGCTCCTCCAGGATGCTTGAGACGAACTCGTGCACAAGATGAGGGTGCGAACCGCTATGGCCGCCATCGGTGAAGCGGCGTAGGGATTCGGGGAGAAGGTCGGCGGCACCGGTCGGACAGACGTCCTTCTCGATCACCACCCGGCCGCGTTGCCCTGGTTCGTGCGGCAGCATCGCGAATTCCTTCATCGGGCCGCCTTCCAGCTGCGGCCATTCGAGCGCACCTGAATCGCCGTATACGGAGAAGCCTTCGAGGTAGCTCCGGCCCAGCTGAAAGAACGACATGGTCACGTTGGCCACCAGGTCTTCGTCGCCGCTCAACTTGAACAGCCCAGCCTCGGTGCCGAAGCCTTCCCCGGCCACGCCGATGTGATCGGACGTCAATCGACTCGATCCGAGACATCGCACCGACTCCACCCGCTCGCCAGTCAAGGCGAGCGCTGGGGAGAGCGCGTGCGTGACGTAATGCATCGGCGGATAGCCGAGCCAGTACGGTGGGTAGCCGTCCAGGTTCTGCAGATGTTCGCCCCGAAAGTACGCCGGTCTGCCGAGCCGGCCGGAATCGAGCAGTGAGCGGGCGTGGAAGTACTCGCGGGAATAGGCCGCGGTCTCCATCATCATGTAGTTGCGCCCGGCCTCGTCCTGGGCGGCGATCAGCTGGTCGAGATCATTCAAAGTCGTTGCCATCGGCACGGCCGAGGCGCAGTGGCGGCCGGACTTCAGGACCTGTTGCACCTGGCCCGCATGCAGCGCCACAGGGGTCACCAGATGGACCGCGTCCCAGCCGGGTGCATGGAGGGCTTCTTCCAGACTGGCGAAACGGTCGGCGACATCGAAGCGATCAGCCACGGACGCAGTACGGTCGGGATTGCTGTCGACCACAGCCACGCGGCCGACGGACTCGTGGGCCTGGTAGATCGGGACGAAGTCGGCGCCGAACCCCAGGCCGACCACGATGACGTCGATCCCCATCAGACAGGTACCTCTCTTTCTTCGCCGAACAAGAAGATGGCGCCACCGCTGGCGAAGTTGTCCAGATCGGCAGTGGCCTCCCGGCCCGCCTGGGATTCGAGGACGAGCTCCAGGTCGGCGCGGATGTCGGTATAGAGCTCAGCCAGGCAGTGGTACTGCGGTGGGGTGCCGCCCGGCGCGGGGTCGAACCGGCAGACGGTCCATCCGGTCAGGCCGGCCATGCGTTGGGCGAGCGGGATGTGCTTCTCGTCGTAGTACCGATCGAAGTCCTGCGTCGAGGACGGTGTCCCGTCGAGATCTGTCACCCTGTACATGTCAACCCCTCAGTCCGGTCAGTGCGATGCCTTCGACGAAGTACTCCTGGGCGAAGGCGAGGAGCACGACGATCGGCAGCAGCACCACGGCCGCGGCTGCCATCAGATAACCCCACTGTGCCGTGTAAGTGCCCTGGAAACGATGCCTACCCCATCGCGAGCGTGTACTTGTTCGCGTCGTTCCAGTAGATCAACGGCCCGAGATAGTCGTTCCAGACGTTGAGGATGGTGAATACCTCGACCACGGCCAGTGCTGGTTTCGGCAACGGCAGGATGATCCGCCAGTACACCTGGAACGGAGTCGCCCCGTCGATGTACGCCGACTCATCAAGCTCGTACGGGATGGACAAGAAGAACTGCCGGAGCAGGAAGATGTTGAACACGGCCGTGCCGAAGAACGATGGCAGGATCAGCGGTAGTTGCCGTCGCACGCCTGCAGTCCCGCCAGGAAGATGACAGCGACGTTGCCGAACCCCCAGACCGACATCTGGCCCAGCGAGGGAATCGCCGTACTCTCGTCAAAGATCCACTGCGACCGCGGCAGCCCAGCTGACACGCGGGATGAAGCAGGGCACCGAGGCGACGAATCCAAGGAAGCCTCGACGCCCTGCGGTTCGAGGGAATCAGCTCAGCTGATGCCGTGGCGGCGTCTTGTTCTCGCTCGACCAGCTGAAGCCCGCTCAACCCTGGCAGAGTGTCGATCTCGTTGTCTATTCGGCGTGTTTCGGCCAGGCTGTCGACTCCATCGAACAGATAGCCGAGCAGTAGCCGGACGTCTTCGTCCGGCATCACCCCCGAGCCGGCGGTGCGCGCGTGTGCTCGGGGCCAGTCGGTAACCTGCTCGGCCTGAAAGCCGAAGGTGGTGTCTGCCAGTGCCCGTTCGAGCAGGGCATCGCCAAGGCAGACGTCCCGAAGGCAGTCGCCCCGTTCCTGGTCGGCTCTCAGGCAAGGTCGTTGCGCAATCACCTACTGGCCCGCCACAGGACCTCGGCCGGCCACCCCACCGGGGGCGACCAGCCGGTTCCTGTGGCGGTCGGCCGCCGGACGGGAGGTAGGTATCCGGCGGCCGAGGTTCGTCAGGCGTTCTTGGCGCTGGTGTTGATGGCGCCGTTGACGCCGTTGGGGAAGAAGCCGCCCTTGGTGACGCTCTTGGGGTTGAGGTAGACGATGTTGAGGACTTGACCGGCGCTACGGCTGAAGGCGATGCCGTTGGCGTCGGTGGGGACGATGTTTGTCTTGCCGTGGAAGATGGTGCCTTGGTCGAGGTCGCTACGGCCGTCGAGGCTGTCGCGGGCGTTGGAGATCGCGACAGACGGGGTCTGCAGGCCGCGGGCGACCAGCGTGGTGCGGATGTTGGCCGCGTGGTACGCCTCGACCGCCAAGATGCCGGCGGCGGCCTCGAGGTAGGTCTTGTTGGTGATCAGCGGTGCGGCGCCTTTGTACGCCGTGACGCCGACGTCCTCGAAGACGTAGGCGGCCAGCAGGAAGTTGTTCTCGTTGGCGTAGGCATCGAACTTCTGGCCCGGCTTGATCAGCCCAGCCGCAGTCGCTGCCGCGCTGAACGCGGCGTCGATGTCGATGCAGGGGCGAGCGACCGCGGCCGCTCCGAGTGCTCCCCGGAGGAACTTCACGTGGGCGAGTTCGTCAGCGGCGATCTCCTGGGCGTACGCCTTGACGATCTTCGACTGGAACTTGACCTTCCGGCCGCCGCGGACGCCGCCCGGCCTGCCCCTGCCGTAGATCTCGGACGCGGGCAGGCCGTAGCCACGGACTGCGCGCAGGTAGAACTCGGCCTCGAGGTACTCCAGGTTGAGGGCGAAGTTCAGCACCGCCCCGTCGCTCGGCTTGGCGGTGTCATGGTGGAGGCCGAGGGCGGCTGACGCCGTACTGGTGGTCAGGAGCCCAGCTCCAGCCACCCCGATCCCGGCTACCCCGGCCGATCTGAGGAACCTGCGTCGATCGACGTCGTTCTCGGCGCTGCGGTTGATGGCGTTGCGGATGAACAGCTTGTCGAACATGAGCTTCTCTCCTGATGGCGAGAATCCACTCAGGTGGGCGGAACCCCGACGGGGACCTGGAGCCGGCCCGCCCCACGAGGAGACGGCGCCGACCATCCAGTCGTTCGGAGCCACCACGCCGCCGGATGGGTGTCAATTGGTCAGAAGATCCTCGACCTTGCGGGTACGGCGCTGATCGTTGAGCCCGCGTGCGCAGAGCGTGGACAGGGGGGACCTGGACACGGCGATCTCAGCTTGATCGCGATCGCCCCGCACGCCCGACATCGGCAGTTCGCTTTGCCGCCTCGGCCTCTGCGAGCGCCTGAGCGGCATTGACGAGTCCGAGGTGGCTGAACGCCTGTGGAAAGTTCCCGAGGAGTTCGCCGCTGACCGGATCGACCTGCTCGGCGAGGAGACCGAGGTCGGTGGCGTAGCCAGCGGCCCTCAGCAAAATGTCTCGGGCCTGCTCGGTCTGGCCCGTCAGCGCCAGAGCGTGCGCCAGCCAGAAGGTGCAAAGGAGGAACGTGCCCTCCGGTTGCTCGAAGCCATCGTCGCCTTGATATCGATAGAGCAAACCTCGCTCGTCCTGCAGACTGTTCTGGATGGCGGCGATCGTCGACAGCAGGCGTGGATCTGATGCCGGGAGGAAGCCCATGATCGCCATCAGCAGACCCGACGCGTCGACCTCGTCCGATCCGAACGACTGCGTGAAGGCGCCGACGCGTTCGCTCCACCCACGGGCGAGGATGCTTTCGCGAATCTCGTCCCGGACCAGGATCCAATCGGCTAGCTGACCGGCAGTGACGGAGAGCTGGTCCGACATGCGGATGCCGCGGTCCAGCGCCACCCAGCACATCAGTTTGCTGTGCAGGAACGGGCGCGCCTGGCCACGAAATTCCCAAATTCCCTGGTCGTTCTCCCGCCACCGGACCGCTGCCGCGTTGACCGCCGATCGCAGAAACAACCGGGTCGACTCGTCCAGGTCACCCAGCTGCAGCCTCAACGTATAGGCCGCGTCCAGCAGCGCTCCGTATACATCGAGCTGTTGCTGCGCCCAGGCGCCATTTCCTACCCGCACCGGCCCACTGTTCCGCCACCCCGAAAGGTGCGAGAGTTCGCGTTCGGAGAGGTCGCGCTCGCCACCGACGCCGAACATGATCTGCAACGGCAGACCTCGCTCGAGTTGTGTCGCCGCCGCCCTGGTCAGGAACGCAAAGAACCGGGCTGCCTCGTCTGGGCAGGCCGCCACGTACAGACCTTGCAGAGTCATGCTGGCATCGCGGATCCAGGTATATCGATAGTCCCACGTGCGGCCGGATCCCACGCCCTCGGGAAGACTGGTCGTCGCCGCCGCTACGATAGCGCCGCTTCGCGCGTAGGTCAGTGCCTGCAACACGACTCCGCTGTGGTGCACCAAGGTGCGCAGCGGCCCTTCATAGGCTTGATGAAGGCTCGACCATGATCGCCATGATGTTTCGGTCGCCTTCAGTCGGCGACGGATCTTGCGGGGCTTCCACACCTTCGCCGACGGCCCCCACGGATCCCATTGCTGCAGAGCGAAGGTCACCTGCTGGCCGGGCCGGAGTATCAAGTCACCGGTCGCGCACCCGGCGGCGATTTGCAGGTGAGCATCGGTGCTGAGCATCAGAACCTGCGAACCGCCGTCGGCGATAACCGCTCCGGGCGCCAATGTCAACCGTGGATGAACCAGCCCGAACTCCGGCCGGGGCGCGAATTCCACCCGCACCGCTACCGAGCCCCGCGTGCAGCGCACATGCCTCAGCAGCACCCCGGGCGCGCTGCGGCCCAACTCATGTCCGTGTTCCTGCGCGCCGAGCGCCATCGCGTCGGTGACTACTAGCTCGCCATCTACAGCTCTCCACGTCGTTTCCAGCACCAGACTCGACGGGAGGTAGCGCCACGTCGACGTGTAGCCGCCAGCGGCAGGAGCGATGAGAAAGTGTCCGGCCACATCATCCAGCAATCTCCCCAGCACCGGTGGACTGTCGAACCGAGGCAGGCACAGCCAGTCGATCGAGCCGTCCGCCGTCACCAGCGCAGCCGAACCACAGTCAGACAGCAAGGCATGCCGATGAAGAGGTACGTCGCTCATGGAAGCCATTCCATCGCACCTCCCACCATGTTGTAAGCACAGCGAGATTGCGTAGTCCGACGGTAATCCGGACCAGCCCGACGCGGTCACCGGCAACGCAGCGCCATCTGCTCAGTCGAGGAGGCTGTCCAAGCCGGGCAGGCGGCTGCGGTAGCCGCGCAGAAGAGTGCGGGCGGTGTTCACGGAGTCGACCAGTGGATGGAGCGCCAATGCTTTGACCGCAAGGGCGGAGGATCTGGTGCCGGCTGCCTGGATGGTGAGTTGCTCGACGGCCTTGACCTGTTGGATGAGACCTAGCTGGTCGCCTGGCAGTGGAGCGGTCGCCAGGGGATGGGGGCCATCCGCATCAACCGTGCAAGGCACCTCAACGACGGCCTCGGGCGGCAGGCCCGGGATCGTGGCCCCGTTGCGTACGTTGAGGATCATCGTCGCGCGCTCGTTGCGCGTGATCGCCGCCATGATTGCCAGTGCGACCCCTTCGTAGCCGCCCCCTGCGATGTCGGCGGCGTCGCGTGACTCCTCGGCGGTCCGCCCTTCCTTCATATACGTGGCATCCCGCTCCTGGCGGACCTGTCGCCATTGCGCCAGTGCCGTGCCGGGCCGCGCGGCGACAGCGTCGTAGAAGGTTCGCTGCTGGCTCAGCAGGAACTCCCCTCGAGTCTCGGCGCCGCCCCGGATCGATCTCACTGCATCGCGGGTGAAGTAGTAGTAGTACAAGTACTCGTTGGGCAGACAGCCGAGCGCTTGGATCCACTCGGCGCCGAACAGTCGGCCCTCCTCGATCGTGGCCAGCAACTGGTCGTCCTGGATCAATTCGGGAAGGACATCCCGCCCATCGTGGCCCAGACCGGTGAGCCATCCCAGGTGATTCAGCCCCGCGTACGACACCGACGTTCGATCCGGATCGTGTCCCAATGCCCGGGCCGCGCGGCGTCCCAGTCCGATCGGCGAGTCGCAGATCCCGATCACCCGCTGCCCTAGAATCTGCTGCATGGCCTCGGTGATCATTCCGGCAGGGTTGGTGAAGTTGATAACCCAGGCCTGCGGGCACATCAGGGCCGCGCGCTCGGCGATCTGTACCGCGGTGGGCAGGGTGCGCAGTCCGTAGGCCAACCCTCCGGGCCCGGTGGTCTCCTGTCCGAGCAAGCCGAGATCGAGCGCCACCCGTTCGTCTGCGGTGCGCCCTTCGAGTCCGCCCACGCGGATTGCCGAGAAGACGAAGTCGGCGCCTTCGAGGGCGACGTTCAGGTCGGTTGTGGTCTCCACTCGCGGTGGCTGTTCCTGTTCCTCGCCGAGCTGTCGAAGGACTTGCCCGATGGCGTCCAGCCGGCCGGGTGCGACGTCGTACAGGGAGACCTGGTCGACTCGTTGGGTGCCCTGGTCACGCATCACTGCGCCGTAGACGAGCGGGACGCGGAATCCTCCACCGCCCAGGATGGCCAGCTTCATGCGGTCCGTACCTCCACTCCCTTGTCAGCGCACAGTTGCAGCGTCGCGGGGTCGGCCCCCGCGCTGGTCACCATCATGTCGAGATCCGCGACATTGCAGACCCTGAGCTTGCCTGTCCCTGGGAACTTGTGCGGATCGGCCAGCAGGACGGATCGATCAGAGGCTTCGATCAGGGCTCGTTTGATCGGAACCTCGACCAGGGTGGTGTCCAGCACCTCGCCGTCGCGGCGAATGCCGCTGGCACCCAGAAAGGCGAGGTCGGCATGGACCTGGCGTAACGCGTCCTCGGTCAGCACCCCCACGAGTGAGTGGTAGGCACGCCGCACCCAGCCGCCCAACAAGATGAGCTCGACCGCCGCGTCGTCGCGCAGCACGTCCAGTACTGCGAGGCTCGTCGTCATCACCGTGATCCTGCGTCCGCGAAGCTCCATGGCCAACAGTTGGGTAGTGGTCCCGACATCCAGCAGGATCACGTCGCCGTCGCTGACAACGGTGGCCGCGAGGCGGGCGATGGCGCGCTTGTCGGGAGCCTCGTTGGCGGCCACGGTGGCGAATGGGCGCTGGACGTCGGCGTCCTCCGAGTCGCCCGCGGGGATCATGGCGCCACCGTGCACCCGGGTGATCCGACCCGCCTCGTCGAGGTGCTGCAGGTCCCGGCGGATCGTCGCCGAACTGACCCCGAGCATGCGGGCCAGGTCCTCCACCGAGGTGGCTCCGTCGGTCCGCAGCCGCTGCACGATCTCGAGTTGCCGCTGATGTCGCACCTGCCGAAGATACCAGTCATTATCAGTCAGAAGCGCGCAGTGTCCGCGTATTTTTGATCAGAAATGCTTGCCAGGTCAGGTATGTCAGGAGCAAGATGGCCGACATGCCGGACACGACGTATGACCCACTGGCCGGCCGGCGTGCCCCCGGAGGCGCAGAGTTCGATGTCTTCCTGTGGGGGACGGTGTTCCTCGACATCATCTTCACGGGGCTGCCGGACCGCCCTGCCGACGGAACCGAGGTCTGGGCCGAGGGGATGGGGTCGTCGCCGGGTGGCACGGCCAACCTGGCGATCGCGGCCAGTCGGCTCGGTCTGCGGACCTCGCTGGCGGCGGCATTCGGAGACGACGATTACGCGGACTTCTGCTGGCGGACCTTGTCCCAGCAAGAGCACGTCGATCTCGGGCCGGTCCCGGAGGTTCGACAACTGGCACTCGCCTGTCACTGTCTCGGTGGCGTACGCCGGCGACCGCAGCATGGTGACCCACGGCCACCCGTCACCGGTCTCGGCCACCGAGATGATCGGCCAGCCACCACGGAGCCGAGCTGTGATTGTCGACCTCGGGGACGTCGACACACTGGGTGATCCAGACCATCCGACCTGGGTCGACCTGGCTCGCAAGGAAGACGCCCTGGTCTTCGCGGATGTCGGCTGGGACGGCAGCGGTGCATGGTCGATGTCCGTGCTGGATCAGCTCGAATATTGCGATGCCTTCCTTCCCAATGCGGGAGAGGCGATGGCGTACACCCGCACCGAGACCGCGCAAGACGCCCTGTACGCCCTGGCGGATCGAGTACCCCTGGCTGTCGTCACCAATGGTGGGGAGGGCGCCCTGGCAATCGATGCGAACACCGGCGAAGAAGCCCGGGTGCCGGCACTCCGTGTCCCGGCGCTGGACCCGACCGGGGCGGGTGACGTCTTCGGCGCGGGACTCGTTGTCGGCACGCTGGCCGGCTGGCCGCTCGACCACCGACTCGCTTTCTCCACGCTCTGTTCGGCTCTGGCCGTCCAGCAGTTCGGTGGCTCTCTCGCAGCACCCGGTTGGGGAGACATCGCCGACTGGTGGCACGAACTTCGCGACTCGCCTGACAAGTCCAGCTACAGCCGATCGTTGCGAAGCCGGTACGCGTTCCTCGACGAGATCGTTCCCACCGTCCCTGTCGGCGCGGTCCGTCGCGCCGCGGCCACCATCGCCCGGAACGCGGACGTCACCCCGATCTGATCGCCACAACGTACGGAGTACCTCATGATCCGCTCTTCCCGATCGAAGCCGACAGCCCGACTCGCCCTCACCGCCGGGGTCCTGAGCCTGGTCACCGCTCTCGCAGCCTGTACGCCGGGCTCGGACACCTCGGCGCCACCTCCGCAGGCGACGGCATCTTCAGTGCAGACCGACGCCGCCAAGCTTGGCGACGTGACGCTTCTGGTCTGGGACCAGGAGGTCCGCGGCGGCCAGGCTGCCCAGATGACTGCGCTGAACACCGCGTTCCAGGCGAAATACCCGAACATCAAGCTCAAGCGGGTCTCCCGGTCCTTCGACGACCTCAAGACCACCCTGCGGCTGGCGCTGAGCGGCAACGAGCCGCCCGATGTGGTCGAGGCGAACAATGGCCGCTCGGACATGGGCGAGTTCGTTAAGGCGAACCAACTCGTACCCCTCGATCCGTACGCCGCGGCGTACGGATGGGACAAGCGCTACCCCGAGTCGGTGCGGCAGTACTCGTCGTACAGCGCTGATGGAAAGACGTTCGGGCAGGGCAACCTGTACGGGCTGCCGCAGGTTGGCGAGATCGTCGGCATCTACTACAGCAAGAAGAAGCTTGCCGCAGCCGGTGTGCAGCCGCCGATGACCTGGGACGAGTTCCAGTCGTCGCTGGCGACCTTGAAGGCCAAGGGGGAGCCGCCACTGGTACTTGGCAACCTGGAGAAGTGGCCCGCGATCCATGTCTTCGGCACCGTCCAAGGACGGACCACCTCTGCTGACACGATCAAACAACTAGCGTTCGGCCGGAAGGGTGCGACCTGGAAGACGCCGGAGAATCTCAAGGCCGCGCAGACGTTGACCGACTGGGTTGGCAAGGGCTACTTCAACCAGGGCTTCAACGGTCAGGACTACGACCCGGCCTGGCAGGGTTTCTCGAAGGGTAAGGGGACCTACCTGATCGCCGGCACCTGGTTGCAGGCCGATCTGGGCAAGGCGATGGGAGACGACGTCGGCTTCATAGTGCCTCCAGGTGCATCGGCTGACGCAAAGCCGTTGGCCACCGGCGGGACCGGACTCCCGTTCGCGATCACGGCCAAGAGCAAGCACCCGGAAGCAGCGGCGGCCTACCTCAACTTCATCACCAGCCAGGACGCGATGGCGACGCTCGCCAAGACGGGGAACCTGCCGGTTGCGGACACAGCCACCCAGCACGTCTCGCCCGGCCTGCAGCAGGATGTCTTCAACGCTTTCGGCAAGACCGTCCAGGCGGGCGGGCTGGTGCCGTATCTCGACTACGCGACTCCGACGATGTACGACACGATCGGTGCGGCGTTACAGGATCTGCTGGCCGGCAAGACGACCCCGGACCAGTTCGTCGACCGGCTGGAGAAGGATTACGGTGCCTTCGCCGCGAAGAACGGGTAGCCCGCCCGGCGAGCCCCGGCGGATCGCCTATCTCTACCTCTTGCCGGGGTTCGTCGTCTACGCGGCCTTCCTGCTCTATCCGTTGCTTCGCGCCGTCCAGTTGTCGTTCTACGACTGGGACGGGTTGACGCTGGGGCGCTGGATCGGCCTCGACAATTATCGCGAGATCGTCAGTGATGAAAGCCTGCGCAGTGCTTTCGGCCACGCGCTGATCTTGATCGTGTTCTTCGCGGTCGTCCCGGTCTGCGTCGGACTGCTGCTCGCATCGATCCTGAACCGGGCCAAGGTTCGGGGGCTGCCGTTCTTCCGGACCGTGGTGTTCCTGCCGCAGGTGGTGGCGATGGTGGTCGTGGCGGTTGCGTGGCGCAGGATCTACGCACCCGACGGCAGCCTCAACGAGCTGCTCGGCGCGCTCGGCCTGGACTCCTTGCAGAGAGGCTGGCTCGGCGACTACGCACTGGCGCTGCCGGCGGTCGGCTTCGTCGGTACCTGGTTCGAGACCGGTCTCGTGACGGTGTTACTGCTGGCCGGGATGAGCAGGATCAGCGGAGACCTGTATGAAGCGGCGAGGCTAGATGGTGCCGGTCCGGTCCGGGAGTTCTTCGCGGTGACGCTGCCCTCCGTGCGTGGTGAGATCGCTGTGGCCTCGACGTTGACGGTGATCGCGGCCTTGCGGACCTTCGATCTGGTCTATGTCACCACCGGCGGCGGTCCTGGCAATTCGACCTCGGTTCCGTCGTACGAGGTGTATCACCGGGCCTTCGAGCTGGGCCGGGTCGGTTCGGCGGCGGCGGTCGGTGTCACCTTGACGCTCGTGATCCTGGCGATCTCGCTGGTGATCAACAGGATCGGCGACCGGGACACAGCCCAATGATCTCGCGGGCCGAGAAGTCGGCGAACTATATTGTGCTGGTCGCGTTCGCAGTGTTCGCGCTCGCGCCGATCCTGACCGTCGTACAGTCCGCCCTCGGTCCTCCCGACGAGGGTACTGGCTCCTCCGTTGCGGGCCTCGGCAACTTCGCCGACGCCTGGCGGATCGGGCATTTCGGCACCTATCTGCGGATGAGTGTGGCCGTATCGGTCTTCGTCGTACTGGTCAGCGTGTTGTTGTCGATCCTCAGCGGATTCGCCTTCGGGGTGATGCGGTTCCGCGGCTCCGGTCCGTTGTTCTACCTCTTCCTGCTCGGCATCATGATGCCGAGCGAAGCAATCGTGGTGCCGCTGTACTTCGACCTGCGGTCGCTCGGCCTGACCGACACCTTCTGGGCGGTCGCGCTTCCCCAGGTCGCCCAATCTGTTGCCTTCGGCACCTTCTGGATGCGGGCCTACTTCCGCTCGTCGAGTCGCGCGCTGGTCGAGGCCGCCCGGCTGGACGGTGCATCCACCCGGCGATTGCTCTGGCAGATCCTGGTCCCGCTGGCCAGACCAGCGATCATCACGATGACCGTGCTGGTCTTCATGTGGACCTGGAACGAATTCCTGATCCCGTTGGTGATGGTGACCAACGAGAGCCTCCGAACGGCACCACTGGGCCTGGCCTTCTTCCAGGGGCAGTACACCCAAGGCTTCACCCTGCTCGCAGCGGGTGCGGTCATCGTCGCGACGCCTGTCGTCGTTCTCTACCTCTTCCTCCAGCGCCACTTCATCGCGGGCATGCTCGAAGGCGCTGTGAGGGAATAGCCCGCATCCCCCGCCAAGGAGACAGCAATGAAGCGTCACCGCACGATGGTTGCCCTGCTGGCAGCCGCTGTCCTGATCCCTCTAGGTAGCCTCGCGGCCACTGCGTCGGCGCAGGCCGGCGGTAGTCCGCCCGGCCGGTATGTCGCCGGTCCCGACACGAAGATCGACGTGATGGGGGAGTGGGCCCATCCCGACGACGACACCTCGATCATCGGGCCGTGTGGGGTGTGGCATCAGCAGTTCGGTACCAAGTGCGGCATCATCATGGTCACCCGCGGCGAGGGTGGCGGGAACTCCGCTGGTCCCGAGTTGGGTCCGGACCTCGGGTTGCGGCGGGAGAACGAGGACCGGGTCGCGCACTACCGGTCCGGCACCGTGGACATCTTCAACCTGGACCGGATCGACTTCTTCTACAACCAGAGCGCCCCGCTGACGAAGTACTTCTGGGACTCCGAGGAGACCCTGCGCCGCGTCACGCGCGTGATCCGGACGACGCAGCCGGAGATCTATATCGGGTTCACGCCGACGCTCGCGGCAGGGCACGGCAACCACCAGCAGGCGGGCAGACTGATCTGGGAAGGTGTGCTGGCGGCTGCTGATCCGACCAAGTTCCCGGAGCAGTTGCGTGGACCGGGTGCGCTGAGCACGTGGCAGGTGAAGAAGGTGTTCTCCGGTGGCAGCACTGCCGGGACCGGGGGAACGACTACGGCTGCCAACTGCGCGACGGGCTTTGTCCCGGCTGCCGGAAACCTGGACACTGTTGCCGGTGTCTGGACCGGCTACGACTCGCCATACAAGTGGCCGGCCGGCAACCTGCAGGCTCAACCGGCTGGTACGCCGAAGAGCTGGCAGCAGGTGGCCGACGAAGGGCGATCGGCCTATCCGACGCAGAGTCGGGTGATGTACAAGGGAACTTCGGTGCCGGCTTGTTCGCGGTTCGGGATGACCCAGTCGTTCGTTCCGTTCCAGCCGAACGTGGCCGCGGACGGCACCGCCAACCCGACGGCGGGCATGGATGACGCGATCCTCTTCGGCGCGACCAAGCCGGACCCAGGTGGGTTACCGAGGGGGACGCTGGAGTACCTGACCTTCTCGCGATTCCTCAACGTGGCGGGGGAGGCGTTCCAGGCGACACTTCACCTCAAGTCAGGCTCAGGCCGGCTGCGGCCAGGCGATGTTGCGCTGACCGTGCCCCAGGGCTGGACTGTCAGTGCGCCGCAGCAGGTCGGCTGGGTCTCGGATCGTGGTGAAACCAGGATCACGTTCACCGTCACCCCGAGCACGACCGCTCCGGTCAACGTGAACGCCCGGATCTCCGCGCTCTACACCAGCGGTTCGAAGACCGGTTACACCGACAACGTCGTACGGATCGTCTCTCCGACCGAGGGCAGGTTCCAGCGGTGGGGCAACTGGCAGGAGTACGACCAGTGGCTTGCCAAGACCGCTCCGCAGGCAACTCGGCTCGGCCGATCGGCCGCGATCCAGTCGATGGCCATCGGTAAGACCCTTGCAGTACCGGTAGTCGTGCACAACTGGTCCAACCAGCCGCAGAGCGGCACAGTAGGGCTCACACTGCCGCCGAACTTCACGGCGGACGCGGTCTCGAAGCCGTACCCGAGCCTGGCCGCAGGAGCTGAGACGACGGTGACCTTCCAGGTCACCAACACCGACATCGCGTTGCCGGCAGCGCAGAACGTGTCGATTCCGATCACGACGACCTACAGTGCACCGGCCGGCACGGGCAACGAGACCCTGACGCTGTCTCTGGTTCCTGCTACCGCAATTGCGAAGGCATCTACCGCACCGGTCGTCGACGGCACAGCGTCACCTGGTGAGTACGCCGGCGCCACGCTCGACCTTGGCCGGATCTGGCAGGGTGCAGCCGGCTGCACCGGCGTTGACGACTGCGGAGTCTCAGCTACCGGAGAAGGCAGTACGGCGAAGGTCAACTGGTCCGACGACGCGCTGTACTTCTTCATCCATGTCCGCGACGACTACCAGTCCTATGCGGTCACGTCCGAAGAGTGTGTCGGGCACTGGCAGGCAGACTCGGTGGAGATCTTGCTCGACCCTCGCGGTAATGCCTCGGAGGTTCTGAAAGACACAGCGAACACCTTCAAGCTCGGCATCTTCCCGTTCACCAACGACCCGGCCAATCGCAACGGCAACGGCGCGAACGGGCCTTGCTGGGAACGCGATGCCGACAACCACCAGGGCTACTCCACTGGACCGCTCGGCATCGGCAACGCGCCCGGCGTTCAGGTGGCGACGAACGCCGCCTGGGTTGGCAGCAACGAGACAACCACGCCGCACGCGTACGCCGGTGGTGGCTACGACCTCGAGGTCAAGATCCCGCTGGCTGACCTGCCCGCGGCTGTCGACCCCGCCAAGTTGGGCCTCAACATCACGCCGTACGACAACGATGACACCTCGGCGGCGGGGACGACCACGCTGCGGCACATCGATATGAGCACCCGGCTCGGCTGGTCCGCGCTCGGTTCTGTCCAATCCGATCCGTACCGCTGGGGGCAGGCTGCTCTGACCGGGTACATCCCACCGGCCGGGCGGCCGACGACTCCGACCGCCCCGGACGTGTCCAACCCCAACCTGAACGGAGTTCTCTCTCCGCAGACGATCGCCCAGTCGGCGCGCAACGGCGTACCGATCTCGGGACGGGTGCCGGCGCCCGCGACGAACAAGCTGAAAGTGCAGAAGGCGAAGCTGTCCAGATCGTCCGTCGACCTTGACGTTTCGTCCAGCGGTTCGGGTACGGCTCACTTGTTCCTCTGGTCCGGACTCATCGGGGCCATCCCGGTCTACACCACCAGTTGTTCTCCCGCAGCTGATCCCGAACCGGACTACGGGTTGACTCCCTGCGCGGTCACAGACGGCGGCTACCCGTCCTGGTCGCCGGACATGAGCGGTCACGTCGTCAAACAGACGACCAGCGCGATCACCACGAAGACTCGGCAGCTCTCGATCCCGATCACCGCGGCCCAGCGAGACAGGTTGCGGGCAGACGGACGGCTGCTGCTCTCGTACGAAACCACAAAGGGTGAAGTCCAGGCCTTCGACCTGCGCTTGCGGCGGTAGCCGAAGCTTGGCCGGTCCCCGCCCCGATGGGCGGGGACCGGCCGGCAAGCCCGTCCTGGTGTCCGCACCTCGAGCTGTTCAGCTGAAGAGCCCCGATGACGTCCTGACCCGGGTAGCCCAGGCACGCGCCAGATCCACTGTGGATACAGCCTTCCTCACACCACAGCCTCCTCTCACGTTCCATTGCCGAGGGTGCGCGCGACATCAGCCGTATCCGATTCGAGGCGAAGAGGAGACACCATGTCGGTAGAGGGAAACAAAGAGATCGTTGGTCGCTGGTTCACCGAGTTCTGGGGCAAGGAGTTCGCCCCCTCCGTCATCGACGAGCTCGCCGCACCCGATATCCGTTTCGAGTACTCGCTTCACGCACCGCTTCGGGGACGCGCCGCAGTACGAGAGTTCGCCACCAAGTTCCGGGCCGCGTTCCCAGATCTTGGTTTCGAAGGGACGGCCGACTTGATTGCCGAGGGCGACTATGTCGTCGGTCAGTGGATCGGCGGTGGTACGCATACCGGCGACGCGTTCGACGACATGCCACTCGGTGGTCTGCCGACCGCCGACACCGGTAAGTCGATGCGTTTCACCGGCACCTCGATCTTGAAGGTGGAAGGCGGTCTGATCACCGAAGAGCTCGGCCTCGACGACGGGATTACCGTCCTCAGGCAACTGGGCCTCATTACCGGCTGACACGCGGCCACGGTCGGCGCAGCGGCTAGGCGAACGACCCTTCTTCGGCGGCCGGCAACGGCGCAACGAAGACGATGCCGGCCGACGGGAAGTTCGTAGTACTGCCAGGCGACGGCTTCCACAGTGACGGCAGTTTCGATCGAGGATGACGTGCGACGGTGCGGGAGCCTGCTCCCCACCGCTCCTCTTCCGGCACGTGCCGAGCTGCAGACGGCCCGGGAGTGACCAGTTCGGCTGTCGGTAGGGAGACGACGCAGGGGGAGATCTGAGATCGAGGCCGACCAGACCACCGATGTGGCAGTAACTTTCCATTCCTTACTGTGAGTTGTATATCTCTAACGCTCCGTGGGGTATAAGGGTTGTGAATGGGTCGAACCGCCCCTAGACCTAGGAGGAGTAATGGCTGGATTGAACGGCGAAGTCTCGTGGTTCTGTTGTGGAAATTCGTGGGGCCCGTGCGGCACCGCTGGACACGGTGCCTGCGGGACTTGCAACTCTGGCAGCTTCCAGCACGCCTGGCCGAACACTTCGGACGGCTGCTACGCGATCACCCACCCCGACACCTGCGGGATCTCGGGGATGTCGCGGCGGACCTGCGGTTACCGGCACTCGACGACGAACCTGTGCAACGGGGCCAGGGTTGTCACCTCCATCGCCGACTGCGGTCCGCAAACTGACCTGTTCTGCGGCGAGCGGGCTTGCTGCGGGGGGACCTGCGCCTCGAACCGCATCATCGACCTGACCCCGGCAGCGTTCAGCTCGATCGCGAGTCTGAACGCCGGCCTGATCCCGTGCTCGGTCAACGCAGGCTGAGGGAGACAGACCAATGACGAACACCTTGGATCGCCGGACCCTGCTCACAGCCGCCGCGCTGGGCACTACCGCGTCCCTCGTCGGCGCGACCGCGATGGGGTCGCTCGCACCCGAGACCGCCTTCGCGGCCCGCTCGCAAAGTCCCGAGCCCGGCGCACCCGACCCGAACTTCGCAGAGGGCCGGGTCACGGCCAGGGACGGGAGCTTGATCCTGGTCTCCGGCTCCGACGGCAGGTTGCACCGGATCCGTCTCACGGGTGGTACGAGCATCTGGAAGCTCAGGCCGACCACCCTGGACCAGGTCAAGGTCGGCGACGGCCTCTACGCCCGCGGCGTGCTGATGCCCGACGGTACCCTGGCCGCCGAGTCGGTCTGGGTGAACATCGTGAACCTGAAGGTTCACGTCACCGCGATCGGCCGGAATGTGCTGCACCTGGACCACAACGGCCAAAAGATCGTCGGCCACGTCGTACCAGGCACAAGTGCCGCCGTGTACAACGGCACGGCCGCGGTGTCCGACCTGTCGATGCTCAAGGTTGGCAAGCATGCGCAGGTGATCGGTGCATGGCGGCCGGACACCAACGAGATCGATGTCGCCACCATCTACGCAGCGGCCTAGGGAGGTCCGCTCATGGTTGAAGAGGTTGCGGGCCTGCAGGCGTTGGTGATCGGCGCGCTGCTGGTGTGGTCGTCCTACGGGAAGCTTGTGGGATCTCTGGTCGGTGCCAGAGCCCGCCGCACAGCCTTGTCGTCTCTGGTCGGCGAGAAGCGGGCGGAGCCTGCCTTCCGCGCTGTGGGTGGCTTGGAGCTGGTCATCGGCACGGCCTTGCTAGTGCCGCCGTTATGGACCGTGGATGCCCTCGCGGCCGCTGCGCTGGCCGTGGGCTTCCTTGCCTACCTCGGTTATGCGCGAGTGGTTGCTCCAGAATCGTCTTGCGGTTGCGCCGGCTCTGCAACTACTCCGGTCTCGTGGCGGTCCTTCGCCAGGGCCGGGCTGCTCCTGCTTGTGGCGGTCCTGGCCCTGACGGCCGACACAGGCTGGTGGTCAACGCCGAGTCCTTCCGCGGTGGTAGTAGCGCTCGGTGTCGCCATGCTGTTCGTCACCTTCTCGTCCGAGCTCGACCGGCACTGGCTGATGCCGCTCCGCCGGCTCAAGGTCCGGCTGACACACCCGCTGGCCGGTACGGCCTCGTACGAGGTGCCGCTGGCATCTACGCAGCAGCAACTGTTGCGTAGCGGCGCGTACCGGGCGGTGAACGGACTCCTGCGGTCCGACATCCGCGACCACTGGGACGAGGGGGATTGGCGGTTCCTCAGCTACACAGCCTCATACGAGGATCGTCCGGCGACGGCGGTCTTCGCGGTGCCGCGGCTGAGGTACGAGCCGGACGAGATCCGGGTGGCGATCGTCGACGAGGAGAAGGGGGAGACCCTCTACCGACTGTCGCTGCTGCCTGTCGTGGCGAGCTGACGGTCCCGGCTTGGCGGGTCAGGAGACCGGCCCGTCAAGTCAGCTCGAAGCGAAGGTGTCGACCCGCAGATGACGCCGAGACCGACCGCTGCCATAAACGGGCCAAGGGCAACCAATGCCTTCTGGCGCTCATCGGCCGGCGATCATGCAGCTGAGACAGAGCCGGCCGTGTGTTGATCATCTGAGATGAATGAAATGGTGCGCAGTCTCTTCGCTTACGGCCATTCGTACGTCGACGGTGACGGAGCTTCGGCGCCGTCGCAATGCTTCGCCGCCATGGCTCCTCGAGCCTTGGCGGTCGCTGTCGGGCAGCCGTATCTCTTGGACTATTCGCAGCGTTCCCCTCACAACAAGGGATCCGACGCTCTCGTTGACAGCTACAACGATCAGCTTCGCCGAGTTGCAGACCGGTATTCGCAAGTGGTTCTTACGGCACCGGTCTACTGGGACCCCACGACGATGATCGCCGACGACACGGTCCACCCAAACGATCTCGGCCATCGTGAACTAGTGCCGCCGTCTGCCGGGTGGCTGCGGGATCTGCCGTCAGCTGACCGCATTGCACTCTTCGGGGCTCGGTCGTCATCACGTCTGAACACCCGACCCACTGCTTTGTGCAAGCAGGGCCAAGCTGCCACGTCGTACGATCGCGAGGCCACGTAAGGCAGGTAATGGTGGGTCTCCCGCACATACGCTCGGGCCAATCTGTGGATCGCGCGCCTCTGGCGTCGAAAGAGCTGACCGGGAATCCTCGGGACACCACTCGATCCGGCTAGTGAGGTCCGCATGCGCAAACGAGTCTGTGTCGCGTTGACTGTCCTGGGTTTCCTCATCTTGGCAGCGGTTGGCCGGGCGCCTGCGGCTGCGGCTGCATCGATTACAGAGGTAACAGGTTTCGGAACGAATCCTGGCAACCTGCGGATGTTTCGCTACCTGCCACCAGGCATCGGATCCGGTCGGCCACTGGTTGTGGCCCTGCATGGTTGCACGCAGTCGGCCCAGGCTTACGACGATGAACCTGGTTGGGTGGAGTTGGCGCAACGGTGGGGCTTCGCGCTGCTGTTGCCGCAGCAGCAGTCCGCGAACAATTCGAGTTCGTGTTTCAACTGGTTCCAGACCTCCGATACGGCTCGTGGGGCTGGAGAGCCGTTGTCGATCAAGCAGATGGTCGACCGGATGGTCGCCGATCAGAGTTCGGACACCTCGCGGATCTTCGTGACGGGGCTTTCCGCTGGGGGCGCGATGACCGCGGTCATGCTGGCGACCTACCCGGAACTGTTCGCCGGTGGTGCGGTCGTCGCTGGTCTCCCGTATCGGTGCGCTTCGACGCTGGTCGAGGCGTTCTCTTGCCAGTCGCCCGGTGTGAATCTCACCCCGTCCCAGTGGGGCGCCAAAGTCCGGGCCGCGTCAGCTTATAGCGGTCTGCGGCCGAAGGTGTCGATCTGGCATGGCGCCAGTGACTCGACAGTTGCCTATAGCAACCTCAATGAACTGATGGAACAGTGGACCGATGTTGCCGGCGCTGACCAGACAGTGGATCTGTCGGACACTGTAAACGGCTATCCGCACAACGTGTACCGCACGCCGGACGGCCGCGACGCTGTCGAGACCTACTCGATCACCGGAATGAGTCACGGTCAACCGGTCTACCCAGGCACCGGCAGTCAGAACTGCGGTACTGCGGCGCCCTACATTCTGTCGATCGGGATCTGCGCAGCGGGGGAGATAGGCCGCTTCTGGGGTTTGGACAACGCAGGCACGCCTCCTCCACCTTCCACAACGTTCGCAGGTGTCGAGTCTGAGGACGGTTACGTCAAGGCCGCGGCTGACGGCTCCGGTGCGACTGTGGGCACTTCGGCCGACCTCGCTATCGGCAGAGGTGTTGACGGCAAAGAGAATCGCGCCCTGCTGTCCTTCGATACCGGTGCGATACCGGACGGCGCTTCCATCACCCGAGCCTGGCTCACCGTTAGGTACGCAGGTGGGTCCGGTAATCCATGGGCCGATCCAACCGGTAATCGGTTGGTGGTCGATGTCAAGACTGGCTGTTTCGACGAATGCGCAACGGATGCAGGCGATTGGTCCAGCGCATCGACAGCCGCGGCCAGCGCAGCTATTGCTGCGTTCAGCATGGGGTCGGTCTCGTCCACAGATTTCTCCCCGACCGGTGTTGCCGCGATCAACCGGTCCGGTCGCACTCAGCTCCGAGTCCGCTTCGAGCGGAATCCCGGTAGTACGGCGTACAGGTTCCTGAGATCGGGGCCCGAGATTACTTTGTCTGTGACCTATGCGGCGGCTCGGTAGTTAGAAACCACTCCTCACCAGATTGATCAACACCAACAAATATATGGAGGGCTGGTCCGATGAAGCACCGAATCTCTTCCACCAAAGCTTTGAGAATGGCGCTCACCATCATGACATCGGCAGCCGTGGTTGCGGCTGCGCAGTTGACTGCGGCGGCGCCGGGGCAGGCGGACGTCCGAGCGGCGATCGACTACGGTACGTCGGGCAATGGCAATCCGCAGACCAGCGACTGCACTGTAGATGTCGACCCCGGTGGCTCGATCAATGACGCTATTTCGAGGGTTGGCTCAGGCGCGATTGTGTGTGTCCGGGCCGGCGACTATCGAGACCAGACAGTGAACCTGGACAAGGGCGGCGTGGTGGTGCGATCCAACGGGATCTCGCGGATCAAGGGTGCGGTCGTGCGAGGAAAGGGCGCAACGCTCGACGGGTTCACGGTGGTCGGCGGCGACTATAACTCGCCGAAGTCGGGAATCGTGTTTGCCGGGGACGGGATCAAGATCGTGAACAATCTCGTCAACGGTGGCAAGCTGATCTACGGGATCTCCTGCGAGCGAGGGTCTTGCAACAACGGCCTGGTCGCCCAGAACACGGTCACGGGTATCGAGAGCATCGGCATGTTCATCGAGGACGGCACCGGAACCGTTGTCGAACGCAACAACATCTACGACCTGCACAAGGACCGGACCGGGCAGGGCTACGATGTCGACGGGATCCGGTTCTGGGGACGACACACCTTCCGCTACAACTACATTCACGACATCAACGAGTTCTCGAGCAAGGACAACCCGCACACCGACTGTTTTCAGACCTACAACAACGGTACGCCTTCGGCTGGCACGTTGATCGAGAACAACTACTGCCTCCGGGTGTCCCGGCAGTGCCTGATCGCGCAGAACAACAGCGCCAGCAGCTACCAGATCCGCGATATCACCTTCCGCGACAACGTCTGTGAGACCTATGACAGTCAGGGCATCAACCTGGGCAGCATGAGCGGTGTCGTGATCGAGAACAACCTGATCCTGAGCGGCTTCCGCTACCAGATCATCAACCTGGAAGAACAGGCCGCCCATCTGGCCAACACCAATACGACTGTCCGTAACAACATCCTTGTCCGCGCCGAGTCCAGGGCCACCACCTACCGGCGCAGCGGCGGCAGTACCAGCGAGCACTTCTCCAACAACCTCGAGCTGCTCGACACGAGCATCAAGACCCGCGACAGCGAGTTCAACAACAGCAGCGGGCCTTACCCCGAGCGACGCTCCGCCGACTTCTCGAGTTATCGCTCCTACGCCTCAGCTCGCAACATCGTCGACAAGGGCCGAACCGGTAACGCCTCGGCCACCGACATCGACGGTGGCCCACGAGTGCTCGGTGCGTCCATCGACATCGGACCATTCGAGATCCGGTAAATACCTGGCGGCGGAGCACGGCATTGAGCGGTTCAGCAGAGCCACTCGCCGGCAGAACTTTGTCATCTCGCAGCGGCGCCACTGCCGGATTTCCCCTGATCGAGCTCATCTGACCCCAGCCAACGAACCGAACGCGGGTGAGATTGGGTGGCCGAGGAGGGAGCCCTGCGCGCAGTCGGCCCAATGGTCGCCAGGTCATTGTTGAACCGGTGCGGTCGTGCTGGGATCGGTAACGGAGGTGATGCAAATGCCGCCGGCGCAGGATCCTCGAACCCGCGGCCCCTGACGGCCGGTACCGCGGCATCGGGAGCGATGCAGGTCGACGATGGTCAGGTACGGGTAGTCGTGACCGGAGAGCTGGACAAGCTCGCTGCATCAGCAGTGCGAGAGGTACTGCTGGCTGCCTGCGAGCTGAGCGTCGGGGTGGTAGTACTAGACCTCGCCCCCGCTGCGGCTACCGGCCGCTCGAAGCCGGAGCCCGCGCCACCTCTGCGCGATCCACCTCCGCGGCGCGATCCACCAGGTAACCGGCTACCCAGGTGGGCCCCTTACTGCCCATCGCGAGACCTGTCACCCGACGCCGGGCTGTCGGGAGTCGTCGGTGATCGAGTGTTGGAACGGCGGGACGAGTGGGTTGAGGAGGTCGGGGAAGGTGTCGACCAGGCCGTCGACGTGGTTGCCGCCGTCGATGCGTCGGTAGGTGTGGAGCCGTTGGCGTCCGGACTGTTTCACCATAGCGGCGTAGCGGTCGGAGTCCTGGGTGATGGGGAGCAGGCTGTCCAGGGTGCCCTGCAGGGTGATGAGTGGGCGACCGATCCTTCCGGTGAGAGCGATCCGTCCTACGGCCTGCTGGGCTTGCGGTCGGGCGGCGTAGACGTAGTCGGCCTCGGTGCCGTGGTACGACGGGTCGAGTTCGCTCGCGTAGATGCGCTGGGTCAGTTTCCAGTAGACGGTGTAGTGGTAGTTCCAGAGGAAGTCCGAGCGCGGATCGAACCCTGCGGCAACGATCGCATTGTGGTCGGGACCGTTTGGTCGTTCGTAGCCGCGGATGGCGGGCGGCAGGAACGTCAGGAGGTTCGGCCCGTTCCGGCTCCAGAGGGTTCCTTCCAGGTCGACGCCGCGGGTGTACAGCTCGGGGTGGTTCTCGAGTTGCCAGCGGACGAGGTAGCCGCCATTGGAGATGCCGGCGGCTATCGTCCGCGCGGGTGGCTTTCCGTAGCGGGCGGTCACGGTGGCGCGGGCGGCCAGTGTCAGCTGGGTCATCCGGAGGTTCCACTCGACGATGGCGTCTCCCGGCCGGATCCCGTCGGTGAAGAAATTGCTGCCTGTGTTGCCTTTGTCGGTGGCCGCGAAAGCGAAACCGTGCGCTAGAACCCAGTCGGAGATGGCCTTGTCATTCGCGTACTGCGCGCGGACACCGGGCGAGCCGGACACGACGAGGCCGCCGTTCCAGTGGGTCGGCAGCCGGAGTACGAACTGGGAGTCGTGGTTCCAGCCATGGTTGGTGTTGGTGGTCGACGAGTCTGGGAAGTAGCCGTCGATCTGCACCCCGGGTACGCCGGACTGTTGCGGCAGGGCGGCGTGGGTGAGGCCGGTGTAGTCGGCGGGGTTGGTGTGGCCGGTCGTGACGGTTCCGGCGGTCGTTAGATCGGCCAGGCACGCATTGACCTGATAGGCAGCCCCAGGCATTCGGAGGTGCTTCGCCGGCGCGCAGAGGTCAGGCTGCGAGCCGGTCGCGGGAGTACCGCCGGAACCTGCGGTGACGATGGTCGCGGTCATCAGCAGGGCTGAAATGACGATACGGTGCATGACGCGTCCTCCTATTGCGGCGGCTGCGCTAACGCTAAGGGCCGAAGCTGGTAAGGGATATCTCCTCCGAGCACATGACTCGTGGGCCTCCTAAGGGCTGTCAGCCCATGGTGTGAAGGTGCCGGCTCCTCGAGTTCGGTCAGGGCGACGAGGGCAGTCGGGGCACGACACAGGGCCGCGTTCCCGGCGGCCAATTCGATCGTGAGAATCTGTAGCTTCTGTTTTGCAGGCGCCACTAGCAAGGCATCTGCCGCGTTGCGGCGTAGTACCAGGGCGAGCGACACGACGCCGCTTGACGACTCCACCCACGATCCCAGTGCCTCAGCCAGCTCCGCCGGTGTGCCGTTGATGTCGACCAGGGACGGATCGGCTGTGGTCCTCGCTTCGAGGGTACGGCGGTGGGTGCGTGTTTGGTGGCGATCGCGGTCAGTTTGCGGCGGCTGGTCGCCCGGATCCCGCTGGGTCCGCCGAAGCCGATGAGGATTTCCAGTACCGCGGGATGGCTGACCTTAGCGCCGAGAACTTGACAACCAACTTCGCGTCGAGGTGTACAGCCCGCAGCGTGCTGGACCGGATGCAGGCGCCGATCTCCCGGCGGCAGTTTGGACGGGCGCCGATTTGACCTTCTAGTCGAGTTGAAGGTTTACCGTCGTGGGCATGTACCGGATTTCGCAGCTGGCCGAGCGCAGTGGGGTGCCGGCGTCCACGCTGAGGTTCTACGAGCAGGCCGGGTTGCTGACGGCGGCCAGGTCGGCCGCCGGGTACCGGCTGTACGACGACACCGCGCTGGGGCGGCTGGAGTTCATCGCCTCCGGCAAGCGGCTGGGGTTACCACTGGACGAGATCCGCGACCTGCTCGCGGTCTGGGACCAGGGAGTGTGTGCCTCGGTCCGCGATCAGTTGCGGCCGATGATCGCGGCCCGGATCGCGGAGGCCGATCGCCGGGTCGCTGAGCTCACGGCGTTCTCCGAGCGGCTGACCGAGTTGCACGACCAGCTCGGCGCACCCGCGCCGGTGGGGGCCTGCGGGCCCGGGTGCGGGTGCGTGACCGCTGCGACACCACCAGGACCGGTGATGGTCGAGTTGACCACACCGGCCAAGGCGCGGGCCACGAACAGCGAACCGTTCGGGGTACTGAGGTGAGGCCGGATCCCGGGTCTTCTCGGATGGGGCGTCCGTGGACCGGGATCGCGGCCGCCGGCGCGGCGGTGGCGGCCTGCGCGGTGTGCTGTGCCGGGCCGCTGCTGGCCGTGCTGGGTGGGCTTGGTGCCGCGTCACTCGTTGGCGCCGTGTTCTGGCCGGTCCTCGGACTCGTGGCGGTCACCGCCGCGGTCGGAGTGGTCTGGATCATGCGGCGACGCCACCGGCCGGCAGCATGCACCACGGAGGCCGGGCCGGCAGATCTGGGCATGCCCAGCACCGCTGCCAAACCGCGCTCCGGGCGATCCGAGGCGCGTTCGTGAAGACCAGGTGGATGGCGCGGGTGAGCCTTCCCGCGGTGCTGGCTGTTCTGCTGATGGCGTCCGCGGCGCTGCTGGTCGTCGGCGCGGCCATTGAACACGGAACCGGAGGCGAGTCGCGCACCGAGTCGGTGCAGACCGGCGAGGCCGGAGAAGGCGCCTACCACGATGAGGCGCCGGAGTCGGCGGCCGCCGAAGGTGAGGCCGCACACGGCGAGACGGTTCTCGGGATGGAACTGGAATCGCCGGTGTCGATCGCTGCGCTGGTCGTGGTTTCGCTGGCTCTGGCTGGGTGGGTGTGGCGGCGACCTACCCGGCTCACCGCAGCCATCCTGGTCGTATTCGCCGCAGTGGTAGCTGTCGCGGATGGTCGAGAGGTCGGCCACCAGTTGTCCGGTGACCATGCTGGCCTGGCCGCAGTGGCAGCAGTCCTGGTCGTCTTCCGCCTCGCCACGATCATCGGCGCGGCCCAGTTGTGGCGCTCGATGTCTCCGGGCGTTCAGGCAACAGCACCTGGCGCCTGAACGCGGCTCACGTTCTCTCCGGCCGGCGACGGCCAGGTGCTGCTGGAGGCGACCGTCCCGCCAGCGCACGTCGCGGTCCTGGACGCGCTCGCGGTCCGGGCCGCGGCGGGCCTGGCGGCGTGACCAGTCCGGGGCTGCGCAGCCCTGCCACGGACTTGCAGGCTTTCGCCGCGCGCTACAGCTACGTCCGCGACACCAGCAGGGCGCTCAGTGGTGCGTTCGGGGTGAAGGCGATGGACTCGACTGTCGTGATTGACCCTGCTGGCCGGATCGTGTGCCGCGACGCCATACCGACCGACGAAGCCACCCTGCGCAGCGCGCTGGCCAAGGTCACGTCGACCAGCGGTGCGTCGTGAACAAACACAGCCGCCACGGAGAAACCATCGCTCCAATACAGCAACCCTCCAATGTCGTGGCAGGAGCTCGAGTCCAAGCTGTCGAATCGCCGTTCGGCACGGGAGCAACTCGTCAACGACGCTAAGTTCAGTAAAGACGGGGGGTGATTCGCCGGCCTGCGATCGGGCGACATCACTCCATCGACTCCAGAATGCGGTCGAGTGTCCGGCGCCCCATTCTGCTCATCGCCGGATTGCTCTCGACGTAGTACCAGACAACACCCATCGCCTGTTCGAACGCCCATGCCTTGCCGCGCTCCCATTCCAGATCGGCACAGACCAGCGTCCGCCGGAGCACTTCCCGCGGGCCTGGCTGCAACAGGTGCCAGGCGCTGACCAGATCCAGCGCGGGGTCGGCCGGGCCGAAGCCGCCGGTGTCGAGTACGCCGCTGAGCCGGTCGCCCGCGACCAGTACATTGCCGGGAATCAAGTCACCGTGGCTCATCACGTCGGCACCCGTGCGTGGCAACTCCCGAAAGTGGCTCCACACCTGGCGCAGCCGGAGGACGTCGAGCAGCCCCTTACTCTCCTCGAAGCATTTCGCCATCCAATCGTCGTGCTGAGCGAGAACACCGCCACGACCTTCGCCGCCGAAAAGCCGCCCCCCGCGTCTCGGCGTCCCGCAGGGCTGCGATGAAGACAGCAAGGTCCTCGGCAAAAGCGTCCGACCCACTCGGGTCGGCATCAAAGCCGATCGTTCCCGGCAGCCATGTCTGGACCGACCACGGCATGGGGTAACCCGTTCCAGGCTTCCCCAGGGCGACGGGTTCCGGGGCGGGGAACCGAGACACCTGTGCCAGTTCCGCGCTCGCCTGG